>JBBQDQ010000198.1:0-6276 GCA_038319835.1 Thermoanaerobaculia bacterium | reverse complement strand
CTCGACGCCGGGCTCCTCATCGGGACGGTCGCCGCGACCGGCGCCCGCGCCCGGGAGCTGATGGGCAAGGGCCACCGCATCCTGCTGCATTCGGTGACCGCGCTCCTGAAAAACGGGGCGGCGGCCTACTTCGACGCCGTCCGCTGAGATCCCCAGGCGCCGGCCCGTCGTAGAGAGATCAGCGGCGTTTCCGCCGCGGAAAGGGGCGCCGTGTGATCCAGAAGCCCGTCGTCGCAATCTCCTGCCTCGCGCTCCTGCTCGCCGCCGCGCCCGCTCGCACCGAGGAGGTCCCCGTGGCCAAGGCCAACCCGTCGATCCAGACGTTCTTCAACGGCTTCAACAAGGACTCGATGGGCCTCCTAGACGAGTTCTACGCGCCCGACATCCTGTTCCGGGACCCCGTGTCCGAGATCCGGGGTATCGCCGGGATCCGCGCGTACTACGCGAAGCTCTACGAGAACCTGATCTCGATTCGGTTCGACTTCGACAAGGAAGTCGCGCAGGGCAACGAGGTCTTCGCGCCGTGGGTCATGCACATGCGCCACAAGGCCATCCTGGGCGGTGCGGAGATCGTCGTGCCCGGCGTGTCGCACATCCGGTTCAAGGACGGCAAGGCCGTCTACCACCGCGACTACTTCGACATGGGCGCGTTCGTCTATGAGCACGTCCCCGTCCTCGGCGCGGGCGTCCGCTACGTGAAAAAGAAGGTCGCGGGCCACTGACCCCCTAGACGATCTCGACGGGGACCGACAGCGCCGCCACGGCATCCGGACGGCACGCGCCGTCGCCGCACGCGCGGTACGTCACGCGCAATCCGACCTCTCTCTTTCCCTTCGTCGCCCGGGGGGAAACGGAGAAAGAGATATTTGCTTCGAAAGTGCCGGTCCAGCCCGACTCGTCGTCGCGCGTCGAGTCGGGCAGGCGCGAAGGCGCGGGCAGGGGGATTTCTTCGAAGGTGAATAGGGCGCCGGAGTCGGCCCGCGCCTCCACGCGCAGTCCGTCGGGGCCCTGCAGATGCCAGCCGGGAGCGACGGAGATCCGGAGGCGGATCGCGCCCTTCCCGCCACGGACGACCTTGGGCTCGACGGCCGCTGCCTCGACGTGCACCGGCGCACCCTCCGTCTCTTCACCACTCGAAGAAATCCCCGGTCCGAATCCGAACCGGTCTTCGAACTCGAACAGCGTCTCCAGCGCGAAGAACCACGACTCCGTGCCGTGGGGTGAGCGCGTCATGAGCCATGCGACCTCGTCCACGGCGTCCTTCGCCTCGCGGGCGAGCGCCGCGTCGCCGGTCGCGAGCGCGAGGCGCGCGAGCGCGCGCGCCGCCGCGCCGGAGGCCGAAGGAACGGCCTTGTCGAAGAGGTCGCGGCCGTTCGAGAGGAGCGTCTCGTTCCCGGCCCCCGAGAACGTGAAGCCCGGGCCGTCCTTGCGGCGGAAGCGCGCGCGGAGCGAGGCGACCGCCGCCTTCGCCTCCTCGTGCCAGATCCCGGCGGCGCCGGGCCCCTCTGCGTCCGCGAGATCGAGGAGCGCAAGGGCGAGGAAGGCCTCGTCCTCGAGAAAGGCCGGGATCTTCGCCTCGCCGTTCTTCCAGGTCCGGGCGAGGACGTCGTCCGGAAGCCTGCAGACGTTCAAGAGGAACCGCGCGCCGACGCGCGCCGCCTCGAGGTAGCGTGGCTCGTTCAGGGCCCGCGCCGCGACGGCGAATCCCGACACGGCGAGCGCGTTCCACCCCGCGACGCGCTTGCCGTCGAGGGAAGGAGGAATTCGTTTTTCTCGCGCGTCCAGGAGCTTGTGCCTGAGCGGCGCCAATCTCTCTTCCGCACCCGGTGAAGAGGAGATTCTCTTGGAAAGGTGAAGAACGCTGGCGCCGGTGCGGTGGCCCGTCGCTTCCTCGGCGAAGTTGCCGCCCTCCCGAACCCCATACCATTCGCAGAAATCTTCTCCCTGCTCTTTTCCGAGGATTTCCCGGATCTCGCTCGGGTCCCAAACAAAGAATTTCCCCTCCTCCCCCTCCGAGTCCGCGTCCGTCGCCGCGTAGAAGCCTCCCTCGGTTCCACGCATCTCGCGCAGGAGGTAGTCGCCGGTCTCCCTGGCGACCTGCGCGTAGAGCGCGTCGCCGGTGACCGCGGACGCCTTCGCGTAGACGCTCAGGAGCTGCGCGTTGTCCGTGAGCATCTTCTCGAAGTGCGGAAGGAGCCACTCGGCGTCCGTCGAGTAGCGGTGGAAGCCGCCGCCGAGGTGGTCGCGGATCCCGCCGAGGGCCATGCCGTCCAGCGTTCCGATCGCGTGGGTGAGCGCCGTGGCGTCGCCTTCGGCTCCGCGGGCGAGGAGCCACTCCAGCGCGAGATGCGGCGGGAACTTCGGCGCGCCGCCGAAGCCGCCGTGGCGCGCGTCGAAGGCGCGGGCGAGCGCGGCGCCCGGCGCGAGCAGCGCGTCGCGCGAGAGGGCTTCGGCCGGTCTCTGCCCCGCCGGGTCGGCCGCGCGCGCGACCTCGCCGGCGATCTGACGGGCCGAGTCCTCGAGAGCCGCGCGCTCGTTCCCCCACGCCTGCGCGATCCGGAGGAGCAGCGTCCGGAAGCCGGCCCGTCCGTGCCGGTCCTCCGGCGGAAAGTACGTCCCGGCGAAGAAGGGCTTGCCGTCTGGCAGGAGGAACGCCGAGAGCGGCCAACCGCCGCGCCCCGTCGTGATCTGGACGGCCGTCATGTACACGTCGTCCACGTCGGGACGCTCCTCGCGGTCGACCTTGATCGAGACGAAGTGCTCGTTCAGGAGGTCGGCGACCGCGGCGTTCTCGAACGACTCCCGCTCCATGACGTGACACCAGTGGCAGGAGGAGTAGCCGATCGAGAGGAAGACGGGCTTTTCCTCCCGGCGCGCGCGGGCGAACGCGTCGTCTCCCCACGGATACCAGTCGACCGGGTTGTGGGCGTGCTGCAGGAGATAAGGAGACGTTTCGCCGGCGAGGCGGTTGCTCACCGTCGTAGCATCGCACCAATGAGGCAGGCGGACTACGGGATCGACGCCCCGGGCGTCGTCCGGAATCTCTTCGTCGCCGCGGGGCTGCTGCTGGCGGCGCTCGTGCTCGCGCCACAGCGCGCGGGTCCCTTCCGCATCGCCGGAGCGGACGTGACCTTCGAGCTGCGCGGCCTGTTCGCGGGGCCCGCGGTGGGCTGCCTCCTCGGCGGCGCGCTCATGATCCTCTACTCGGAGTGGGGAAAGTTCCGGCACCGCGACCGGATGCTCGCCATGATTCCGTGGACGGGCGCCGAGAACGTCCTCGACGTCGGCACCGGACGAGGCCTCCTCGCGCTCGGGGCCGCGAAGAAGCTCACGACCGGGACGGCCGTCGGGATCGACGTCTGGAATCCGCAGGACCTCACCGGCAACTCCGCCGACGCGTTTCTCACGAACGCGGAGGCCGAAGGGGTCGCCGAGCGCGTCGAGGTTCGCAACGCGGACGCGCGGGCCATGCCGTTCCCGGACGCCTCCTTCGACGTCGTCCTCTCGAACGTCTGTCTGCACAACATCCCGGACGCCGGCGGCCGGGCGGACGCCTGCCACGAGATCGCCCGCGTCCTGAAACGCGGCGGAGTCGCGCTCGTGTCGGACTTCATCCGGACGGGCGACTACGCGCGCTCGTTCGAGGCGGCCGGGCTCGTCGTGACTCGCACGGGACCACACGTCTTCGACGTCTATCCACCCCTTCGGATCGTCCGCGCCGGGAAACCGGCGCGCTGACTCAGCCGAGAAGCGGCCTCGCGAACGGGCGCACGAGCGAGCCGAGGACGCTCGGGGCGAGGCGCCCGGCCGCGAGCTTCCGCAGCCGGACGATCTGCTCGGCCGCGATCCCTCCGAAGACCGCGATCTTCGGAAGATCCGAGACCTCGAAAACGGAGATCGCCCCGAGGACCGACGTGACGCCGAGCGGCCCGAACATCACGATGAGGAAGATCGCCTCGATGCGGCCCCAACGGATCCCGTCGAAGCCGAACCGCTCCGCGAGGCGGACCTGGTCGTCGACGGGAAGCAGGCCCGCGGCCGGCTCGAGGACGTGGTAGCGGTCGAGGGCGTCCCGCGCGGCGTCGGACTCCACCTTCCGCACCTCCTTCTCCGGGGGGAGAGGCTTTCCGGAGGCGCGGGCGTGCGCTCGCCCGAGGCGGCTCCAGATCTCCCAGGGAACGGTTCCCACGAGCGAGCCGATCGGCCGGCCCTGCAGGACGCAGACGACGAGGCGCGCCGTGGACTCGGCGAGGAGGTAGACGCCGAACACGAGGAGCGGAGCCGGAAACGACGCGGCGCCGCCGATCGACGACGCGAGGAGCAGGATCAGCGAAAGCCAGCCGACGATCCACAGCGGGAGCGCGGAGGCAAGGCTCAGGAGCCGGGCCGGGACGTTGTACTCGTGCTCGAATCGCTCCTGAACGTGACCGGGAAGCGAGCCCGCGAGCGGAGCGACGAGCCAGAGATACACGTGCCGGTCCGAACGCCGCGCCGTGTCCGTGTGCCCGGCGTCGCGGGCGGCCTCCGACTCCTCGCTGTAGGACTCGACGACCCGCATGGCATGACGCTCGTCCCAAAGCGCGAGGACGTATTGCGCGCCCTCGCCGAAGGGCTGGGCGTCGAGCACCTCGAAGCAGCCGTCCTCCCAGCGGATCGCCGTGCCCGGGTGCTCCGCGGACGTGGCGGTCGCCGCCTGCCGGGCCCGCCAGCCCTTCGCGCGGTCGCAGGTGAGGAGGAGGCGCCCTCCGCCTTCGACGTCGAGGCGGTCGCGTCCGATGGCCCGTGGCATGGCTTTCACCCGCGATGTTAGCGCGGGCGTGCTCCGGAACCTTCGCGGAGGTGTATAACTTCCCGACGATGAAGCTCGTCTCGTTCATGCCGCCGGAAGGCGAGACGTCGCAGTCCGGAGTCTTCCGCCGCCACCCCCGGATGGGCGCCGTGATCGGCGAGGACCGCATCCTCGACTTCGCCCGGGCGCACCCGCGCTTCGCGAACGTCTCGATGCTCGACCTCGTCCGCCGGTCGGGCGAGCTCCTGAAGGAGGCGGAGGCCCTCGTCGCGATGGCTTCGGAGCTGCCGCGCGAGGCGTTCCTGTCCGAGGCGACGGTCAACATCCTCGCCCCGCTCCCGCGCCCCGTCTCGATCCGCGACGGATACGCCTTCCGCCAGCACGTCGAGACCGCCCGGAAGAACCGCGGCCTCGCGATGATCCCCGAGTTCGACGACTTCCCGGTCTTCTACTTCACGAACGCGCTCGCCGTCACGGGTCCCGGCGAGCTGCGCGTCGGCCGCCGGCGGCTCGAGAAGCTCGACTTCGAGCTCGAGTGCTTCTGCGTGATCGGCCGGCACGTCATGAACCCGACGCTCGCCGAGGCGGACGACGCGATCTTCGCGTACGGCGTCATGAACGACTTCTCGGCCCGCGCCCTTCAGATGGAGGAGATGAAGCTCAACCTCGGCCCGGCCAAGGGCAAGGACTTCGCGACGGGCCTCGGGCCGTGGCTCGTCACGAAGGACGAGCTCGCGGACCGGCTCACGCCTTCACCGAAGGGGAACGTCCTCCACGCGGCGATGTCCGCGACCGTGAACCACGTCCCCGTCTCGAAGGGCGACGTCGCGCAGATGAGCTGGACGTTCGCCGAGATCGTCCGGCGCGCGGCAGACGGCGTCACGCTCGAGCCCGGAGAGGTCATCGGCTCGGGGACCGTCGGGACCGGCTGCTTCCTCGAGCTGAACGGCTCGAACGTCACGCACGACCAGTGGCTCCGGCCCGGCGACGTCGTGAGCTGCACGATCGACGGGCTCGGGACCCTCACGAACACCATCGTCGAGGATCCCGCCCGGTGAGCGCCCCTCCCGACGACCTCGCGTCCCTCTACGCGTTCAACGCCTGGGCGAACGCGCGCGTCGTCGAGGCGCTCCGGACGATCCCGGAGCACGACTACGAGAAGGAGCAGGGCGGGGGCTGGCCGTCCCTCCGCGCCACGTTCGTCCACATCGCGGGTGCGACGGACGCGTGGGCCGAACGATTCGCCGGCCGGGACGCGACGCGCCTCCCCACTGTCCACGAGCTGCCGACGCTCGACGACGCCGTCCGCGTCCTCCTCGCCGCAGAGGACAAGCACGCGAAGCTGCTGCCCGCGTACGAAGCCGCGCGCCTCGCGGGGCCCTTCACCTGGAAGAACCTCAAAGGCGAGGCGAAGACGGCGCCTTTCTGGGTGGTCGTGCGGCACGTCGTGAACCACCAGACTTATCACCGGGGCCAGATCTCCTCGA
>JBBQDQ010000197.1:0-6280 GCA_038319835.1 Thermoanaerobaculia bacterium | reverse complement strand
GTGAGGGAGCGTCTCGAGGAGCTCGAGCGCGCGGACTGACGCCCTTTCGTGGCATCCTCGCGGCGCCGTGAAAGAGCTCGATAAGACCTTCGACCCGTCTGCCTTCGAGATGCGCTGGTACAAGGCGCAGGAGGAGGCGGGTTTCTTCCGCCCCGAGGCCGCCGCGAAAGACGCGGAGCCGTTCACGATCGTGATCCCGCCGCCCAACGTGACGGGGCGGCTGCACGTCGGCCACGCGCTCGGGCGCACGCTCGAGGATGTCCTGTGTCGGTGGCGGCGCATGCAGGGCCGCGCCGTCCTGTGGGTGCCCGGCGTCGACCATGCGGGAATCGCGACGCAGATGGTCGTCGAGCGCGACCTCAAGGAGCGGACGGGGAAGACGCGCCACGATCTCGGGCGCGAGGAGTTCCTCGCGATCTGCCGCGCGTGGGCGGACGCGCGCCGCGGCGACATCATGAACCAGATCCGGCGCCTTGGGGCGTCGTGCGACTTCACGCGCGAGTACTACACGCTCGACGAGACCCGCTCGAAGGCCGTGCGCTGGGTCTTTTCGACGCTCTACCACGAGGGACTGGCCTACCGCGCCGAGCGGATGGTGAACTGGTGTCCGAGCTGCGCAACCGTGCTGAGCGACCTCGAGGTCAACCACGTCGAGACGTCCGGACACCTCTGGTCGATCGCGTATCCCGTGGAGGGCGGCGGGGAGGTCGTCGTCGCGACGACGCGCCCCGAGACGATGCTCGGCGACACGGCCGTGGCCGTGCACCCGGACGACGAGCGCTACAAGGCGCTCGTCGGCAAGCGCGTGACGCTTCCGCTCACGGGCCGGACGATCCCCGTCGTCGCGGACGCCTTCGTCGACCCCAGGTTCGGGACGGGCGTCGTGAAGGTGACGCCCGCGCACGACCCGAACGACTTCGAGGCGGGCAAGCGGCACGGCCTCGAGCTCGTGACCGTCATCGGCTTCGACGGGAAGATGACGAAGGCTGCCGGAGACGCCTACGCCGGCCTCGACCGGGCCGAGGCGCGGAAGAAGGTCCTCCGCGACCTCGACGCGCAGGGGCTGCGCCGCGGCGAGAAGAGCCACCTCGTTCCGCTCTCGCGCTGCCAGCGCAGCGACACGATCGTCGAGCCGCTCGTCTCGATCCAGTGGTTCGTGAAGATCGGCCCGCTCGCCGGGAAGGCCGTGGACGCGACCGAGAAGGGCGAGACGACGTTCACGCCCGAGCTCTGGAAAAAGACGTACGACGAGTGGATGAAGAACATCCGCGACTGGTGCGTCTCGCGCCAGCTCTGGTGGGGACACGAGATCCCCGCGTGGTACTGCCCGGACGGCCACGTGAACGTGCCGAAGCCGGGCGAGGGGGATCCCTCCGCGTGCGCCGCCTGCGGGAGCAAGACGTTCGTCCGCGACCCCGACGTCTTCGACACGTGGTTCTCGTCGTGGCTCATGCCGCTCTCGGTTTTCGGCTGGCCCGAGAAGACGCCCGACTTCGCCCGCTTCTACCCGACGAGCGTCCTCGTGACGGGCTTCGACATCCTCTTCTTCTGGGTGGCCCGGATGATCATGGCGGGGACCTGGTTCGACGGTCGCGCGCCCTTCGCGGATGTCGTGATCCACGGCCTCGTCCGGGACGAAAAGGGCCAGAAGATGTCGAAGACGAAGGGGAACGTCGTCGACCCGCTCGAGATGTGCGACGAGTTCGGGGCGGACGCGGTCCGCTTCACGCTCGCCGTCCTCTCCGGCACGGGCCGCGACCTGCCGTTCGGCAAGACGCGGGTCGCGGGCTACCGCGCCTTCGCGACGAAGGTCTGGAACGCCGCACGCTTCGCTCTGCCGCTGATCACGGAAGGGGACTGCGCGGACGCCTCGACGCTCGACTTCCGGTCCCTCTCGACGGTCGACCGCTGGATCCTCGCCCGATTCTCGGACGCCGCGGGCCGCGTCAGCGCGTCGCTCGAGGCGTACCGCTTCGACGAAGCCGCCCATGCGCTCTACCAGTTCTTCTGGTCGGAGTTCTGCGACGGCTACGTCGAGATGATCAAGCCCGTCCTCCGCGGAAGCGACGTTCCCGAGGCCGAGAAGGCGAAGACGCGCGGGGTCCTCAAGCAAGTCCTCCTCGATTCCCTCGCGCTCCTGCACCCGTTCATGCCGTTCGTGTCGTGCGAGATCCGCGAGGCGCTGAACGGGGACGGCCTCCGGCTCGCGATGACGAAGTTCCCCGAGCCGCACGCGGACTGGACGGACGGCGCGGCGGTGGAGGCGATCGAGGCGGTGCGCGCCGTCGTGACGCGGGTCCGGAACCTGCGCGCCGAGAACGGTCTCGCCCAGACCGAGCCGCTCGCCATCGGTCTCGAGCTTCCCGACGGACCCCTTTCGAAGGAATTGCAGCGGCAGGTTCCGCTCCTCAGCCACCTCGCGCGGCTCAAGGGCGTGACGATCTCTTCGAAGGTGGACGTCGCCGGCGCCTTCCGCGACGCCGTGGCGGGAATCGGGCTCGTCGTGGAGCTGCCGAAGAGGGAGATTTCTTCCGAGGACCGCGAAAGACTCGGCAAGGAGATCGAGAAGCTGCAGGCCGAGGCCGGGAAAATCCGGGCGCGCCTTGCGGATGAGAGTTTCCTCTCGCGCGCTCCGGCGGCCGTCGTCGAGAAGACGAAGCAGCAACTCGAAGAAGTCTCCGAACGCCTCCGCCGGCTCGAAAGCAATCTTTTGGGGACGCCCGCCCCGTGAACGCGGGCAAGCCGCTCCCGCCCGCGGGCTCGCCGCTCGGCTCGCTCGCTCCTCTCGGCGGGAGGCGCTTCGCGCGGATCCACAACCTGATCCTCGTCGCGACGACGCCGTCCACGAACGACCTCGGCAGGATCATCGTCGAGCGGATGCTCGCCGAGAGCGAGGACATCCGGCTCACCGTGATCGTCGCGGGCGAACAGACGGCGGGTCGCGGCCGCGCCGGCCGGGCGTGGGCGGGTCTCCCCGGAGCGCTCGCGCTCTCGGCCCTCGTGCCGTGGCCCGAGGGCCCCGGCCGGGTGCGCCTCCCCATCGAGACGGGAATCCTTCTCGCGAAGGGCCTCTCGGAGGCGTTCGGGCTCGACGTGCGGCTCAAGTGGCCGAATGACCTCCTCGTCGCGCGGAAGAAGATCGGGGGGCTCCTCGTGGAGGCCCGCTCGAACGAGGACGGCGAAGGATGGGCCGTGGTCGGCATCGGGCTCAACGTCCTCGGCACGCGCGCGGACCTCGAAGCCCGCGGCCTGCCCGACGCCGCGTCGCTGGAAGCCTGCGGGGTCGCGCCCACGCTGCGGGAGGGCGACGGGGCGCTCGAGGCGGTCCTCGCGGTCCTCGACGAGGGCGTCGGAGAGCCCTGCACCGATCCGCTGCCCGAGGCCTTCGCGTCGGTCTCGGCCCACGCGCCGGGCGACCTGTTGACGGTCGCGGACGGCGACCGCACGCACAAGGGAGCGTTCGCGGGATTGACGTCCGAAGGCTTCCTCCGCCTCGCAACGGAGGCTGGTGACGAGACGCTCGTGTCGGGGGACGTCGTCCTTTTCTGACATGGAGGGTCCGGAGCTCGACGAGACCGCGTACGCGACGATGGTCGAGGAGGCCTTCATCGCGGAGCGCGGAACGCCGTTCCTCCTCTCGCCGAAGGACTGGACGCTCATCCGCGGCTGGCGCGAGGGCGGGATTCCCGCGGACGTCGTGATCCGCGCCGTGCGCGACGCCTTCGAGAAGCGGCGTGCCCGCGGCCAGGCCGGGAAGATCTCTTCGATCGCGTACTGCGCGAGCTCCGTCGAGGAGCTCTGGGAGATGGAGCGCCGCGGCCTCGTCGGAAAGGCGACGAACGCTCCCATGGCGGGCGCGGACGCGCCCGCGAAAGAGGGAGCTCTTGCCTCGCTCTCGGCAAGGCTGCGCGCGGCGAGCGAGCGGTTCTCGAACGCAGACGGGAGTGAGGAGTTTCTGAGAAGGGTGAGTGAGGACGGTGCACCACTCAAGGCCGCGGCGAAAATCGAAGCGTTGCCGCGCGATCTTTCATTCGAAGAATCCGAAGCGAAGCTCTCGGCGATCGAGGCTTCCCTCGTGAGGTCGGCCCTTCGCTCTCTGCCTCCGGAGCAGATGTCTCTCGTCGAATCCCGAGTGGCCTCCGCGCTCGGCGACGTTGCGGGCGTGTCTTCCGCGGTCGTCGAACGAATGCGGCGCGCTCTGACGCGCCGCGAAGTCCGCCTCCTCCTCGGATTGCCCGCGCTGACGCTGCTCCATGGCTGACGTCCGTTCGGGGGACGCCCTCGAGGCCGTCGTCGAGCGTGTCGTGCCCGGCGGCGAGGGGCTCGCGCGCACGGGCGGCGTCGTGACGCTCGTCGCGGGCGCGCTGCCGGGGGATCGCGTGCGTCTCAGGGTCGACGAGGCGTCGCCGCGGCTCATCCGCGGGCGCGCCGAGGCGATTCTGGAAGCGGGGGAGGCCCGCCGGCCGGAAGCGGACGTCTGCGCGCTCGCGCGCCGCGGCGCATGCGGCGGGTGCGACTGGCCGGCTGCGCGGCCCGATCATCACCGCGCGCTGAAGACGGAGCTCGTCCTCGACGCGCTGCGCCGCCTCGCGGGCCTGAACCCGGGGGACCTGCCCGAGCCTCGCTGGCTCGGCTCGCCGCCGAACTACCGCCTCCGCAACCGGCTGCACCTCGACCGTGAGGGCCGCCTCGGATTCTTCGCCCCTCGGTCGAACGTCGTCGCGGACCTCGAGGGCTGCCAGATCGTGTCCCGGCCGTTCCTCGAGCACCTGCCCGCCCTGCGCGAGCACCTGCGGTCTTTCGGGCCGCTGGAAGGGGAGCTGCTGACGCTGGAGTCGCGGGACGGATCCGTCGTACTCGGCGAATTGCGCCTCGGGGCGGGAGAGGGAGGAGGACCGGGGGTGTCTTTGAAGGTGAAGAAGGGACCATTCGACGGGTTTCGGGTCCTCGATCCGGGCGGTCGCCTCGTGGGCTCGGACGGGCCGTCGGCTCTCTCACTTTCGGCCGGCGGCGCCCACTTTGAAGTCTCCGTCTCCTCTTTCTTCCAGGGAAATCTCTTTCTCCTGGATTCATTCCTCGAGGAGATCCGTTCCGCATTGCGCGGACTCTCACCGCAGCGCGCGGTCGATCTCTACGCAGGTGTCGGTTTCATGACGCACCCCCTCCTCGAGCTCGCGACCGAGGCGGGTGGGGGCGAAGTGACGGCCGTCGAGATCGAGCCGTCGTCGTTCGAATCGCTTTCGAAGAATCTTCAGGCCTGGCATCGAGGCGGTCTGCCCCTCGCGCGCCCCGTCCGGGCATCCGCCGAATCCTTCTTCCACTCGAAGAATCCGAATCTTCCGGTCTCCCTCCTCCTCGCGGACCCGCCCCGGGCGGGCCTCTCGCCGGAGGTGCGCAAGGGCATCCTGCTGCTCGCGCCGCCACACGTCCTGATGGTCTCGTGCGACCCGCCGACGCTCGCCCGCGACCTCGCGGCGCTGAAGCACCGCTACGCGGTCGTGCGGCTGACGCTCCTCGACCTCTTTCCGCAAACGCACCACATCGAGACGGCGGCCTTGCTGGCCCGGCGTCCGATCGGATAAAAGCCGCACATGAGGCGCTCGTGGTCGCCCGGGGCGGGCGCGCCATCGCTGCCGGCCGCGTTCGCGATCGCGACGGGAATCGTCGCGGCCGTGTGGTTCGCCGCGCCGCCCCCGGCGCCCCTCGGCGGTGCGCTCGTCCTCGCGGCGGGCGCCGCCGTCGCCGTCGGCCGGGGGCGCGGCCGTCTTGCGATCTTCGGCGGGCTCGTCCTCTCGGCCGCCCTCGGCTACGGCTCGGCGCGCGTGCGATGGCTCGGGCCGGCCCGCCGCTCGACGGAGGAAGCGCGGCACGCTCTGGCCGGCGCCGCCGCGCGAGACGCCGGGCCGGACGGCGCGTTCGTCGAGATCGTGGGGCGACTCGGCGCGCCCTGGTCGCCGAGCGGCTCGCTCGTGCGGACGAGAATCGACGTCGAGTCCGCGTCGGTCGACGGGCGGCCGCTCGCGCTCGAGGGGCCGGTCGCCCTCGTCGTCGCGGGGGAGACCGACCCGTCGCCCGCCGCCGAGGTTGGGGACCGGGTGTGCGTAAAGGGGACGCTGCGGCTGCCCGAGAGCGGCGGTCCGCGCCGCTCACCCTTCGATCTGCCCGACGAGCCGCACGTCCTCCTCAAGAGCGCGCTCCAGATCGAGAGGGTCTCGGGCCCGGCGGGCCTCCTCGCTCCCGTCCACGCGGCGCGAGCCGCGTTCAAGCGGCGGCTGCGGAC
>JBBQDQ010000196.1:0-6282 GCA_038319835.1 Thermoanaerobaculia bacterium | reverse complement strand
ACGGTCGCGCTCCGGAGCGTCGCGTTCCGGAAGATCGCCCCGATGAACGAGACGCGGTCGAGGAGCAGATAGTCCATATCGGTGTCGGACAGGTCGACGCGGTCCAGATTGGAGCCGTTGAAGGAGGCGCCGGTCAGGTGGGTCCGCGACAGGATCGCGCCCTCGAGGTTGCAGCCCTCGAGCTTGGCGCGCGACAGGTCGGCGGCCGCGAGGTTCTTCCCGGCGAGGTCGACTCCGTGGAGGCGCATGTCCGTGAAGTCGGGGGTGAAGGAGGGCCGGGCCGCGCGCCACTCGTTCCATTCGGGTTTTTGCAAAAGCTCGAGGTGTTCAGGATTCACGAGCCGTAGTGTATCGAAGCCTGTTAGATTTGTTGCATGGCCGAAGTACCGGTCCGGGGCCCGGAGCGCCTGAGGCGGGCGCTCATGGGCGGATATCCGCTGCTCTACGTCGTGTCGTGGGAGGAAGGGCGGGTCGAGCGCGCGGTACAGGCGCTTGCCCAGAAATTCTACGAGAAGCCCGTCCCCTACTCGGTCTGGACCTGCGTGGACGGGCTCGTGACGGGCCCCGAGCGGCGGCCCGGCACCGAGGATCCCGTCAAAGCCCTCGACGCGATCCTCGCGGACCCCTCGCCCGGCTTCATCCTCATGAAGGACCTGACGGCCCATCTCGCTCGGCCCGAAATCGTCCGGCGGCTCCGGGACGCCTACCGGACGCTCAACGGGCGCGGCCGGTTCCTCATCCTCGTCTCGCCCCGTCTCGTCGTCCCGGACGACCTTCGCAAGGAGATCTACGTCCTCGACTACGACCTGCCCGACGAGACGGAGATCCTCGCCCTCCTCGGACACCTCGGGAAGCGCTACTTCGGCGAGAAGGGCCTGGCGGAGGCCGACGCGAAGAAGCTCGCCATGGCGCTCAAGGGCCTCACGTCGGACGAGACGGAGCACGTGGTCTCGAAGGTGTTCTCGCGCAGGCAGGTCTTCGACGACGCGGGCTACTTCGAGGTGCTCGCGGAAAAGCAGCAGGCCACCCGGAAGGACGGCGTGCTCGAGTTCGTGCCGCCGCGCTTCTCCCTGGCCGACATCGGAGGGCTCGAGAACCTCAAGGAATGGCTCGTCAAGCGCAAGGGCCTCTTCACGAAAGAGGCGCTCGATGCGGGGATGCCCGTCCCGAAGGGCATCCTCATGATGGGGATGTCGGGCTGCGGCAAGTCCCTCTCCGTCAAGGCGATCTCGGCGCTCTGGAACCTGCCGCTCTTCCGCCTCGACATGAATCTCGTCTTCGGGACAGACAATCCCGAGCAGACCTTCGAGCGCGCGTTGCGCACGATGGAGTCGCTCTCCCCGGCGCTCCTCTGGATCGACGAGATCGAGATGGCGATCACGGGCGGGCGCGAGGCAGGGCAGGGCGACGCGTCCCTCGGACGCATCTTCTCGACGTTCCTGACCTGGATGCAGGAGAAGCAGGGGCTCGTCTTCGTCGCGGCGACCGCCAACCGCATCCATCTCCTTCCCGCCGAGGTCATCCGCAAGGGCCGCTTCGACCAGGTCTTCTTCGTCGACCTCCCCAATGAGAACGAGCGCAAGGCGATCTTCAACGTCCACATCAAGAAGGTCGGCGCCGACGCGAGCCTCTTCGACGTCGTGTTCCTCTCGAAGGCGACGAAGGGGTTCGTCGGGTCGGAGATCGAGGCCGCCGTCCAGGCCGCCGCGATCGAGGCGTACAACCAGGGCCGCAAGCTCACAGAGGACGACCTCTCGAAGATGATCACGGACACGGTGCCGCTGTCGCGGACCATGGACGAGCAGATCAAGGCGATCAAGAGCTGGGCGCACGACCGGGCGATGCCGGCGTCGAAGGCCTGAGGCGCGTTCAGCCGAGCGGCGGGGGCGGGGGAGAGCCCGCCTCCGGCGCCACGACGACGGCCGTCCCATAGCAGAGCACTTCGGTGACGCCCTGCATGAGCTCCGTCGCGTCGTAGCGCACGCCGACGACTGCGTTCGCACCCACGACCCGCGCGTGCGCGAGCATCATGTCGAACGCCTCGTTGCGGGTCTTCTCGCAGAGCTCGGTGAACAGGGAGATGTTCCCGCCGACGAGCGTCTGCAGCGATCCGCCGATCGTCCCGAAGATCGAGCGGGAGCGCACCGTGATCCCGCGTACGACGCCCAGTGTGCGCGCGATCCGGTAGCCGTCGAACGTGAACGTGGTCGTGGTCATCGGGTGGGTCATCTCGGCCTCCTTTAAGTCAGTTCCATCGGGCGTCTCCGCCGGGGCGGCGGAAGGGGGACAGGAAATCCAGCCGCCGCTGTACGCCTTCGATGTGCGCGAGCGTCCAGGCGTAGCGCTCCTCGAGGCGGTCCATTGCGAGGAGCCGCCGGAGATCCCGGGGGCTCCGGTCGGCCCGGTCTCCGGGCGGGAGCGGGGAGATCCCGATCGGCGTGACTTCGGCGAGCCGGTAGGGCGTCGGCGCGCCCTGCTCCGCTTCGATCCGGTAGCGGAACGCGCCCCGGAGCAGGATGTTCGAGCGCCCGTCTTCGAGCTCCTCGTGATGGACGATCTCTCCCGCACAACCGATGGAAAAGACGGCGGGCTTCGGCTCGTCGTCGCCCGACCCGTCGGGTTTGAGGAGCTGCATCCCGATCAGGCGGTTGGAGTCGAGCGCGTCCGCGAGGAGGCTGCGGTAGCGGGGCTCGAAGACGTGCAGCGGCAGCGTCGTCTCGGGCAGGAGGACGACGTTCGGGAGCGGGAAGAGGCGGACGAGCCGGCGCCCGGACATCCCGCGAATGATGCATCCGGACGGGCTCGGCCGCGCAGGTCCGTGTTATCTTTCGCGCCGATGGCGAACAAGGACGACCGCTACGCGGACAACGCCCCCGGCAAGTTCTACGTGGACACCCAGTGCATCGACTGCGACGTCTGCCGCGTGACGGCCCCGAATAACTTCTCGCGCCAGGAAGAAAAGGGCTATTCGTACGTCGTCAAGCAGGCCGAGACGCCCGAGGAAGAAGCCCAGTGCCAGGAGGCCATGGACTCCTGCCCGGTCGAGGCGATCGGGAACGACGGCGAATGAACCACGTTCCGAAGAGCGCCGGAGATTCTTCTTAGAAGGTCAAGAGGGGAGCGGGTCGGCTCAGCGACCGAGTGCTCTCCTCGCGTGGTAGCTGGAGCGGACCAGCGGGCCCGATTCGACGACGCCGAATCCCATCTCCACTCCTTCGGCCCGGATCTCCTCGAACTCCTGCGGCGTGTAATAGCGTTCGATGGGCAGGCGGCGGGCGTGCGGCTGCAGGTACTGGCCCACGGTCAGGACGTCGACGCCGGAACCGCGCAGATCGCACAGCGTCGCCCGAAGCTCCTCGCGCGTCTCGCCGAGCCCCACCATCAATCCGCTCTTCACCTTCAAAGAACTCTTCTCCTGTTTTCTCCGATTCGCGGCGCTCGCGAGCAGCTGGAGCGACCGCGCGTAGATCGCGTCGGGCCGAACGCGGTGGTAGAGGCGCTCGACCGTCTCGATGTTGTGGTTCAGGACCTCGGGGGCCTCGTCCAGGACCGCCTTCAGCGCGGACTCGCTTCCGAGGAAGTCCGGGATGAGGACCTCGACCGTGACGTCCGGAGCGAGCGCGCGGATCGTGCGGATCGTCGCGGCGAAGTGCGCGGCGCCGCCGTCGGGCAGCTCGTCGCGGTTCACGGACGTCACGACCGCGTGGGCGACGCCGAGCGTCTTCACGGCCTCGGCCACGTGCCGCGGCTCCTCGGGATCGAGCGGGCGTCCGATCCCCTGGGTGACTGCGCAGAAGCCGCAGTGGCGGGTGCAGACGTCGCCCATGAGCATGAACGTCGCGGTCCGCTCGATCCCCCAGCACTCGGCGAGGTTCGGGCAGCGGGCCTCCTGGCAGACGGTGTTCAGGCTCTTGTCCTCGACGAGCCGGGCGATCTCGGACTCCGAGCCCGACGCCGGCACGCGCACCTTCAGCCACTCGGGCCGGGGCGTGATGCCGTAGCGCGGGCGGACGTCTGCACTCACGCGACGAGTCTAGCGGGACGGGGTAGGATCTGCCGGAGAACCCATCTCAGTTCGAAGGAGGCCCCATGGTGTCCATCGCGTCGCTCTGGCTGCCCATTCTCCTGTCGGCGATCGCCGTCTTCGTCGTGAGCTCGATCATCCACATGGTCCTCGGCTACCACGCGGCCGACTACAAGAAGCTGCCCGCCGAGGACGAGTTCATGGCGGCCGTCCGTAAGCTCAACATCCCGGCCGGCGACTACATGGTGCCGTGCGCCGAGAGCGCGAAGGGATGGAAGGACCCGGCGTTCCAGGAGAAGTTCAAGGCGGGGCCGCGCGCGATGATGACCGTGTTCGCCGGCGAATTCGGCATGGGGAAGCAGTTCGTCCAGTGGTTCGCCTACGCCATCCTGATCGGGATCACCGCCGCCTACATTTCCGGCCGTGCCCTCCCCCCGGGCGCCCACTACCTCAAGGTGTTCCGGTTTGCGGGCGCCACGGCGTTTTACGGCTACAGCCTCGCGCTCTTGCAAGCGTCGATCTGGTACAAGAAATCCTGGGGGTCGACGCTTCGCAGCGCGTTCGACGGCCTCATCTACGCGCTCGTGACGGCGGGCTTTTTCGGCTGGCTCTGGCCGAAGTGACCTCCTAACCTCTTCCGCGGATCCCTTCCCGGGCAGCCCATTTCCAGACGGCGTCCCACGCGTGGTACACGCAGCGGACGCCGTCGACGTCCTCCTCGGCCATGGGCGCGGGGAAGCGCACGCCGGACGTCCGCTCGACCGCGTCGCGCGCGGCCTCGCGCACGACGAGCCACTCGAGCGCGTCTTCCGCACCCTCGTGGTACGGATCGACGCCGAGTGTCAGAAGCGTCGGGAGGTTCTCGGGCTTGCTCTCCGCGTCGAGGATCCGGACGGCCTGGAGCCGGTTGCGCCCGTCCGGGTCGCTGAGAAACTCGCGCACGGCGACGTGGAGGTCCTCGGGGTCGAAGTACGCGAAGGCCATGAGAGCGTCGCAACGCACACCCGCGTCGCCGTCGAGGAGGAGCTCGCGCACCTTCGGCGCGAGGGGCCGGAACGGGTCGAGGCGCTCTTTCGAGTCGTCCTGCAGGCCGGCGAGCACGAACAGCCCCGCGCGGCGCGTCTCGGCGTCGTCGTCCACGAGCGCCTCGGCGACGAGGCCGACCGTCTCGTCGTCGACGGGTGCGCGCACGATCCTGTCGAAGGCGATCGTCTCGCTCTCGCCCGTCCACGGCGCGATGCGCGCGGTCAGGAGCTCGTAGATGCCGCGTGGAGCCCGTTCGCCCATGTGCCTGCCTCCCTCTCGAAGACGTCGGTGAAGTGAGACACGAACCGGCGCGCCACGGCCTCGAGCGGAGGCGGGGGCGCGGCCGTCTCCCGCGCGAGGGACGTGACGCCGCCGTCCGCGATGCCGCACGGGATGAACAGCGAGAAGCGCGCGAGGTCCGTCGAGACGTTCAGCGCCGCTCCGTGCGTCGTGATCCAGTGCGAGAGGTGGACGCCGATCGCCGCGAGCTTGTCGTTGCCGACCCAGACGGACGCCCAGCGCTCGGGGACGGGGCTGCGGGCCGCGTTGACGCCGAAGTCGCGCACGGTGCGGATCAGGACCTCCTCGAGATCCCGGACGTAGCGGCGCACGTCCTGCCGGTCCGGGGAGAGGTCGAGGACGGGGTAGGCGACGAGCTGGCCCGGGCCGTGGAACGTGAGCTTCCCGCCGCGGTCCGCGACGCGCAGCGCGATGCCCTTCTGCCGGAGGAAGTCCTCCGAGACGAGGAGCTCTCCGAGGCCCGCGTTGCGGCCCACGGTGACGACGTCCGCGTGCTCGAGGAGAAACAGCGTCTCGGGCCCGCCCGCCTTCACGCGCGCGGCGGCCTGCTGCTGGAGCGCGAAGGCCGCATCCCAGGAGACGCAGCCTTCGGAAAGCAGCGAGACGACGTCGGTCCGGCGCATGGGGAATGCTAGCGCACGGACGCGGTCTCGGGACGTCCGCCTTGACGGAACATCGAGCCCGACCTAGATTGAATTCCGACAATCGGGAGGCCGCCTATGGTTTGCAGACGTCTTCTGCCCGTCTTGCTGGTGCTCTTGGCCGGGGGGCCGCTCCTCGCGGACGACAACCTCGCCGAGGACGCCGGGCGTGTCGCACAGGCCTCGCGCCGGCCGCTGGTCTTCGCGAGCCCGGTCCATGGCGGCTGCTACATCGCGGCGCCGGGCGCGTGCAAGATCCACGTCGAACCGTTCACCATCAACCTCTCGTCC
>JBBQDQ010000195.1:0-6301 GCA_038319835.1 Thermoanaerobaculia bacterium | reverse complement strand
GGTCGAGCCGGCGTGCGAACGCGAGCGCCTTTGCGTACGTCGCCTTGGCGGGCCCCATGCGGCCGAGGAACATGAGCGATGCCGCCCTGTTCGCGAGCGTGTAGCAGTAGGACACCTCGTCGAGCGCGGGATGCAGATCCCTGAGGGCGCTATCGAAGAAGTGCAACGCAGATTCGTTTCGGTTTCGGTTGACCAAGAGCGTTCCGAGTGCTGCTTCGGTGCGACCGGCCCAGTTCTCTTGCCCGTAGAGCTGGAACTCGCCGAGCGCCTGGCGGAGGAGCTTCCACGCCGAGGCCCAGTCGCCTTCGAAGCTCGCGGCCGATCCCTCGAAGTAGTCCGCGAGCGCGAGAGCGAAGCTGTCCTCGCCCGCCTCGACGAAGCTGACGCGCGCCTGCTGCGCGATCGTCCGCGATTTGATGCACTTGCCGAGGTAGTTCAGCGCGTTCGACTCGAGGATCTGCGCCTCGCCCATGACCTGCTCTCGGCAGACCGGCTGCGCGGGGCCCTTGTCCTTCAGGAACGGGAGGCTGCGCGACGCGGCCGCGATCGCCTTCGCGAGCTGGACGTACATCGCCGGGTCGCTGGAGACCTTCGGCATCGCGAGCTGCGCCGCGTAAAGCAGTGCGTAGCCGCGGCTCGGATCGGCCTCGATCGCCTCGATGCGGGACTTCGCCGCTTCGATCCCCTGCTCGGACGCGAGCTTCACGATCTCGGCCGCAACCTGCCGCCCGTCGTAGGAGAGGCGTCCGAGGCGGTCGGCGGGACGGTTCTTCCGCTTGAACTGCGACAGGAACTTCTCGCGCTCGTCGGCCGGCGCGTCGTCGGAGGGCAGCTCGTCGAAGAACGCGTCGAACTCGTCCTTCATGACGCGCGCGCGCTCGATCGTCTGGATGCCTTCGAGCCTGCCGTTGCAGATCGAGCAGCCCGTCTCCACGTGCTGCTTCACGTGCGCCGTCAGCTCCGTGGACCCTTCGGTCACGAGCTCGAAGAGCTGCCAGTGCTCGGGGCAGGCGGCGAGATTCGGGTTCGCGCTCACGCGAGCACCTTGCGCATCTTGTCGAGGCAGCCCCAGATGCGCTTCCACACGGTTTTCTGCGAGTAGCCCGTCGCCTTCGTCATCTCGGCGAGGCTGTACTCCTGGCCGAAGTAGAGCCGCACGATGCGCTTGCACTTCGGGCCCGCGCTGCGGATCGCCTGGTTGACCATCCGCACGGCCTCGAGGCGCGCGGTGACCTTCTCGCAGGTCGGGTCGGCGATGTCCATGTTCTCGGGAATCTGGTCCGTGCGCCGCTCTTTCGACGTCGCGATGTTCAGGCAAGTGTTGAGGAACGCGATCTTCACGTAGCCGATCGGGTCCTTCACACGCGGGTCGCGCGCGAGGACGCGCATGTAGACGGTCTGCACCGCGTCTTCCGCTTCCTCGCGGCTGAAGCGGTACTTCCGCATCGCGAGGCTCACGAGCTTCGGGCGCAGGATGTTGTTGAGCGCGTTCCAGTCCCATTCGCCGGGCGTCGTGCCGATGGCCTCGGAGGCAACGTCGTCATTCGCCGGGAGCTCGTTGGAAAGGACGGCGCGAAGGACCGCGGCCTCGGACAGGCTTCCACCCCCCGCGAGCGCGGGCTGCATGCCGTCCGTTGGGTCCCATGCGGCCATGAGAACCTCTCCAAAGGAGCTTCGCCCGCTACACCGCAGGTGCTCCGGCTTGAACCTGGTTGAATTGTTTCACAACTCGGGCGTGTCAACAAGAGAATCGACGGCAAAAATCATCATCGTCAAACTAGTAATTGTAAATAAACTTAAATTACATTTCATATTTTCAGAGGCCTTCGACGCCGGGCGCCGACCCGTTACCCTTGTAGCCGATGATCCCGGCGTTTGCCCTGCTCCTCTCTCTCGGCGCCTCAAACACGCCCTCCCCCACCCCGGCTGTTCCAGCGGCCGACCCGGCCCGCATCGCAAAGGCGCGCAACGCGATGCAACCGCTCGGCCGGGAGACGCGGCTCGGGCCGTGGCGGGTCGTCACGGACGCCGCGACCGGAGAGCTGGCAGGCCTCGACGCCGTCGCGTCCAACCTGGCCGCAACGTACGCGGCGCGGTACGGGCTCCAGGCCGCGCCGGGATCGGGCGAGGCCGTCGCACTCTATTCCAGCGACGCTCGCTATCGCCGGTTCGCGGAGGCCGACGGCAGCCCGCTCTTCGCCGCGCGCGGACACGCGGGCGCGGGCCTCGCCGCCTTCGCACTCGGCCGCACGCCGCTCGACGGGCGGGTCGTCGCCGTTCACGAGCTCACGCATCTCCTCTCCCGGCAGGCGCTCGGCGCTTCGATCCCCGCCTGGCTCGACGAAGGTCTCTCGGAAGACCTCGCGTGGTGCGCCGTGGACGGGGCGGGGCGCCTGCAGCCGGACACGATCGACGTCCTCGAATCCCCGAAGCCCGGCGTTCAACCCCCCGCGGCTGAGTGGTCGGGACCCCGCGTCGCGGTCGACGCCTGGATCCAGTCCGTCCGCGCGGGAAGGATCCTCCCGATCCCGTACCTCCTCTCGCCCGGATCGCGATTCTTCTCGGACCCCGGAACGCGGCGCGACGCGTGGACGACGAGCGCCATGCTCGTGCGCTGGTGCCTCGCCGAGCCCGACCGGGCCTCGCGTTTCCGTGGCTTTCTCAGGTCCGTCGCGAAGGGCCGCCCGGGGGACGCGGACGCTCTGGCCGCGGCGCTCGGGATGGAGGCGCCGGAGTTGCAGCGCGCGTTCCTCGACTGGGTGAAGACGCTCTAGCAGGCTGTTGAAGAAGGCCTGATTTCTGGAGACGAAGGCGAGAGCAGAGATTCCTAGAGGGTAGAGATTGCCGAGAGCGGTGGTTTCGACCTCTGCTTTTCGTCTTGATCCGCCGCCTTCGGGCGAATCCGGGGCTCCGGGCCTTCGGATTCAGCCCGTCTTTCTGATTCTCTGACTCACGCGGTAGCCCTCGTGGCGCGTCATTCGTCGGTCGATGGCGCTCCTTCTGTTCGTCGTGTTCTGGGCCACGTGTGGCGTCACACTTCGCTGTCTGAGACTCTCGATGAAATCTTTGGTGTCGTAGCCCGTATCGCCCGCGAGCGTGATGCGCCGGTCTTTCGAGAGCTCGTCGATCATGGAAAGAGCAGCCGTTCTCTCGCCGTATCCGTCGGCCGGCGTCACGCTCGTCTTGACGCACAGGCCGTTTCTGTTCTCCATCAGGACGTGCCCGAGGTAGCACAGCTGGGCCGGCTGGCCGTCGCCCTTCCTGTAGAGCTTGGCGTCGGGGTCCGTCGTCGAGGAGTGGGTGTCGTCGCGCCTCTTCTGGCCACGGAAGTCCATGTCGGCGTTTCGCCCGTCGCCGCGGGCGACCTGAGGGCGTGCACGCGACGAGGAGCGTCGCGAGGATTAGCGCGAGCCCGGTGTCGCGCGACCTCAGGGAGAGCGTCTGCGTCGGCAGCGCGACGAAGACGATGGCGGCGGCCGCGGCCCAGCCGGACCGGGCCGCGAGGCGCGCGAGAAGTACGGCGCCTCCCCCGCGAAGGCGCGGACGGCCGCGCAGGCCAGGAACCGGTCGAGGCGCGATATCCCCCATGATCGCCCAGTCTCTGGCGCGCGTGGGGCCCGGGCACTACATAGGAAGTGTGTCCATGATCGGAGGATTCCGCGGGCGCTCGTGGAGACGTGTTCTCACGGCCGCGGTGTCCGTCGTCTTCGCTCTCCTCTGGGCCGGCCGCGCCACGGCCGAGCGTGTCGTGGACGAGAGGATCTTCCGGTCTCTCGACGGGCCGCTCGCTTCGAGCGCCCGCGTCACGACCCAGCCGCTCGCGCTCGACGACGGCACGGAGGTGACGCTCGAGGTCTCGCCCCTCGAGGTGTTCGCGCCGGGCGCCCGGATCGTGATTCACGGCAGTGCCGGCGAGTTCCTCGCTCCGCTGCCCGCCGACCGCTGGTTCACGGGCCGCGTGGCGGGCGACCCGTCGTCGATCGTCGTCCTCGCGCGCGGGCGCTCCGTCCGCGGCTTCGTGCTCTCGGCCGGGCGCGTGTCGGTCCTCGGTTCCGAGCGCCACCCCTACGGCGACGGACCGCCCGGACGGACGTTGCTCCGGTCGTTCGACCCCGAAACGGAAATGCCCGACGCGATGCGCACGTTCACGTGCGGCACGGACACGCTCCCCGTGCCCCCTCAACCGGAAGCGTCGCCGCGGCCGTCGCGGCGCGCTCTCTCGAGCGTCATGTATTACGCCGGGATCGCGGTCGAGACGGACTACGAGCTCTACGCGAAGTTCAACTCGACGGCGAACCTCGCGAAGTACGTGGGCGACCTTTTTGCGTTCGTCTCGGCCGTATACCAGCGCGACGTCCTCGTGACCCTCCAGGTGAACTACCTCTCCATCTGGACGACCGCGGCCGACCCGTGGAACGCGACGAGCGGCACGTCGGCGGCCCTGACAGAGTTCCTCAATTACTGGAACGCGAACCGGACCGCCGTCCCCCGCTCGACGGCCCACATGCTCTCCGGGAAAGGCCTCGGCGGCGGCATCGCGTACCTGAGCGCCCTCTGCGGCAGCTTCGGCTACGGCGTCAGCGCGAGCCTGAGCGGCGTCGCGCCCACGAACATCTCGACGACGTACTGGGACTTCATGGTCGTCGCTCACGAGCTCGGCCACAACTTCGGGTCGCCCCACACCCACTGCTACAGCCCGCCCGTCGACACCTGCTATTCGGGTGAAACCGGCTGTTACTCCGGGCCGACGATTCTCCCCCCCGAGAAGGGGACGATCATGAGCTACTGCCACCTCTTCAGGAGCAGCTACGCCGACATCAAGATGTTCCTCGGCGTGCCCGGCGAGACGAGCCAGGCGGTCCTGACGACGATCCGCACCTACGTTGAGGGGCGCACGAGCTGCTTCGGGACCGTGTCGGGTCCCGTGATCGCATCCATAGCGCCCGCCTCCGGACTGTCGTCCGGCGGGACGCCCGTCACGATCACCGGAACGAATTTCGCCTCCGGCGCAACCTTGAGAATCGGCGGCGTCGCGCCGACGGGAGTCGCCGTGACGTCCACCACGATCAGCGCGACGACGGGCGCGCACGCGGACGGCGTGGTCGACGTGCTCGTGAAGAACCCCGACAACCAGGGATACACGCTGGTCGGCGCGTTCACGTATTCGGGCGGCGGCCCGACGCCCACGCCGACCGCCGCACCCACGCCGACGCGGACACCGACCGCGACGGCCACGCCCACCGGGACTCCCGCGCCGACGAGCACGCCCACGCCCACGCGGACGTCCACGGGCACGCCGACGGCGACCCCCACGCCAACGCCGACGCGGACGCCCACGCCGACTCCGCCTCCACCGACGCCCATACGGACCGCGACGCCCACGCCGGCTTCCGGTTCCGCGCTCTTCACGTTGACGCCCTGCCGCGTCGTCGACACCCGAACCGCGATCGGGCCAATCACTGGTGGCGCCTCACGGACGCTCACGCTCGCCGGAGCCTGTGGCATCCCGGCCGGCGCGACCGCCGTGTCCGCGAACATCACGGTCGTGGGCCCGTCGGCGACGGGGTATCTCGTGGCCTACCCGGCGACGCTTGCGGTGCCGCCGCCGACGTCCACCATCAGCTTCAGGTCCGGGAGAACGCGGGCGAACAACGCCCTCCTTCAGCTCGCAACGGACGGGACCGGCCGCGTCACGTTCACGAACAACTCCACCGGTGCCCTCGACCTCGTCCTGGACGTGAACGGGTACTACCGGTGAGCGGCCGCAGCGACCTCAGCTCTCGGCCGCGACCTTGACGGGCTCGACGCCCGCGTTCTGAAGGAGCGGGCTGCCCGCGATGTTCGAGGCATTGAGACTCATGAAAAAGGACGGAGGCCGGGGGCGATAATTCCCTCCATGAGCACGATCTCCGACACCTCGAAAGCCCCGATCTCCTCGGCCTCGGTGCGCGAGAAGCACAGGGAGTTTCTCTTCCCGTCCGTCACGAACTACTACACGGAATCCGTCGTCCTCGAGTCCGGCAAGGGTATGTATCTGAAGGACGCCGACGGGAACCGCTACCTCGACTTCTTCGGCGGGATCCTGACGGTGGCCCTCGGGCACGCGAACGACGCCGTGAACGCCGCGATCAAGGGGCAGGTGGACCGCCTCGGGCACGTCTCGACGCTCTACCCGACCCGTCCGATCGTCGAGCTCGCCGAGACGCTCGCGCGGATCACGCCGGGCCGCCTCCAGAAGTCGTACTTCACGTGCTCCGGCACGGAGGCCGACGAGACGGCCGTCACGCTCGCGCAGGTCTAC
>JBBQDQ010000194.1:0-6331 GCA_038319835.1 Thermoanaerobaculia bacterium | reverse complement strand
CGTCCACCGGCTACGGCGAGCCCGTCCAGAAGCTGTTCAAGTTCGGCGACGGCGAGCGCGTCATCGCGGCGCTCTCCCTCGACCCGCGCGTCTCGCGCCCGAAGAACCTCACGCTCATCGCGGTCACGCGCCGCGGCCTCGTCTTCCGGTTCTCGGCGGACGTCCTACGCGAGGTCACGACGCGCGCCGGCCGGCGGTACGCGCGGCCCGCGAAGGGCGACGAGGTCGCGCACGTTTTCGTGTGCGGCGAGACGGACCTCGTCGCGCTCGCGTCGGAGAAGGGGCGGGCGATTCTCTTCCCGGCGACCGAGGTGCCGGAGCTCGCGGGGCCGGGCAAGGGCGTCCTCGGGTTCAAGCTCGCGCCGGACGACAAGCTCGTCGGCGCGGCCCTCTTCGGCGAGGACGAGAAGCGCGCGACGCTCACGCTCGTGAACGGCAAGGGCACCGAGCACACGATCACGAAGCGCTACACGCCCGTCTCCCGCGGCGGCAAGGGCTTCGAGCTCATCAAGCGCGACCGCCTCGTGAAGATGCTGCCGCCCGAGATCGAGCTCGTCGACTTCGGCTGAGACGGCATCGCGCACGCTAAGATCGACTCGATGGACGTCGTCCTCGCCGAGAAGTACGGGTTCTGCGCGGGCGTGCGCGTCGCGGACAAGCTCGTCCGCCTCGCGGCGCAGCGCGGAGAGTCCGGCGCGATCCTCGGACAGGTCGTCCACAACGAGAGCGTCGAGTCCGAGATGGCCGGCCTCGGGTTTCCGACCGTCCACGCGCTCGAGGACGCGCGCACGCACGAGAACCGGATCGTCTTCTCGGCCCACGGCGTCGCGCCGTCCGTGCGCGCCCGTGCGGCGTCGCTCGGCCTCGCGGCGATCGACACGACGTGCAAGTTCGTGACGGACATCCACAAGGAGATCGCGCGCTCGCTCGCGGACGGCGCGTTCCTCGCGATCCTCGGCCAGGCGGACCACCGCGAAGTCGTCGGCTACACGAAGGACCTCGATCCGAACCGCTATAAGGTGTTCTACAAGCTCGAAGAGGTGAAGGCCTTCGACTGGTCGCGCACCGAGGTCGTGAAGGTCATCTTCCAGACGACGATCAACTCCGAGACGTTCGCCGAGCACGTCGCGGAGATCCGCCGCTGCGTCGCGGACACGCGGATCGCGGATACGATCTGCTACGCGACGAAGGAGAACCAGGACGCGCTCCGCGTACTTTGCGACGACCCCACGATCGACGCGATCGTCGTGATCGGCGGCAAGAACAGCAAGAACACGAAGGAGCTCGCGCACATCGCGTCGGAGAAAAAGCCGACGTTCCTCGTCGGCACGGCGGCCGAACTCGACCCCGCGAAGCTCGCGGGCGCCCGGAAGGTCGGCGTCTCCGCGGGCGCCTCGACGCCGGATTACGACGTCGAGGCGGTCGTGGCGAAGCTCCGTACCCTGTAGCGGCGGCCGAGCCCCCGCGGGCCCTAAGGAAGCGCCGGGAAATCCGGCCCCTTCAGGAGCCGGGTGGTCCTCGCGGCGAGCCTCTTGAGCGCCTTCCCGAAGATGACCTCCTTTGAGGCAGTTTTGGCGTGCTCCTCGGTCATCACCAGGCCCTTCCAGATCGTCCGCCCCGAGGCGTCCTGGAGCGTGTATTCCACGGTGATGGTCCCCTTGTAGGCGACGCCGGAGAGAAAGTCGTACCCCGACCAGTCCATCCAGAAGCCGAGCACCTGCGCCGTGAGCGTGGTCCTCGCGCCCGCGTCGATTCCGATTCCGGCCTGGCCGAGACCGTCCTCGGCGGCGGATCGGACGAGGTTGGCGACGGACTCGGGCGAGGACTCCTTGATGCCTGCCTTGATCCCGACGGCGCTGCGCTGGAGGCCCACGAGAGCGGGCTCCCTGCCCCCTTCCTTCGGGAGGCGGTTGTCGACGACTTTCAGAGCGACGCGGCGGGTCGAGGCCGCCGGGGCCACGGACGGCGTGTAGGCGATATTCGAGGATCCGCAGCCCGCGAGAGCGAGAAGAAGCGCCGAGAGGGCGGCCGGACGGAGGCGGCTCACGGCTTCCTCTTCAGCTGTGCGATGGCGCCTTCGGCGTCCGTGCGCACGTCCCCGACGGGATCCTTGAGGAGGGGTTCGAGAGACGGGACGACGGAGCGGTCCGCAACGATCGCGAGCGTCCGGCAGGCCTCGCGCTTGACGTGCTCGTCCGGGTGGCCGAGGAGCGGCAGGATGGAAGGTATCGAGGCGGTCGCGTAGAGCCCGCGCAGCCCCTTGAGGGAGTCGACGACCTCGGCGGCGTCGGAGGACGACAGGAGCTTCGTAACATCCGCGAGCTCCCGCGGTTCCAGCCTCGGCTGGAGGATGCCGAGAACGCGGACGGCCTTTCGCCGCACCTTCGCGCGCGGGTCCTTGAGAAGCGGAAGGATCCGGGCGGCCGCCGTCTGCGAATCCGGAAACTGCTCCTCGATCGTCACAAGTCCCTGAAGGACCGACGCTTCCGGGTTCGGCGGGGCCAGTGTGGCGAGGACGGCCTTCTCGCGGGCCTCCGACACCTCGTCCGCCGGCGCAGGACGGGACCCGGCGACGAGCAGGGCGAGCGGCAGGACCAGGGCGGCGCTCCTCATTCGGATTGACATGGTGCGTTCTCCCCCTTGCACAGTATGCGGAAGGGGAGCCCGACCTGGCTCACCGGGCGTGGTCGGTGGGCGACTCCCGGTGCAGAGAGACGCCCACCCTCTCCTACCGCTGCCGAGGCTGTGGCTGGTCTTCCGGATCCGACTTCGGCGTCGGGACGGGCGTCCGCGTGCCGCGGCGCGTCGGCGTGCGCGTCGGGACGACCGTGGGCGTGGCCGTCGGGGGCGCCGCCGTGGGCGTCGGAGCGATCGTCGGAGTCGCGGTGGGCGGCACGCGCGTCGGTGTGAACGTCGGGTTCGGCGTCGAGCCGGGCGTCGCCGAGGGCGTCTGGCGTGGCGTCGGCGTGGGCGCCGGCGGATTGCCGTCTCCCGACGGCCCGTTGTGGCATGTGTAGCAGCCGACGAGAGACCCGGCCGCGAGCTTCACGGTCCCGTGCTCCGTGCTGAGGCTCCGGGCCGTGAAGGCGCGCGAGAGGACGGTTCCGCGGTCGTCCGCGCCGTGGCACGCGCGGCAGGATGCGAGGTTGGACTTCGCAGCGTCCCCGTGGCGGCTCACCCAGCTCTGTCCGAGCGGGTGCAGCCCGTGCGGTCCGCCGTTTGTCGTCGACGGCACGGAGGCGTTGTGACACGTGGAGCACTCGGAGAGCGTTCCGGCGTGGCCCTGGAGCGCGATCGACTGGAGGTTGTCGTTCGCGTGCGAGGACGGGTACTCCGCGTGGGTCGAGCCGTGGCACGCCGAGCATTGCAGCCCGCCGTGACCCTTCGAGAAGCGGTAAAGCGAGAAGCCGGCGGCCGGCGTGTCGGCGTTCGTCGCGAAGACGGGGCTCGCCGGAGAGCGGGGATTGCCGTGGACGTCGAAGACCGTCGTGTAGCGGATCTGGCCGTCGTTCACCGTCGCCGTTCCCGAGTGGCACTGCTGGCAGGAGGGCTCCTGCAGCCAGCCCGTGCGGCCGGACCCGCCCACGACGCTCATTCCGCCGTGGCAGCTCTGGCACTGCATGAGCATCGAGCCGTCCGCGGCCACGGCGGCGCCCATCGCGCCGCGCAGGCACTTCGTTTCGGAGCCCGGGTGGCAGCGGTAGCACGCCGAGCGGTTCGCGACGGCGTCGAGCGCCAGGCCGTTCGTCGGGTCGAGGACCCGCGCGTGCCGGGAATGGACCGCCTGCGTGAGCGGCTCGATTCCCGTGCGTCCGCTGCCCGCGAGCGCTTCGGACTTGTGGCAGGAGGCGCAGAGGATCGCCTTGCCGCCGGCCACGGTCGCCGAGAGGCCGGCCGGGTTGAAGCCGAGGGCCGAGAGGGCGGCCGTGTACGCGGGATCCGAAGCGTTCATGTCGTCGTGGAGCCTGAGGATGTTCAGGCGGTAGTCGCGCTGCGGGTTCGCGTCGTGGATCCAGCCGCCGTACGGGCGGGCCGCCGGGCCGGACGACGACGCGTGGCAGGCGCTGCAGTCCATCTCGTCCGAGACGGGGAGGACGATGTTCGTCGACGCGAGGACGGCCCCCGCGGCGCTCTTCGCCGTCACCTTCATGAGCGGGTAAAAGTTCTTCTTGCCCGCGTCGTCGTAAGGCGTGATCGGGATCCCTTCGGCGATCCACCACTGGAGGGACGGGTCCCATGTCATCGGCTGGGGCGCGTTCGCGGCGCCCGGCATCTTCTTCCCGAGGAGGCCGGCGTCCACGGCGGGTGACGCCTTGAAGAGACTCTGGACGTTCGCCCAGAAGTTCGTCTTGCCGGCAGACGTGCGGTTGATCGACCCGGTCGGGTCGGCGACCGCTTCGTACGTCAGGGAGGCGAGGGCGGGGTTCGTCACCCGGCGGCCCGAGGCGTCCACGACTTGAGCCTGGATCGTGTTGTAGGGCGGAAGGATTGCAAAAACGCCGAAATCGGCGTCCATGCAGTGCATCCCGAGGTTGTTCCAGGAGACGACCGTCCAGCCGGTCGGTCCCGCGGCGCCACCCGGGCGGAGCGCGAGGAGGAGCCCGGCCATTCCGACGAGGAGGAGTATTGAATACTTCTTGACCATATAGTCTCCTTTTCGATAGGGCTCGGCCGGTACCCCTGGACGATGGAAGAGCCGGCGGACTCGGCGGGGAGTGCAGAAACGGTCGATTGCCTAACGTTGCGACGGCGTCTCGGCCGCGCCGCGCGGTGGGCCCACGGACTAGAGCATCTGCATCCGCGGCCCCTGCCGGAGGCGGAGCGAAAATTCGGAGGCATGGAAACTCCGGCGATGCCGGCGCTCGATGTCCAGGAGGGACCCGGCTTCGGGACGCTCGAGACGGTCTTCGAGGCGCTCGGCCGGGCGCTCATCGTCCTCGACGCGGCGTTCCGCATCATCCGCGCGAGCCACACGCTGGACGAGATCGCGGGCAAGGAGATGGTCTCCTCCGTGATCGGCAAGCCCATCGAGGAGCTCGTCGGGGCGAAGCTCTTCGGCCCGACGGACACGCTCCGCGAGGCGCTCACGAACGGCCGGCGCGAGGAGGGGCGGCGCGCGGTCCTCCGTTGCGGGGCGACGAGCGCGCGGCTCGTCTCCCTCACGGCCGCGGTGGTGCCGCTCCACGTCTCGAATCACTGCGACCCGCGCGCGCGCTACCTCGTCGTCGTGCGCCCGGCCGAGGACGAGGACTCGCTCCTCCAGAGCATGATCGCGTCCCACGGCCTCGTCGCGCGGTCGCCCGCGATGCTCAAGATCGTCCACCTCGTCGAGTCGCTCCACCGGAGCAACGCGACGGTCCTCATCACGGGGGAGAGCGGGACGGGCAAGGAAGTGATCGCGCGCGCGCTGCACTCGAGCTCGCTGGCGTGCACGGGGCCGTTCGTCGCCGTGAACTGCGGCGCGCTGCCGGCGGACCTCCTCGAGAGCGAGCTCTTCGGCCACGTGAAGGGCGCGTTCACGGGCGCGGTCCGCGACCGCATCGGCCGGTTCGAGGTCGCGCGCGGCGGGACGATCTTCCTCGACGAGGTCGGCGACATTCCGCTCCACCTTCAGGTCAAGCTTCTCCGCGTCCTGCAGGAACGCCAGTTCGAACGCGTCGGCGAGAGCCGGACGCGGCCGATGGAGGCGCGGATTATCGCGGCGACGAACATGGACCTTCACGCCGCGATTCAGGCGGGCCGATTCCGGGACGACCTGTATTACCGGCTGCGCGTCGTTCCGATCCACATCCCGCCGCTCCGCGAGCGGCCGGAGGACATTGCCCTCATCGCGCAGCACCAGCTCGCGCACATCGGCGGGCGCGCGGGCCGGGCGCTCCTCCTCTCGCCCGACACGCTGGAGGCGCTCAAGGCGTACACGTGGCCCGGGAACGTGCGCGAGCTCGAGAACGCCCTCGAGTACGCCGTCGCGCTCTGCACCGGCCAGACGATCCAGATCGAGGACCTGCCCGAGGAGATCCGGTCGGGCGTTGCGGTCGAGGCCCCGCGTCCGGCTGCTCCCGCGGCGCCGCACGTCCGCGCGGCGGATGCGGGTGCGGATCCCGAGCGCGCGTGGGTCGTCGAGGCCCTCGAGTCCGTTCACTGGAACCGCCAGAAGGCGGCGGAGGCGCTCGGCCTCTCCCGCTCGACCCTCTGGAGGCGGATGCGCGACCTGGGCATCGCGTGAGCTCGCGCCGCGACTTCCTCGGACGGCTCTGGACGTGGACGGGGGGCGCGCTCGCCGCGGCCTCGGGTCTCGTGCTCTTTCGCGCCCTGAAGTCGGCGGCACCTC
>JBBQDQ010000193.1:0-6348 GCA_038319835.1 Thermoanaerobaculia bacterium | reverse complement strand
CGGGCCAGCCTGCCTAAACGGTTTGGTGGGAAAACAGATGGAGGCCTCCAGTGCGCCGGGTGTAGTTCCATACGAGCTGGCGAAAACGAGATACGCGCGCCCAACCTCGAACCGATAGCCGCAGTTGCCGAGGGTGAAGAGCATGACTTCGGAAACCGCCGGCCCCTTCCACCGCTTCTGAACCTTGAGAGCCGCGCGAGGGACGACCGCTGGCCGGGGATCGGACGAGCCCGGGAACAGGGTGATGCGGACGCTGTCCACGGCCGTGACTACACCCGCCACTACGACCTCTGACTGTGCGAGTGCGACGGCGGCCGGCGGTCTGACGCCGCACTGACACGCGCTGGCCCCCCGCTGTGTGGCAAGGATTGCCGCCGCGGTGATGAGCAGAAGCCAGCGCGCTGCGAGTGACTTCATTCGCCACCTAACGATATCAAGCTCAGCGGCGAGGAGGAAGGAGCGCAGCGACTGACGACGAGTCCGCTGCAGCGCGTTGTTGGGCGGCGTTGCTACGGCCCGATCATTTGGGCGTGATGCTCTCGACACATGACGCTGCCAGCGATGCGCAGGTGTGTACAGCCCGGCGTGCGGCACTGCTCGGGCCCCAGCTCAGAGCCGAGGGCCGCGCGAAACGTTGCCGCCTCGTGCGCGGAGCGAAGGGCCGATGAAACGGCGTTACCTGCCTTTACCCATGCTACCGAGTCGGGCGACGGGCAGATGAATAGGCAGAGTGGGCCGCCGCCGTGTTGCTCCGAAAAAGGCCGTTCGCCGACCCAGGCTGTGCCGCACGACGGACACGAGTAGGCGACCGACCAGGTTTCCGGGTTGGTGTAAAGCGGCGTGAGTGCGGTGGCGAGCTGTGAAGAGCCTTGAGTGCAGGCCATGAGCTCGCCGTAGGTGGTCGGAGCGCGCTGAGTGGGACTGCAGTTACACCGCACGGTTAAGCCGCCCAACTAGTATTAGACGGCAAATGGGGTATCCATATCTAGTGACGTTTCCCGGCTGTTCGCCCGGATGTCTGTGCAGGTAGTGATATTTCAGTCTCCAGATCTGTAGACATTTTAGGGGTGTGCGGACCGAGGAACGAGATGCGATTGGCCTCGATCCCCAGGGCGATCGCCCGGTCGTACCGCATGCGCCAGCGGGTGGCCTTCGGTACCCACCTCCCGCCCGCGGCGCGGATCTTTTCCCTGAGATCCGACTCCCACGACTTCACGGCGACGTGCACGTTTCGCCTCGGCGAGACCTTCCAGGGCGCCGCCGCAACAACGAGCTCGACGGTCGTGAAGCGGGTTGGGGGCGTTCCGGCGTACCGGTATCGAACCGTGATCAGGCGGTCGTCCCAGTCGCGGACGAGCTTTTTCGTGCCCCGGGTGCCGGGACGCATCGTGGAGCCGACGACACTGTCGAACACGCCGTCGAAACGGCCGATGTCGCCTCCTCGCGGTCCGCGCGCCTTGTTGAAGCCGTCGCCGGAGGGTGGGTTCACGCCTCGCCCGCCCTCACCCCTTCGGCATCGGCGCCACCGGCGGGCCCGTGCGCGCGTCCTTCGGCCAGACGAGGTCGAGCTTTCCGTTCGCCTTGTTCTGGGTGACGACGAAGGGCAGGACGGCCTGGCCGGTCTTGCTGAACCTGAAGACGCCGCCCGGCAGGATCGAGTCCTTGATCTCGAGCGAGGCGAGCGCCGCGCGGATCGCGTCCGGCTTGAGGGATCCAGCCTTGTGGATGGCCGTCGCGATGGCCCGGACGGTCTCGTAGGCGCACGCGTGGTACCACTGCGGAGTCGTGCCCGTGGCGGCCTTGTAGCGGTCCGTCCACGCCTTGACCTGCGGGTAGGGGAGGAGGTCCGACCACCAGCCGCTCGCGAAGATGTAGTCCGTCGCGGCGCCCAGGCCCTTGCGGGCGGCCTCGTCCGAGCCGCGCGCGCCGTACGTGACCATGAGGTGGTAGAGGCCCATCTGCGTGTATGTGCGCTGCATCGAGATGTAGTCCTCGAGGTGGGCGTCGCACATGAAGAGGTCGGCCTTCGCGTTCTGGACGCGCGAGAGGAGCGGCTTGAAGTCGGGCGCGTACATCTCGAAGCTCTCGTCGAGCGCGACCGAGAACTCCTTCGGATGGGTCCTGGCGTAGTCGTGGATTCCCTTCTGGAAGTCCTTGCCGTGCTCCGTGTTCTCCCAGACGATCGCGATCTTCAGGGGAGGCTTGAGCTTGCCCTCCTTGACGAGGTCGGAGAGGAACTCCATCTGCGTCGTCGCGAGGTTCTCGACGGGGGAGAGCGTCCCGAACACCCACTTGCTCCGGCCGTAGATGCTCGTCGCGCCCGCGCCGCCGGCCACGTAGGGGATGCCGTAACGGTCCGGGACGACGCTCTGGGCCTGCACGAGCTGGGAGCCGTAGCCGCCCACGACGGCGTGGACCTTCTGCTGGGCCATCAGCTGCTCGACGAGCTGGGCGCTCTTGCTCGCCTCGGACGTGTCGTCCAGGAGGCGAAGGTCGATCTTCATCTTCTTCCCGCCGACGTCGAGGCCGCCGGCGTCGTTGATCTCCTTGACGGCGAATTCGGTGGCCTGCTTGTAGGCGCCGCCGATCTTCGATTCCTTCCCGGTCACGGGCAGGACGGCGCCGAGGCGGATTTCGTCCTCCGAGCGGGCCGGAAATGCCGCGAGAAGGCCTGCGGCGAGGACGGCGAGGAGGCGGCGGTTCGACGTCATGAAGTCCTCCAGAACGGATCCGCCCCTCGCGAGAGGGGCGGATGGTTGCACGCGGGAGGCGCGGGCGCGCCGGAACCGGGTCTAGAAGTAGTAGGCCTGCATCTGGACCGTGAACTGGTCCGTCGTGAAGTTGCTGGAGTCACCGGGGCAGGGGGAAGCCGAGTTGATGCACTTGGTCGTCACGCGCTGCCACCAGAACTTGATGTTGAAGTTGCTCTCCGACTTCGTGTACGGGTAGTAGTTCAGGCCGACGGCGAAGCGGCCCTCGTTCTTGTTCTCGTTGATCGTCTGGGTGAAGGTCTTCCCCTCGAAGCGGACGATCGGGGCGATCTTCAGCTTCTTGACGTAGACGCCGGCTTCGATCTGGTACGTGCTCTGCTCCGGGATGCTCGCCAGGAACGTGCCGCCGTTGGCGTACTGGTACTGAAGCGTGGACTCGAACGACCCGACCGGGACCGGGACGTCCAGGTAGAGGTCGGCCGAGGCGAACCGGTAGTCGCCCTGCGTGTCGTACGCGCCGCCGAGGGCGAGGATCTTCTTGTTGCCGTAGTTCACGCCCGCGTAGGAGGGCATGCTGTAGACCTCGGTGTCGAAGAAGTTCCACTGGACGCGCTCGACGAAGCGCGGGGAGTTCTTGACGCCGGGGGCCCGGAAGCCGCCGAAGATGGCGGAGCGGTACTCGAGGCGGTCGCAGAAGAAGTAGCCGCGGAACATGACGCCCGTGTCGCGGCCAGACTGGTTCTGAAGAGCCGTGCTCGCGAGGAACGTGTAGGCCGAGAGGTCGAGCATGAACTGGTTCGGGCTGCTCTTGAGGCCTTCCCGGCTGACCGGCGAGCGGATCTCGCCGAACTGGATATTGAACGCCTTGTCGATGCGCCATTCCCCGACCGCGTCGAGGAGCGCGAACCCGGTGCCCGGCGACTTCGCCCCGGTCGTCGCGCCGATCGCCTGCGTCGACTTGCCGAGGTTGCCGTTCTCGGTCTCGACGAAGAAGAAGACGTTCTTCGCGACCTGGCCGGCCAGGAGGAAGCGGAGGCGGCGGATGAAGAGGTTCTGCTGGAACCCGTTCGACCCGTCGTTGGTCGCGTTCGCCGTCTCCTGCCAGTCCGCCTGGGGCTGGATCAGGATGCCAACCTTGAAGTTGACGTTATCGTTGACCTTGACCATGGCCTGCGCGGAGGCCGGCGAGGCGGCTCCGAGCATGCCCAGGAGGGCCACGGCGAACAAAAGGGAAGCGAGCCTCCGGAGTGCGGGGTGCGCGCAAATCGGCATGAGAACGAGTCTCCTCTTCGGCCGGTCGTTAGGCGTAGGTAAAGGATAGTCCAACCGGGCGACGTGTCAATCATTTGCCGGAGGGAGGCGTGGCGTTTACGCACAGAGGAAGAGAACGGCGGCCAAGCCTGCCGAAAACGACGCCAGACAGGCCGCGACGACCCCCGGCCAGCCCCACGCCTGCCAGGCGTAGCCGGGCAGCACGGACCCGAAGGTGGCCCCGAGATAGTAGAAAGTCGTGTAGAGCGCTCCGGCGCCGCCCTTGGCCTCGAGGGCGGAGGCGTTCACGAAGGCCGGCGCAGTGCCCTGGACCATGAACATGCCCACGCAGAGGGCCACGAGGCCGAGGACGACGGCGGGCAGGGACCCGGAAAGCGTTCCCAGGACGGCCGCCGAGGCCACGGCGAAGCCGGCTGCCATGATCGCGCGCCGTCCGAACTTCTCGGAAGCCCGTCCGGCCAGCCAGGACGTCCCGATCCCGGCGACGTAGACGAGGTACACGCCGGACACCTTTGCGGTCGAGAGGCCGAACGGCGGGGCCGTGAGGTAGTAGGGCAGGTACGTGAAGACCGCGATGAACCCGAAGAAGACCGTGAACCCGATCACGAGGCCGCCGACGATACGGCGATTCCCGAGATGCCCGGCCATCTCGCGGAAGGCGTGCGAGAGGGGGCGGGAAGGGCCCCGAACCGACGCCGGGAGGTGCAGGGCCATGCCGAGGGCGCCGAGGAGGGTCACGGCACCGAAGACGAGGAAGGGGCCGCGCCAGCTGAAGTGGCTCGCGATCCAGCCGCTGGCCACGCGCCCGGTCAGTCCCCCGAGGACCGAGGCGGCGACGTAGCTGCCGACGGCGGGCCCGAGGGCGGCGCCCGCGTACTCGTCGCCGATCCAGGCCACGGCGACGGCCGCGACGCCGGGCATGAGCAGGCCCTGGAGCGCCCTGAGGGCGACAAGGACGGGAAACGTCGGCGCCACGGCGCAGAGGAGCGTCGGGACCGCGAGCGCCGCGCAGCTCGCGACCATCACGGGCTTGCGGCCCCAGGCGTCCGAGAGCGGGCCGTAGGCGTTCGAGACGAGCGCGATCATGAGGACGACGACCGAGATCGTGAGCGCGGCGGTGGGCGCGGGGACCCCGAACTCGTGCGAGAGAAGAGGCAGGATCGGCTGCGTGACGTAGAGGTCCGCGAAGGCGCCGACCGTCGCGAAGAAGAGAGCCGGAAGCGCGAGCCGGGGATCGGCCTGGCGGACCGTCACACCCGCCTCACAGCCCGAGGTACGCCTGCCGGATCCGCGGGTCGTCGAGGAGCTCCGCGGCCGGTCCCTCCTGCACGATCCGGCCCGTCTCGAGAACGTAGCCCCGGTGGGCGTGCTCGAGGGCGACCTGGACGTCCTGCTCGACAAGGAGGACGGTCGTGCCCTTCTCGTTGATCTGGGAGATGAGGTCCAGGAGGTTGTCGACGACGAGCGGCGCGAGGCCGAGGGACAGCTCGTCGATGAGGAGGAGCCTCGGCCGGCTCATGAGGCCGCGCCCCATCGCGCACATCTGCTGCTCTCCTCCGGAGAGCCGACCGGCGAGCTGCGACGCCCGCTCCTTGAGGCGGGGGAGGAGCCCGTAGACCCACTCGAGGTCCTCTTCGATCGCGGCCCCGTCCTTCCGGAGGAACGCTCCCTGCAGCAGGTTCTCCTTGACGGTGAGGCCCGCGAAGAGGCGGCGCCCCTGCGGGACGTGGACGATTCCGGCGCCGACGATCTCCTCCGGCCGGGCCGCCGTGATGTCCCGGCCGGCGAAGGAGAAGGAGCCGGCCATTGGCTTGAGGAGCCTGGAGAGCGTGTAGAGGAGGGTCGTCTTGCCGGCGCCGTTCGCGCCGATCAGGGCGACGATCTCTTTCTCCTTCACGGTGAGGGAGACGCCGCGCAGGATCTGGACCTCGCCGTAGCCCGAAGAGAGCCCCTTGACCTCGAGGAGGGGGCTCCCTGTGGAGACGGGCGCCGCCTTCGGGAACTCGCCGGACGCTACGAAGACGGCGCCCTCCTCGGAGGCGGAAAGGGCGCGCTTCGCGAAACGCTCGCCGAGGTAGGCCTCGATGACCTCGGGGCTCTCGACGATGTCCTTCGGAAGCCCTTCGGCGATCTTGCGGCCATCGTGGAGGACGACGAGGCGGTCCGAGATTCCCATGATCGCCTTCATGACGTGCTCGATCACGAAGATCGTGACGCCGCTGCGGTTGATCGACTGGATGAGCTCCATCGCCTTCTCGATCTCGGACGAGTTGAGGCCCGCCATGACCTCGTCGAGAAAGAGGAGCTTCGGGTCCATCGCGAGCGCTTTGGCGAGCTCGAGGCGCTTGAGGTCGGGGATCGTGAG
>JBBQDQ010000192.1:0-6395 GCA_038319835.1 Thermoanaerobaculia bacterium | reverse complement strand
TGACGCGCTGCATTCAGTGCACGCGCTGCATCCGCTTCTGCGAGGAGATCACCGAGACGGGCGAGCTGACGTTCATCGAGCGTGCGGGCCACACGATCGTCTGGACGCACGAAGGCCACGCGCTCGACAACGACCTCTCGGCCTGTGCCGCGGACGTCTGCCCTGTCGGCGCCCTCACGACGAAGGAATTCCGTTTCCGCAAGCGCGTGTGGTGGCTCGACAAGACGCGCTCCGTCTGCGACGGCTGCGAGATCGGCTGCAGCCTCTCGATCGAGCACCGCGACGGCGTCGTCTACCGCTACACGCCGCGCGTGCAGCCCGCCGTGAACGACTACTGGCTCTGCGACTACGGCCGCTTCCGCGCCGAGCGCCTGAACGAGAGGGACTTCACGAAGCCGGAGATTTGCGTCGCAGGCGCGGCGGGCCGCAAGCAGACGAACTGGGGCGAGGCTCTGGACGCAGTGAAGGTCGCCATTGATCGAGCGATCGGGGAAGAGAAGACCAGCGAGAAGATTTCTTCGAGTGTGCAGTTCATCGGCTCGGCCAACCTCACGACCGAGGAAGCCTGGCTTCTCGCGGCGCTCTGCAGGGATTCCTTGAAGGTGAACGCACCCGAGTTCATCGTGGACGAGGGCCCGAGGCGCCGAATCCGGAACAAGAAGGACGGCTGGCTCTACGGAACCGAGGCGGCTCCGAACAGCCGAGGCTGCGAAGCCGCCGGCCTCAGGCGCAGCCGCGAGGGCGACGGGTCGTCCCTCTCCCTCCTACTTTCAAAGAAATCTTCTTCTTCCTCTTTCTCCTCTCCCTCCGTCCTCTACATCACGGACGCGAACTTCAGCGAGAAGTGCGACGACCCCGCGTTCGTCGCCGGGCTGCGCAAGGCTTCGGTCCTGATCGTCCACGCCCGCACGCGCAACGCGTTGACCGAGGCGGCGGACATCGTCCTGCCGGTCGCGTCGCTCGCCGGGACGGAGGGCACGTTCGTGAACGCGAAGGGTCGCGCGCAGCGCGTCGACCTCGCGATCCTCGCGCCGCCCATCGTCCGCACGAGCCTCGAGGTCTTCCTGCACCTCGGGGCGAAGTTCGGCGCGTTCGACACGCAGTGGACCGCCCGCCACGTCTTCGACCGCATGAAGGCGTCCGTCCCAGGCTACGCCGGCCTTTCGTGGGACTCCGACGACCTCGTCGGCAACCCGCCGTCCATCTCCCCCGCCGCCGCCTACGACGCCCTCGGCCTGAACAAGGACGCGGACGTCGAGGTCTTCACTCGCCCGTCGGTCGCGGCGCCGGATCGGAAATCGTGAGCACGACGCTTTCGGCTGCCCTCGAAGGCGCCGGCAAGATCGCCTTCATCTGGGGCGTCGTCCTCGCCGCGATGCTCCCGAACCTCATCTGGATGGAGCGCCGCGTCGCCGGCCTCATCCAGGACCGGCCCGGCCCGAACCGGGTCGGGCCCTTCGGCCTGCTGCAGGCCATCGCGGACACGCTGAAGATGTTCATGAAGGAGGACGTCGTTCCGCTCTACGCGGACCGGGTCCTCCACACGCTCGCGCCCTTCATTCTCCTCGTGCCGGCGATGGCGACGTTTGCCGTCATCCCGTTCGGCTCCAGCATTCCGCTCTTCGGCCGTGAGATTCCGCTCGTCGTCGCCGACGTGAACATCGGGATCCTCTTCGTATTCGCCGTTGCGAGCGTCGGCGTTTACGGACTCGTTCTCGCGGGCTGGGCCTCGAACAACAAGTTCGCCCTCATGGGCGGCATCCGGGCGTCCGCGCAGATGATCAGCTACGAGCTCTCGATGGGGCTGGCGACGATCGCGACGCTCATGGCGGCGGGCTCCCTGCGCCTGACGCGCGTCGTCGAATACCAGGCGAACGGCACGTTCCTCGGGTTCCTCCCGACGTGGAACTGCTTCACCCAGCCGCTCGGCTGCATCATCTTCATCATCGCGGCCTTCGCGGAGACGAACCGCATCCCGTTCGACCTGCCCGAGGCCGAGGCCGAGCTCGTCGCCGGGTACCACACGGAGTACTCCGGGTTCCGGTTCGGCGCGTTCTTCATGGCCGAGTACCTGAACCTCGTCGCGTCCTCGATGCTCATGGCGACGCTCTACTTCGGCGGCTGGTCGTTCCCGCTCCTGCCGCACGCCGGGATGATTGGCGGGATCCTCTCGATCGTCGTGTTCTTCGCGAAGACGATGTGCTTCATCTTCCTCTTCATGTGGGTGCGCTGGACGCTTCCCCGCTTCCGGTTCGACCAGCTCATGGACATCGGCTGGAAGGCCCTGCTGCCGCTGTCCCTCCTCAACCTCCTCTGGACGGGGGCGCTCGTCCTCCTGAAGGTGATCTGATGCCGGCCCTCAGCGGAGAGCTCGTCGTCTTCACGATCGCGTCGTTCCTCGCGATCGGGTTCGCCCTCGCGATGGTCGTCCAGAAGACGCCCGTCAGGAGCGTCCTCTCGCTCGTCGTGACGTTCTTCGGGCTCGCGATCTTCTCGATCCAGCTCGCGGCCCCGTTCATCGCGGTCCTGCAGGTCTTCGTCTACGCGGGCGCGATCCTCGTCCTCTTCCTCTTCGTCATCATGCTGCTCAACCTGAGCAAGGAGGCAACGGAGGAGGACACGCGGCCCGTCCAGCGGTGGCTCGGCCTCGTCGCCGCGCTCGCGCTCGGCGGCCTCCTGTCCGGCGCTGCGCTCATGGCGCCGATGCCGAAGGGGCCCGCCCCGGCGCTCACGCCCCTGAACGACGAGATCCCGACGATCGGCCGCCTCCTCTTCTCGGATTACCTCCTCGCGTTCGAGGCGCTTTCCTTCCTCCTCCTCGTCGCCGCCGTCGGAGCGCTCCTGCTTTCCAAGAAGAGGTTCGAATGACCGGCGCCCTGCCCGGAGTCGTCCCGATGGCCGTGCCGCCCGGTGCCTACCTCGTCGTGGGGACGCTGCTCTTCGCGATCGGTCTCGCGGGCGCCCTCCTCAAGCGCAACGTGCTCTCGATCTTCCTGTCGATCGAGCTGATGATGAACGCCGTCAACCTCCTGTTCCTCACGTACGCGCGCATGCGCGGCGACATGGCGGGGCAGATGATCGTTTTCTTCGTGATCGCCATCGCGGCCGCCGAGGCCTCGATCGGGCTCGCGATCTTCGTCGCGCTCTTCCGCGCCCGCCGCACGGTGGACGTGGACAAGATCGCGCTCCTGAAGTGGTGAGCCGCGCATGAACCAGCTCTGGCTCATCCCGATCCTCCCTCTCGCGGGCTTCCTCCTGAACGGGCTCGTCGCGCTCCTTTTCGCGAGCGCGCGCGCCGAGGCCGAGCGCGGGCTCGACCAGCCGAAAGCGCGCCTCCCCTACGCCCAGCGCCTGTTCCATGGCGTCGTCGGCGTCGGCTCGGTCGGCCTCGCGGCCGTGCTCTCCTTCGCGGCGCTCGTCCCGTACGTCCTCGGGTCCCTGAAGAGCCACGAGGGGATCGCCCCTGTCGTCCAGCACGTCTACACGTGGATGGCCGCCGGCGACTACTCCGTCGACGTCTCATTCCGCCTCGACGCGCTCTCGGCGCTCATGCTCTCGTTCGTCACCTTCGTCGGGACGCTCATCCACGTCTACAGCGTCGGGTACATGCAGGAAGAAGAGGGCTACGGCCGCTACTTCGCGTACCTGAATCTCTTCATGTTCGCGATGCTCACGCTCGTCCTCGCGGACAACCTCCCACTCCTCTTCGTGGGCTGGGAGGGCGTGGGCCTCTGCTCGTACCTCCTGATCGGCTACTACTACGACAAGGACTACGCGGCCGCGGCCGGCAAGAAGGCGTTCATCGCGAACCGTATCGGCGACGTCGGCATGATCCTCGGGATCTTCGGAATCTTCGCGCTGTTCGGGACGGCCGACTTCTCGTTCGTCGACCTCGCGAAGCACGCGACGCTCGCGCCCGGCTCCCACATCACGGTCTACGCCGTCTGTCTGCTCCTCTTTCTCGGGGCCTGCGGCAAGAGCGCCCAGGTGCCGCTGTACGTCTGGCTGCCGGACGCGATGGCCGGCCCGACGCCCGTCTCGGCCCTCATCCACGCCGCGACGATGGTCACGGCTGGCGTCTACCTCGTCGCACGCTGCAGCGCCGTCTTCGTCCTCGCACCCGACGCCCTGACGCTCGTCGCGTGGATCGGCGCCGGCACGGCGATCTTCGCGGCGACGATCGGCCTCGCGCAGAACGACATCAAGAAGGTTCTCGCCTACTCGACGGTCTCGCAGCTCGGCTACATGTTCCTCGCCTGCGGCGTCGGCGCCTTCTCGGCGGGCATGTTCCACGTCTTCACGCACGCGTTCTTCAAGGCCTGCCTCTTCCTCGGCTCCGGCTCGGTCATCATGTCGATGCACCACGAGCAGGACATTCGGAAGATGGGCGGTCTCTCCGGGCGCATTCCGCAGACGTTCCGGACGATGTTCGCCGCGACGCTCGCGATCGCGGGCATCTTCCCGCTGGCCGGCTTCTTCTCGAAGGACATGATCCTCGGCTCGGCGGCCGCGTCGGGGCGCTGGGGCCTCTACGCTGTCGGCCTCTTCACGGCGGGCCTCACGGCCTTCTACATGTTCCGCCTCGTGTCGATGACGTTCTTCGGCAAGGCGCGCGGGCACTCCGAGCACGCCCACGAGAGCCCCGCGACGATGACCGTCCCGCTCTGGATCCTCGCGACCCTCTCGGTGGTCGTCGGACTCGTCGGCGTCCCCGCGGCGCTCGGCGGCTCGGACCGGATCGGGCGCTTCCTCGAGGCGTCCGTTGCCCATCCCGACATGCACGAGATGTCGCACGGACTCGAGATCGGGCTCATGCTCCTCTCCCTCGGCGTGGCCGTCACCGGCCTCGCCTGGGCGTGGCGCTGGTACGGTAAGGCCGCCGGGCCGGTCGAGGCCGTCTCCCCGCAGGCCGAAGCGTTCTACGCGAAGACCGGCGCACTCGGCCGCCTCGTCGCGAACAAGTGGAACGTCGACGAGGGGATCGAAGCGCTCGTCCTCTCGCCGTTCCGCAGGATCGGCACCTTCCTCTGGCGCGGCTTCGACGCCCTCTTCATCGACGGGATCGCGAACGCCTCGGCGTTCCTCGTCGAGCTCCTCGGCGACCTCATGCGCTTCTTCACGACGGGCCACGTCCGAAACTACGCGCTCGCGTTCTCGCTCGGGGCGCTCGTCTTCATCCTGTACGTGTGGGTGAGGTAGCGCCATGAACTTCCAGCCTCTCGGCGCCGACCTCCTCACGACGCTCGTCTTCCTCCCCTCGCTCGGCGCGCTCGTCCTCGCGCTGATTCCCGGCGAGTCGAAGACCGCCGCGAAGATCGTCGGCCTCGCGACGTCCCTCCTGACGCTCGGCGTGAGCGTCGTGATGTTCCGGGGCTTCGACCCGACAGCCCCCGGGATCGAGGGCTTCGCGATCGACCGGCCCTGGATCCCCCGCTTCGGCGTCCGCTACCAGCTCGGCGTGGACGGCCTCGCGGTCGCGCTCATCCTCCTCACGACGGTTCTGACCGTCTCCGTCCTGCTCGTGGCGTGCGGCCAGAAGATCGACAGGTTCAAGGGGTACGTCGCGGCCTTCCTCGTGCTCGAGACGGGAATGCTCGGAAGCCTCGTCGCCCTCGACATGCTCCTCTTCTACGTGTTCTGGGAGGTCATGCTCGTCCCGATGTACTTCATCATCGGGATCTGGGGCGGCAAGAGGCGCATCTACGCCACGATGAAGTTCTTCCTCTTCACGATGGCGGGCTCGCTCCTCATGTTCCTCGCGATCCTCTATGCGGCCCGCGTCCACAGCCGCGTGACGGGCCTGCAGAGCTTCTCGGTGGTCGACTGGACGCGGGCCGTCTCGTCGGGCGCCTGGGCCCTCGCGCCGGGCGTCGAGGCGCTCCTCTTCGGAGCGTTCGCGCTCGCGTTCCTCGTGAAGGTCCCGCTCTGGCCGCTCCACACGTGGCTCCCCGACGCGCACGTCGAGGCGCCCACGGGCGGCTCGATCATCCTCGCGGGCGTCCTCCTCAAGCTCGGGACGTACGGCCTCCTGCGCTTCGCGTGGCCTCTGTTCCCGCACGCCGCCGCGCGCTACGGGCCCTTCATCGCCGTCCTCGCCCTCATCGGCATCGTCTACGGCGCGTGGGTCGCCGCCGCCCAGAAGGACATGAAGAAGCTCGTCGCCTATTCCTCGGTGAGCCACCTCGCGCTCGTCGTCCTCGGTATCGTCGCCGGGACGGGCGCGGCTCTGTCGGGCGCGATCTTCCAGATGATCGGCCACGGCCTCACGACGGGCCTCCTCTTCCTTCTCGTCGGCGTCCTCTACGAGCGGCGCCACACGCGGCAGATCTCCGAGTACGGCGGCCTGGCCAAGCCGATGCCGATCTACGCGACGTACTTCCTCATCATGGCCCTCT
>JBBQDQ010000191.1:0-6449 GCA_038319835.1 Thermoanaerobaculia bacterium | reverse complement strand
CGGCCGATCCCGCGGCCGGCGCCCGTGACGAGGACGACCCTTCCCTTCAGCTCCATGCGCGTCTCCCGGGCCGGATTCTAGGCCCCGAGCGGATCCGGGGAGGAGACGCGCAGATCTCCAGTCCCGGTCCCCGTGCCGCGCGGGCGGGTCCGTCGCGCGGTCTGCCCACGCGAGGGTCGTGTACCGCGCTACGCTCCCGCCCCATGTCCGCCGCGCCGCCCCGATTCGACCCCGCGCGCCGGCGGGCCGTGACGTTCGCCCTCGTCCTCGTGACGTCGCTCTCTTCTTTCGAGTCCACGGTCGTCACGACCGCGATGCCGACGATCATCGGCGACCTGCACGGCCTGCCGCTCTACTCGTGGGTGTTCTCCGTGTACCTCTTCGGCTCCACGATCACGATGCCGGTCTACGGAAAGCTCGCCGACATCCACGGCCGGCGGAAGATGATGCTGCTCGCGATCGCGCTCTTCGCCGGGAGCTCCCTCCTGTGCGCGCTCGCGCGGACGATGCCGCAGCTCATCGTCGCCCGCGGCCTGCAGGGCCTCGGGGCGGGCGGCCTCATTCCGCTCGCGCTGACGGTCTCGGGGGACCTCTACTCGATGGAGGAGCGCGCCCGGATCCAGGGTCTCTTCAGCTCGATCTGGGGCGTCTCGAGCCTCGCCGGCCCCCTCGCCGGCGCGTTCCTGACCGTGAGCCTCGGCTGGCGCTCGATCTTCCTCCTGAACCTCCCGCTCGGCCTCCTCGCCGCCTGGATCGTCGCGACGCGGATGATCGAATCGCCCGGGATCTTGCGCGAGGCGGCGGCCGGACCTGGGCTCCTCGTGCTCCTCCGGCGGCGCGCCACGGCGTGGCCTTACGTCTCGGCGGTGCTCATGGGTATCGCCCTGTACGGCGTCTCGACGTTCGTCCCGCTCTACGTGCAGGGTGCGCGCGGCGGGACCGCCGGTTCGGCCGGGGCGGTCGTGACGCCGCTCATCCTCTTCTGGGCCGTCTCGGCAACGGCGGGCGGCCGGCTCATCCTCCGTGTCGGTTTTCGGCGCTCCGCGGTCCTCGGCGCGTGCCTCCTCGTCCTCGGGTTCGCGGGCCTCCTCGCGGCGGCCGCGCTCGACGCCTCGACGGCGTGGATCAGCGCCGCGTGCGCCGTCGTCGGGTGCGGGCTCGGGCCGACGGCGCTCTCGCAGCTCCTTGCGGTGCAGGAAGACGCGCCCGCGGAGCAGCGCGGCGTCGCGACGAGCCTCGTCCCGTTCTTCCGGACGGTCGGCGGCTCGCTCGGCGTCGCCGCGATGGGGTTGGTCCTCGCGGCGGGCCTGTCGGCGCGCCTCGGGCCCGCGCTGGCGTCCGCGAGCCGCGCCCTCTCCGGCGAGATCCCCGCGCCTCCGGGCTTCCGGCTCGCGCTCGAGCACGCGCTGCTGCCCGTGTTCGGCGCACTCCTCGCGGCGGCCGCCCTCGCGGTCTTCGCCGCGGCCCGGTTCCCCGCCGGGCGGCATCGAAAGCAGTAGGCGTTCGGCCGTGGCCGCGGGACGAGACCTAGAATGGCCCCATGCACGTCCTCTCGGCTCTTCTCGTGTTCGCGTTCGCGACGGGCCGGGCACAGGGCCAGCCCACTCCCGCGCCGACGGCGGCCGGGGCGGGGGCCGTCACTCCGGCTGACCAGACTGCCGTCCAGCCCTCGCTGCCCGACCAGGGCGCGAACCGCAACGTGGAGCTCGGCGTCGAGCCGGCCGCCGCGGGTCCGGAGCAGGCGGATTCGGGCGTCGTCGTGAACTTCGAAGAGGGGCGCAACGTCGTCCTCCGGCGCGCCGACGGGACGCAGGTCGTCTACCCGCTTTCGGCAACGCTGGCCTTTCCGCCGGAGCTGCGCCTCTACGGGACGGCCACCGTCTACCGCGTGCCGCTCGCGGGGGGCGGGTTTCACGTCACGCGCCTCACCGCCGGGCCGCCGCGCGCCGGCGAGACCGTGGGCCGCGCCGCGCCGCAGCCTGCGGAGGAGCCCGGCCGTTCCGAGCCGCAGACGGGCGAGGCGCCGGCCGCGGCCGGAAGCGTGCATCGCAAGCCCGGCGTCGCGCCGCGGCCCGTGACCGTCACGAAGACGCTGACCTACACGGTCGTCTCGTTCGAGCCGGGGAAGAGCCTCACGCTGCGCCGCCCGGAGGGGACGATCGTCACGTTTCCCTTCGCGAAGAAGGCCGACGTGTCGAAGGGCCTCGCGCCGGGGCGGTCGGTCACGATCCGCACGCGCACCGAGCACGGCAAGAAGGTCGTGTCGCGCGTGCGCGAGGCGGGCGGCACGCCGGTCCTCACGAACGTGAACTGAGCGGCGCCCGGCGTGCTCCTGTTCGAGAACGCCGACGTCCTCGCGCTGGACAAGCCCCCGGGCGTCTCGATGGCGACGTCGTCGCGCCCGGGCTCGGCCGAAGAGGCCGTGTGCCGGCTGCTCGAGGCGTGCGGCGTCCCGGCCCCGGGACCGCTCCCGCTCCTCGTACATCGGCTCGACGTCGGGACGACGGGCGTCGTCCTCCTCGCGAAGAACGACGAGGCGCACCGCGCCCTTTCCCGCGCGCTCCAGCAGAAGACGGCGCAGAAGACGTACCGCGCGCTCGTGTGGGGCCGCCCGGTTCCCGCGCGAGGACGCATCGACCTCGCCCTCGCGCGCGACCCGAAGGACGGGCGGAAGATGCACGTCGAGAAGGACGGCAAGCCGTCCGTCACGAACTACGAGACACTTCGACGGTACGCGTCGCTCGCGGATCTCAGACTCTCGCCCGAGACCGGGCGGACGCACCAGATCCGCGTCCACCTCTCCGCGAAGGGCCATCCGATCGCGGGCGACGACTTCTACGGGGGGGCGACGCGCTGGCGGGGAGTCAGGGACGCGGCGCTGCGGGCGGCTCTGCAGCGCCTCACGCACCCGCTGCTCCACGCCGAGCGGATCGTGGTGGAGGAGATGGGCCTCGACGTGGAGGCCCATCTCCCCGGGGACTACGAAGAGGTGCTTTCGCTCCTCAGAAAATGACTTTCGCGGCCAGCTGGATGATGCGCGGGCCGAACGAGCTCGTCGGCGTGCCGTACGCCGCGACCGGCGTCAGCACCTGTCCCGTGTTGACGCGCCAGTACGTCGTCGTGACGCCCGTGACGTTCGAGCGGTTCAGGATGTTGAAGGCCTCCGCGATGAGCTGGAGGTTGACCGGACCGATCGGGATGTCCTTCGTGATGCGCGGATCCCACGTCATGAACATCGGGTAGTTCTGGCTGTTGCGCGAGTAGCCGGGGGCGATGTCGTTGCGGTTGTTGCCGTCGTTGTTGAGGTCCGTGTTCGGCGTGACGATCGGCGTGTACGGCTGCCCGCTCGCGACCGTGAAGATCCCCGAGAGCGACCACCCGCCGAGGACGGCCTGCTTCCAGCCGCCCGCGTTCCGGAAGTACGGCATCGACCAGTAGGCCGAGATCACGAGCCTGTGGCGCTGGTCGGAGTCGCCGACGGCGCGGTCCACGTTGAAGTTGCGCGGGTCGGACACCTGCTTGGCGTCGTCGCCGCCGTTCGGTACGACCGACGTCGCGTCCGGCTTCGTGTCGAGGACCTTGCTGAACGTGTAAGCGATGCGCATCTGCCAGTTGTGCGAGAAGCGCTTCGTGACTTCGAGCGTCGCTCCGTTGTACTCGGACTCCGCCGTGCTCTGGAACTGGATCACGCGCGCGAAGTTCGAGAACGGGCGGTCGGCCCCGTACCGGACCAGCGTGTAGACGTTGCCGTTCGAGTCCGTGTACGTCGTCGTGCCCGCCGAGCCGACGTTGATGTCCGTCGAGCGCTGCAGGTGCTTGCCGTTCGCGTAGAGGTACGAGAGCGCGACCGCGACGTCGGGGGTGACGGCGTGCTCGATCCCGATCGAGGCCTGGTGGACGAGCGGGCTCTCGAAGTTCGGGTCGAACGCGAAGATGGTGGGCTTCGGCGGGTTCACGCCCGCGGGCGGCGTGGTGAAGATGCCCGGGTATGTGGGCATCTGCGCGCCCGTGAACGTGAGCGTCTGGACGTTGATGCCGTTGTTCGACATCGCCGTTCCGATCATGATCGACGGCGTGCGGCCGTAGAACATGCCGTACCCGCCGCGCACGACCGTCTTGTCCTGGCCCTTGGGCGTCCACGCGAAACCGGCGCGGACGGCGAAGTTGTTCGTGTCCTCGGGGATCGCGCTCGTGTCGATGCCGGCCCCGAGGAGCTGCGCGTCGGGGTTCCGCACCGTCGGCTGCGCGATGCCCTGCTTGTCGTAGCGCACGCCGAGGTTCAGCGTGAGGCTCGCGTTCGGGCGCCACTCGTCCTGCGCGAAGAACGCGATCTCGGAGAGGTCGGGGTACGTGTACGGACCCGATGTCCCGGTGCCCGCGAAGGCCTGGACGAACTGCGTGGGCTTGCCGAGGTTGTAGTTCGCGACGGAGTTGAACGAATAGCTGCCCGAGAAGTTGCCCGGGAACCAGTTCGTGATGAGGTCGCGGCTCCAGTCGAAGCCGGCCTTGAACGAGTGGTTTCCGAGGAGGAGCGTCGCCGCGTCGCCGACCTGGTAGCGCGTGATCGTCGTCTCGCGCGGGCTGAAGTTGTTCCGCCCGATCGTGAACGAGAACGCGCCGTCGGAGATGAGCGCCTCCGGGTCCGCGCTGTTCGCGAGGCCGGGCTCGGAATCCTTCGCGTACTGGCCGCGCAGCTCGTTGAAGGTCGACGTCCCGAACATGTTCGTGACGGACGCGGTCACGGTGTCGGTCTGCACGAGCGAGTTGCCGGAGTGCTCGACGGACTGCGTCGAGCCGCCGTTCTCGTTGTTGCTTCCCGTGAAGCGCTGACGGTTGTAGCGCATCGAGACCTGCGCGCCCTGCGCGGCGTTCCAGTCGGCCTTCAGGAGGAAAACGTCCTGGTTCTGGCCGCGGTCGTAAGACGAGGTCTTCGTGTTCAGAGTCGCGAGGCCCGCCGCCGTGTTCGGGTCGGACAGGTTGAGGCTCGACGTGTTCAGGATGACGGCGTTGCCGTTCGTGTTGCGTTGGCCGTCGTAGTTCGCGAAGAAGAAGAGCTGGTCCTTGACGATCGGCCCGCCGAGGCTCGCCCCGAACTGGTTGTAGTGGTAGTTCGAGATCGGACGGCCGTTGATCACGTTGATGTAGTCGTTCGCGTTCATCCCCTTGTCGCGGAAGAACTCGAACGCTGTGCCGTGAAACTCGTTCGTGCCGGATTTCGTGACGACGTTGATCACGGCGCCGCCGGCGCGGCCGTACTCGGCCGAGTAGGCGTTGCGGTTGACCTGGAACTCCTTCACGGCGTCCTGGCTGAACTGGTAGGGCGCGCGGCCCGAACCCGTACGGCCGAGGGCCTGGCCGAAGAACGTGTTGTCGTTGTTCGCGCCGTCGATCACGAGGCTGTTCAGCGTGCCGCGCTGGCCGGCGAAGCTGAGGTCGCCGAGACGGGGGTCCCGCGTGACCCCGGGCGTCGTGACGACGAAGTCGAGGAAGTTCCGGCCGTTCGTCGGGAGGTTCTGGATGTACGCCTCGTTGACGGCCGAGCCCTGCTCGGTCTTCGACACCTCGACCACGGGCGTCTCGGCGGTGACCGCGACAGCCGACGAAACGCCGGCGAGGGCCATCGCGAGGCGCAGGCTCGTGTCGGAGCCGATGCTGACCTCGGCGCGGCCGACGTTCGATGCCGTGAACCCCTGGAGGGTCGACGACACGTCGTAGACGCCGACGGGCATGAGGGGGAGGACGAAGGCTCCGCTCGCGTTCGTCGCTGCGCCGCGGATCGCGCCGGTCTTGACGTTTTTCGCGGTCACGCCGGCGCCGGGCAGCGGCGCGCCCGACGTGTCGACGACGACGCCGGAAATGCTGCCGGTCGAGCTCTGCGCGAGCACGGGGCCGGCGGCGGCGCACAGGGCGAGCGCCATCACAAGGGCGATTGAGACTCGAAACGAACGGACCATCTGAACCTCCTCCATCGAATGCGGATTCATAGGGAGCCCCGTCGGGGTAACTCGGGTGGGCGACGTGAAGACGGCGTCAAGACTAATACAGATCGGCGCCGATCAGAGGACCGGCGCGCGGGCGCTGGAGGTTGCGGGCGATGTCGTTGTCGAGCGCCTTGGGCGGCGACAGGTACAGGACGGCCCGCGACGGCCCGCCGTGGAGGGTTCGTCCACGCCGCAGTCTCCCGGCTCAGCGCGCCGGGGGAGCGACCGCGGGAGTCAGCCGCTCGCAGCCCCGCATCGTGACGAGCGCTGCGCCGCCCGTGGCGAGGAGGATCAACGCGGCGAGGAAGAGCGCGAGCGGCCCGAGGCGGCCGGAGCGCGCGCGCGGCATACCTGCGGTCCTCTTCGGACGCGCGAGGGGCGCCGTGGACTCGGTGAGCGCGATCGGACCGGTCGCGGAAGCGGCTGTCACGGGCTGGCGGGGCGGCGAGGGCGAGGGCGCGGCGGCGG
>JBBQDQ010000190.1:0-6485 GCA_038319835.1 Thermoanaerobaculia bacterium | reverse complement strand
TGATGACGCCGAGGTTCTCGACGAGATCCTTGGCTTCCTTGAGCCCGAGGGAGGCGTTGACCTCACGGACGACCTTGATGACGTTGATCTTGTTGGAGCCGGCCTCCTTGAGGGCGACCGTGAACTCCGTCTGCTCCTCGGCGGCGGCGGCGGCCGGGGCGGCGCCGGCGGCGGCGGCCGGGGCGGCCATCATCGCGGCGGACACGCCGAACTTCTCCTCGAGAGCCTTCACGAGGTTGTTCAGCTCGAGGACGGACATCGACTCGATTTCCTTGACGAAAGTCTCGACGTTGAGAGCCATGGTTCTTTCTCCTGATTCTTCGGCTTAGGCCGCGGTTTCTTCGGACTTGGCTTTTTGAACGGCCACGGCGGCGAGCGTCGCGGCGACGTTGCGGTGAGGGGCGGCGAGGGCCGTCACGAGGCGCCGGATCGGCGACTGCATGAGGCCCAGGATCCTGCCGACGAGCTCGGTGCGCGACGGCAGGTTCGCGAGGGTCTCGAGCTCCTTCGCCGCGACGGGCTTGCCGTCGAGGAGGGCGGCCTTGACCTTCGCGTTCGGGTTGGTCTTGCCGAACGTGTGGAGGACCTTCGCGAGCGCGACGACGTCCGCCGTGGAATACGCGACGCCCGTCATCCCCGTGAAGTGCTCCTTGAGGGCGCCGAGGGGCTTGCCCTCGAGGGCGCGCAGCGCGAGCGTGTTCTTCACGACGATGTAGTCGGACTTGGCGGCGCGGATCTGGCGGCGGAGGTCCGTCACGGCCGGGACCGAGAGACCCTTGTAGTCGATCAGGAACGCGTGGGGAGCCTTCCCCACGGTCGCCGCGAGCTCGGCGAGCTCTTCGGCCTTGGAAGCGCGCGTGGTCGTCATGTCAGGCCGTCTTTCCCACGAGCTTCTCGGCCGTCGCGGGATCCACCGGGACTCCCGGCCCCATCGTCGACGACAGGACGACCGACCTCATGTACTTGCCCTTCGCGGCGGCGGGCTTCGCCTTCTGGACCGCCGAGAGGAGCGCTTCGGTGTTCTCGACGAGCTGCACCTCGGGAAACGAGGTCTTGCCGACCGGAACGTGAATGATCGCGGTCTTGTCGACGCGGAACTCGATCTTGCCGGCCTTGAGCTCCTTGACAGCCTTGCCGACATCAAACGTGACCGTACCGGCCTTCGGGTTCGGCATGAGGCCGCGGGGACCGAGGATCTTGCCGAGCCGTCCGAGCGACTTCATCATGTCCGGCGTCGAGACGAGCGCCTCGAAGTCGAGCATGCCGGCCTGGATCTTCGCGACGAGGTCGTCCCCGCCCACGACGTCCGCTCCGGCCGCCTCCGCTTCCTTGATCTTCTCGCCCGAGGCGACGACGGCCACCCGGGTCGTCTTCCCGAGGCCGTGCGGAAGCACGACCGTGCCGCGCACCATCTGGTCCGCGTGCTTCGGGTCGACGCCGAGGCGAAGGGCCACCTCGACCGTCTCGTTGAACTTGGCGAACGCCGCCGACTTCACGAGCGCGACGGCCTGGGGCACGTCGTAGAGCTTCGTCTTGTCGACTTTCGCGGCGGACGCGGTGAATTTCTTGCCACTCATGGTGTGATGTTCTCCAAGAGTCGGTCGCATCCCACGGGTCCGGCGGTGAGAAGCCCCGGGGCATCCCGGGCACCGGCGAACCGCGCGCCGGGAGAGGCCCGGCGCGGGAGGCTTCCGCCTCGTTGATCGCGGCGTCAGCCGACGACCTCGATTCCCATGGATCGGGCGGTCCCCTCCACCGACTTGACGGCGGCGGCGAGGTCCACGGTGTTCAGGTCGACGAGCTTGAGCCTGGCGATCTCCTCGACCTGCTTCTTCGTCACCTTGCCGACCTTCGTCTTGTTCGGGACGCCCGAACCCTTTTCGAGCTTGGCGGCCTTCTTCAGGAGGACGGCGGCGGGAGGTGTCTTCGTGATGAACGAGTACGACCGGTCCGAATACACCGTGACGACGACGGGGATGATGAGCCCAACGTCCTTCGCGGTCTTCGCGTTGAAGGCCTTGCAGAAGTCCATGATGTTGACGCCCTGCGGACCGAGCGCGGTGCCGACGGGCGGAGCGGGCGTGGCCTTCCCCGCTTCGATCTGGAGCTTGACGTAACCCGTTACCTTCTTTGCCATGATCGTTCCTTACAGCTTCTGAACCTGGACGAATTCGAGCTCGACCGGCGTGGGCCGGCCGAAGATGGTGACGAGGACGCGGAGCGTGGAACGCTCGAGGTTGATGTCCTCGACCGTGCCCGTGAACTCCTTGAAGGGACCGTCCGTGATCTTGACCTGCTCGCCGCGCTCGTAGACGTAACGCGGCTTCGGCTTTTCCTTGGACTCGGCCGTGTGGTGAAGGATCGAGTCGACCTCTTCCTGCGTGAGCGGGACGGGCGCCTTCGACGAGCCGCCGACGAAGCCCGTGACCTTCGGCGTGTTGCGCACGAGGTGCCAGGTCTCGTCGGACATCTCCATCTGCACGAGGACGTAGCCCGGGAAGAACTTGCGCTCGACGTTGCGGCGCTTCCCGGCCTTCATCTCGACGACGGTCTCCTTCGGTACGCGGATCTCGCCGAAGTGGACCTCCATGCCGAGGGCCTTGATGCGGTTCTGAAGCTCCGTGACGACACGGTCCTCGAACCCCGAATAGGTGTGGACGATGAACCAGTCCATGTGCGGCGCCGCCGCGGCCGGGGCCGCGCTCACCGGGTCCTGAGAATCGACTTCGCTCACCGCTTTGCCTTTATCGGTTTCCCTCTTCAGCCGCCGAAGGCGGAGAAGAGCTTGTTCACGAGCGGCGTGACCGCCGCGTCCACGAGGAAGAGAAAGATCCCCACGAGGACCGTGTAGACGATGACCACCATCGTCGTCCCCACGACCTCGTCGCGATCCGGCCACGAGACCTTCCCGGTCTCCTTTTTGACGTCGGAGAGGAATCCGCGGAAGGTGGTCCAACGCTCGCTGAAGTTCATGTCGTTTCGTTCGTCCTTCGTATCGATTCGGGTCCGTCGTTCTCGTTGTGGTTCAGGCCGAGGTTGGCAGGGGTGCGGGGATTCGAACCCCGAACCTACGGTTTTGGAGACCGCCGCTCTAGCCAGTTGGAGCTACACCCCTGTACGTCGTCGTCGTGAGACAAGCTGCGTGAATGGAGCGGGAGACGGGATTCGAACCCGCGACCAACAGCTTGGAAGGCTGTGACTCTACCCCTGAGTTACTCCCGCGGAACTTGGAGCCCACGAGCAGATTTGAACTGCTGACCCCGTCCTTACCAAGGACGTGCTCTACCAACTGAGCTACGTGGGCCCGCTCTTTCCGGGAAATGGTGGGCAGAGAGGGATTCGAACCCCCGTAGCACGTAAGTACGGCAGATTTACAGTCTGCTGCCATTAACCACTCGGCCATCTGCCCTTCCCCGTCCTTCGTCGTCCCGACTTCCGGCCCTGGACTCTCCCTGGAGCTGGCGATGGGACTTGAACCCGCAACCTGCCGATTACAAATCGGCTGCTCTGCCAATTGAGCTACGCCAGCACTCGCATTCCCCTCCAGAGAGAGCTCGACCGTGCGACCCGATGACCTTGAAGACACGGAGAACGCACGGCTTCGCGCACCCGGCGAGGCGCGAACTGTGGTTTATATCAGCCCGTTCGAAACCCCGTCAAGCCATTTTCATGCCGAAGTCGGCCCGGAGCCTGCTTTCCGGCGGACCCACTCGTAAAGGAGGACCCCGGCGGCCACCGACACGTTCAGGGAGCCCGCCCCCGGGTTCATGGGGATGGAAACCAGCCGGTCGCAGGTCTCGCGGGTCAGGCGCCTGAGCCCGGCCCCCTCGGAACCCAGACAGAGAACCGAATCGCCGGAAATATCCACTTTCCAGAGTCTTTCGCCATCCATTGCCGCCCCGTAGATCCAGAAACCGGCCGCCTTGGCCTGCTCGAGAAAGCGGGCGGCATTGACCACCCGGCCCACCTTGACCCTCTCGAGGGCGCCCGCGGACGCCTTCGAGACCGTCTCGTTCAGGCCGGCCGAGTGCCGCTCGGTCAGGACGACCGATGCTCCAGCGGCCGCCGCCGTCCGGAGCACGGAGCCGAGGTTGCCCGGATCGGTCACCTCGTCGAGAAAGAGGACGCAGCGGGACCCCTTCGGGCCCGCCAGGCACTCCTCGACGTCGTCGTACTCGCGCTCGGCGACGCGCGCCGCGACGCCGTTGTGGGCCCGGCCCGCGAAGCGGTCCAGCTCCTCCCTGGCGACGAGGCGCACGGGGACTCCCGCGCCCCGCGCGAGCGTCTCGATGTCCGCGGCGCGCGCGTCCTTGCGGCCGCGCTGGATGAGGAGCGCCTCGACGGCGCGCGGCCTCTTTTCGAGGACTTCGCGCACCGGGTGGAAACCGGAGACGATCATGGTCGTTACTCGGCCGCGGCGTCTGCGGTCAGGAGGACGACCGTTGCGGCGACTCCCTCGCCCCGGCCGAAGTCCGTGAGGCCGTTTCCGGACGACGCCTTGACGGAGACCTGTCCGATCTCGATCCCGAGCAGGGCCGCGATGTTGGCGCGCATCGCCTCGCGATGCCCGGCGACGCGGGGCTTCGCGGCGATGATCGTCACGTCGACGTTCAGGATCTCCGGATGGTCCGTCAGGTCGCGGACGTGGCGGACGAACGCCTCCCCCGCCGCGCCAGCCCACTCGGGCCGGTCCGTTCCGAAGATGGACCCGAGGTCACCGGCCGCCGCAGCGCCGAGGAGCGCGTCCGCGAGGGCGTGTAGAACGACGTCGCCGTCCGAATGGCCGACCGGGCCGAAGTCCGAAGGAACGGCCACGCCGCCGAGGATGCACGGGAGTCCGGGCGCGAGGCGATGGGCGTCGAAGCCGTGTCCGATCCGCATGGGGTCACGCCCCGCCGCGGCTGAGCCACGCTTCGGCCCACGCCAGGTCCTCGGGGTACGTGATCTTGATGTTCCAGCGGGACGTCAGGACGACCGTGACCTCGCCGCCCGTGCGCTCGACGAGCTCGGCGTCGTCCGTCGCGTCGGGACCGCCTTCCCTGGCGAGCCCCTTGCGCAGGATCCCGGCGCGGAAGGCCTGCGGGGTGGTCGCGCCGACGAGGTCGCCCCGGGGTACGGTCACCTTGATCTTGCCGGCCTCGATGCGCTTGATGGTCTCGACGAGCCCGAACGCCGCAATCGCAGCGCCCGTCGCGTCGGCCGCGTCCACGACGGCCTTGACTTCGAGCGGGTCCACGATCGGCCGCGCCGCGTCGTGGACGAGGACGAGCGCGTCGTCGTCTTTCGGGTCGGCCGCCGCGAAGGCCCGGGACACGGATTCGCGGCGCGTCATGCCCCCTTCGACGAGGACGTACGGGAGGGGGGACGCCTTCAGCGCCGTGTGGAAGTCCTTCTCGCAGCCGCCCGGAATCGCGATGACGGCCGACGAGACGCGCCTCGAGGCCGCGAGGCGCTCGAGCGCGTGGACGAGGAGCGGCCGGCCCGCGAGAAGGACCAGGGCCTTCGGGCCGCCCTCGTGGAAGCGCGTTCCGAAGCCGGCCGCCGGGACGAGAGCCGTGGCCTGGCTCACCGTGAGAGGACTTCCGCTTCCTTCGTCTTGAGGATGTGGTCGACCTCGGCGACGCTCTTGTCGGTCAGCTTCTGGATCTCGTCGAGCGCGCGCTTCTCGTCGTCCGCCGAGACGGCGGAGGCTTTCGCCTCTTTCTTGATCGCGTCGTTCGCCTCGTGGCGATGGTGGCGGATCTCGACCCTCGCGTGCTCCGCGAACCCGTGCGCCTTCTTGATGATCTCCTTGCGGCGCTCCTCGGTGGGCTGAGGGACCGGGATCCGCACGATCTTGCCGTCCGAGGACGGGTTGAGGCCGAGGTCGCTCGTCCGGATGGCCCTTTCGATGGCCGGGCAGAGGGACGGCTCCCACGGCACGGCCGTGAGGAGGGTCGCGTCCGGCGACGAGAGGTTCGCGACCTGGTTGAGGGGCGTCGCCGTCCCGTAGTACTCGACGAAGATCCCCTCGAGAAGGCCCACGGAGGCCCTCCCCGTGCGGAGGTGCTTGAGCTCGTGCTTGAGCGCCTCGAGCGAGGCGTGCATGCGCCTCTCGGTTTCCTTCTTGATTTCGGCGATCACAGGCATGGCGTCTCCTTCTTCGGCGGGCGCTTCAGGCGCGCCCCGCGTCGACCACGCTTCCCACCGGCTCGCCCATGACGACGCGGCGGATGTTCCCGGGGACGAGCAGGTTGAAGACGCGAATCGGCATGCGATTGTCACGGCAGAGGGCGACCGACGTTGCGTCCATGACGGCGAGCCGCTTCTCCAGGACGTCCTGGTAGCTGACCCGGGGCAGGAACTCGGCGTTCGGGTTCTTCTTGGGATCGTCGGTGTAGATCCCGTCGACGCGCGTCGCCTTCAGGATCGCGTCGGCCCGGATCTCGTTCGCGCGGAGGGCCGCGGCCGAGTCCGTCGTGAAGTACGGATTGCCCGTCCCCCCC
>JBBQDQ010000189.1:0-6496 GCA_038319835.1 Thermoanaerobaculia bacterium | reverse complement strand
GGCTGGTGCGAATCGTGGCACGTGGCGCAGCTACCTGCAGCGGCGTCGGATACGCCGGCAAGATCGACCTTTGCGGCACGCGCGAACTTGCTCGCGTAGGCCGAAGGGGTATTGCCGTCGAGGTTCATCGTGCCGGGCGTGCAGCCGCCGGCCGGCGGTGCGCCGGGCTTGCCCGGGTCGACGCCGGCGTAGCCGGAGATCGCGTACGGCGGGCAGCCCATGTCCTTCCAGTTGCCCGTGAAGCGCGCATGCGCGCTGTTCAGGAACTCGGGCCCGTCCGGGTGGTGCGCGAAGCCGTCCGGCTGCTGCTGCTTGTTCGTGTAGGGCATGACGAAGCCGTTGTTTCCCGCGAAGCCGTTGCCGCCCTGGACGGCCCGCGGCGCCGTGTCGCTCTCCTGCTTGTGGCACGTGATGCACATCGCCACGATGTCTCCGCCCTTGGCGGTCTTGAGAGTCGTGTCGCCGTGGTTGCCGTCCACGGCGCCCGAGTGGCAACGCGAGCACTGGATGCCCCACTGGTCCCACGAGGCAACCGAGTACGAATGGCCGAACGCGACCTTGGCGCCGCTCGACCAGGAGTGATTGCTCGCCGAGCAGTCGACCGCGACGCTGTTCACCGTGTAGGTCGTGCCGTAGGCGTCTGCGGCCATCGTGGCGGTCGCCGTGCAACCTGTGCCCGTGCCGTCCGAAAGGGTGACGGTGGCCGGAGCGCTCGTGGGGTAAAGGGCGCCCTTGGCCGTCAGAACGACGCTCGTGACGTCACAGTCCGTCCCCATCGTGCAGGGGGACTTGACGAGCGGGTAGCCCGACGCGCCAAAGCTGGGTCCGAGGAGCTTCGAGGTGGCTCCGAGCGTCGTCACGCTGGCGAGATTGGCCGCCGGAAAGTCGCTGTATGGACGCTTGGTCTGGCCCGTGATCGCTCCATCCGTGGCCGTGTTCGCCGTCCAGCCGGTCGTGTGACAGCGGCTGCACTTGTACTGCTGGCTGCCGCGCTGGATCATCGCCGGCCCGCCCTCGAGACCCGCACCACCGTAAATCCAGTAGAGGGGCTGGGTGTTCATCGTGATCCACGTGTAGGGCTTGCCCGTGCGCGTCGCGGCCGCGGCGCACGCCGCCGCGTCCGGGTAATTCAGCGGGTAGCCGGCGTTCCCGTTCCCCATGTCCGGCGTCTCGCAGTCGGGGCACGCCTTGAGGTCGGGGACGTCGTCGGAGCCGATGCTTCCCGCGGAGTTCGTGGCGCAGTAACCGCCCGTAATCGAGCTGAGAGCCGCCCCGGACGCGGTCGTCCAGTTCGCGAACGGCCGGACGTACTCTTCCTGGATCCAGAGGTTCGTGAAGACGCCGTTCGCGTCGAGGGACGCGCCTGAGAGTTCCGGCGACGCCGGGTGTGTCGCGTCGACGCCCGGCATGCCCCAGGTCTTCCCGTCCGCGAGCCGCGACATGTTCTTGTGGCCGCCGAGGAGATAGCCGGACTTGTCGGAGGCGGGGCCGCCGGGCTGGTGGCAGCGGAGACAGTTGTTGTAGTTGCTCGACGAAGGGTTGACCGCCGGAAGCCCCCACCCGCTCGCCTTCGCCGAATCGTGGGAGGCCCCGTCCGAGTTGAACGTCTGGGCGTAAACCGGCACGACCAGGGGAAGGAGCAGAAGCGCGACCACGGCCACGAGGCCTCGCGCGGACCACGTCTCGAAGTGGTGCCCGTTTGTTCTCTTCGTCATGACCATGCCTCCCTGTTTCTGAGCTGTCGTTCTCTTGGCAGAAGGCTAGCGTCCTCCCGGCGGGCCGGAGGTGACGAGAAACTGAACTTTTCGTAAGGTGCGAACCTTCGCGCCATGCGGCGGTCCGGTGTCCCTAGAATCCGGCCATGCGAACCGCCGGGACGAGCGGAGCGACCGACTCTCCCCCTATGCCGACGCTCCTCGTCGTCGAGGACGAACCGAGAGTGTCCGGCGCTCTGCGGGAGGGCCTCAGCGCGGAGGGCTTCAGCGTAACGGTGGCCCAGACCGGGGAGGACGGGTTCTTTCTAGCGTCCACACGGCCCTTCGACGTCATCGTTCTCGACCGGATGCTGCCGGGACGGGACGGCCTCGAGATCCTCAAAGGCCTTCGGGCGGGCGGCCTGCTGACTCCTGTGCTCATGCTCACGGCCCGGGACGCGGTCGAGGATCGTGTCGGCGGCCTGGACGCCGGCGCCGACGACTACGTCGTCAAGCCGTTTGCCTTCTCCGAGCTCCTCGCGCGCGTGCGAGCCCTCCTCCGCCGTGGGCGAGGCGACCAGCTCCTGCGTCTCTCGGTTGCCGATCTCGTTCTCGACGTCCCGTCGCGGGCCGTCTCACGGGGTGGCGCGCCCGTCGAGCTGACGACGCGGGAATACGAGCTCCTCGAATACCTCGTCCGGCACAGCGGGACGCTGGTCTCCCGCGAGATGCTCGCGCGGGACGTCTGGGGCGAGACGAACCGGAGCACGCCGCTCGACAACGTGATCGACGTGCACATGGCGCGGCTCCGAAAGAAGGTCGACCTCGGTCACGACGTGAACCTGATCCAGACGGTCCGGGGAGTCGGGTTCATCCTGCGCGAAGGCGGAGAATGACGCTGCCGGGCCATTCAGGGCGCGGATGATCGGTTTCCGGAGCCTGCGGACGCGGATCACGATCTGGGGCGGCCTGATCGTCTTTCTCTGCCTCGCCGCGTATTCGGTCGCGATCGGGCTTTCCTACGCCGCCCACGTCGACACCGAGATGAGCCGGAGCGTCCACGAGGATCTCGAGCTCGCGCTGCGGTCGATCCAGGTGAAAGAGGACGGATCGCCCGTGTGGCCCAGCGGCTTTTTCTGGCGCCAGATCAAGGAAGAAGAGGGTGGGGGGCACGTCATCGAAATCTGGAGCCCCGACGGAAAGCGGCTTCTCTCGGTCGGGACGATCGACGCCCTCGACCTTGGCCCGCCCGATCCGGGTACTCTCGGCTCGCCCCGAACCGTCGAGCTTCCAGGCGGCCCGTTCCGGGTCCTGGCCGAGCGCGCGCAGCTCTCCGGGGCCTCCTTCGTGGTCCGCGCCGCCGTCTCTGAGAGCGCGCCGCGGCGAGAGGTCCATTCGCTCTGGCGCGAGGTGGCAGCGCTCTCGCTCGCCGTTTTCGTCCTCGGAGGCCTCGGCGGTCTCTTTCTCGTGCGGCGGTCGCTCGGTCCGCTCTCCCGGATGGCCGAACACGCCCGCCGGATCACCGCCGAGCGCCTCGACGAACGCCTGTCGCCGGACGACGCGGGACTGGAGCTGAATCAGCTGCGGGACGCGTTCAACGAGACGCTTGCCCGCCTCGAACGCTCGTTCGGCGAGCTTCGGACGTTCACGGCCAACGCGTCGCACGAGCTCCGGACCCCGCTCACCGTGATCCGGAGCGTGGGAGAGGTCGGGCTCAGCCAGCCACGGACCGAGGCGGAGCACCGCGAGGCGATCGGGATGATGCTCGAGGAGACGGACAAGCTCTCGCGGCTCCTGAACGGCCTTCTCGCCCTGGCCCGCGCCGACGCCGGCGGAGCGAAGCTGAAGGTCGAGCGCGTCGACCTCTCCGCTCTCGCGTTCGACGTCGTGGGCGACCTCTCGGTCCTCGCCGAGGAGCGGGAACAGAGTCTCGAAGCCCACCTCGACGCCCCCGTCGTCGTGAACGGAGACCGGGTGGCCCTCCGTCAGGCCCTGCAGAACCTCGTCGACAACGCGATCCGGTACGCGCCGGAAGGGACCCAGATCCAGATCCGTGTCGAGAAGCAGGTGCGAGGCGCCGTCGTCGAGGTGCGCGACGAGGGGCCGGGACTCCCGCCCGAGGACCGGGACCGGGTCTTCGAGCGTTTCTTTCGCGGCGGGAGCGGCCGGTCCCGCCGGATCGAAGGCGTCGGGCTCGGTCTGTCGATCGTGAAGGCGATCGCCGAGGCGCACGAGGGCCGGATCGAGCTCGAGTCGGAGGAGGGGATCGGGAGCGTGTTCCGTCTGATCCTCCCGCCCGGGTAAACGCCCGGCGACGTCGTGCGTCTCATCGTCATCGGCGGACGAAACGCCCGCCGGGAGGGCGGAATAACATGACGAACAACTCCTTCGACAAGAAGATCTTCGGTGGTGCGGCCCTGGTCCTCGCCGGAGCCCTCGCGGCCGGGGCGGCCCTTGCTCAGCCCGCTCCCGGCGCGCCCGGAAAATTCGTCCGCGGCATCCGCGCGGCGATGGCGACGCTCGACCTCACGGACGCCCAGAAGGCGAAGGTCAAGGCGATCTTCGAGTCCCACAAGGACGAAGGCGCCGCGTTCCACGATCAGGCCAAGGCGAACCGCGACGCCCTGAAAGCCGCCGCCGCGGCCGCGAACCCCGATCCGGCGGTCGTGGGCGCCGCGTTCCTGAAAGTGCGGGCGGACGGCCAGGCGGCCAAAGTGAAGATGCAGGCCGTCAAGGCCGAGATCGACGCGGTCCTCACGCCCGAGCAGCGCGCGAAGCTCGAGGGCTGGATCGCCGCCCACCGCCAGCAGCGCGCGATGCACCGCGGCGGACCGCCCGCGAACTGAGCTACAGCCAGCCGGAGCGCTTGAAGGCCCGGTAGAGGGCTGCGCAGACGGTCAGCATGAGCCCGAGCGCGAAGGGATACCCCCAGGGGGACTTCAGCTCGGGCATGTGTTGGAAGTTCATCCCGTAGATGCCGGCGATCATCGTCGGCACCGCAAAGATCGCGGCCCACGACGAGATCTTCCGCATGTCCTCGTTCTGCCTCACGCTCACCTGCGACAGGTTCGCCTGCAGGACGCTCGTGAGAAGGTCCCGGTCGCCCTCGAGCTGCTCGACGACGCGCAGGAGATGGTCGTGGACGTCGCGGAAGTAGGCGTGGACGTCGGCGTGGATCACCTCGAACGTGCCCCGCGCGAGCCGGTCCAGGGGATCGAGGAGGGGTCTCGCGCCGCGCAGGAACTCCATGACCTCGCGTTTGAGGAAGTAAATGCGTTCGACGGGGTTCTCTTCACCCGGGGAGAAGACCTGGTTCTCGACCTGGTCGATGTCGTTCTCGAGACCGTCCAGCACGGGCAGGTAATCGTCGACGACGTGGTCGAGGATCGCCCAGAGGACGGCTCCGGGTCCGCACTTGAGGAGCTCGGGCTTCTTCTCGATGCGGCGCCGGGTTTCGACGAGCGGGCTCGCCTCGCCGTGGCGCACGGCCACGAGGAAGTTATCGCCCACGAAGAGGAGAAGCTCGCCCAGCGTCACGACCTCCTCGTGGTCCACGTAGCGCGCCGTCTTGACGACGATGAAGATCATGTCGTCGTAGACCTCGATCTTGGGCCGCTGGTGGGCCTTGAGCGCGTCCTCGACCGCGAGCTCGTGAAGCCCGAACGCGGCCCTGACGGATGCGAACTCGCCCTCGGAGGGCTCGTAGAGACCCAGCCAGACGAAGGTCCGTGGATCCCTCGACGCTTCGTACGCTTCCTCGAACGTGAACGTGCCCGCGCGCCGGACTCCCTCGTCGTAGATCCCGCAGTCGACGATCACGGCACCGCCCTCACACCACCGGCGCCACGAAGTCGAACTTCGAGACGTCCACGAGGCCACGGTCCGTCAGCTTGAGCTCCGGGATGACGGGCAGCGCGAGGAAGGCGAGCGTCATGAACGGGTGGTCCATCGTGCCGCCGAGCGTCGCCGCCGCCGCGTTCGCGCGGCGCTCGGCGGCGTCCACGTCGGCCATCGGCGCGTTCGACATGAGACCGCCGACTTCGAGCGGGACCTCGGCGAGCGACTGGGCGCCGTCCGCGACGACGATCCCGCCGCCGATCGCCGCGACCCGTCTCACCGCCGTCTCCATGGACGCGTCGTCGGCGCCGACGACGACGACGTTGTGCGAATCGTGGGCGACGGACGACGCGACGGCGCCCCGCTTCAGTCCGAAGCCGCGAGCGAAGGCGACCCCCACGTTGCCCGTCCCGCGGTGACGTTCGACCACCGCGAGCTTCAGGAGATCGTGCGAGACGTCTTGCACGGCCGCGCCGCCCGCTACGGTCGCGGGCTCGGTCGAGGCGCCCGTCACGATCGAGCCCGAGCGCACCTCGATGACGCGCAGCGAGACGCCCTCCCCCGCCGCGACCCTGAGGCGCGTGCGATCGAACGCATCGACCTGGAAGGCCGGGCCCTCTTCCATTCTCCGGACGGGGACGTCGACGAGGAGCTTGCCGCCCTTCGCAACGCGCCGGCCGCCGAGGACGACGAGGTCCGGGTGGAAGTCCTCGAGCCGGTCGAAGGTGAGGAGGTCCGCGCGGAAGCCGGGGGCGACCGCGCCGCGGTCCGTGAAGCCGTAGTGCCGGGCGCAGGACCACGAGGCGAGGCGCAGCGCGAGGACCGGGTCGAGCCCGAGCGCGATCGCGCGGCGTACGTGGTGGTCGAGGTGGCCGTGCGCGAGAAGGTCCCAGGGGTGGCGGTCGTCCGTGGCGAACGCGAAGCGCTCGGAGTTCGCGGCCGTCACGAGCGGGAGGAGGTCGTCG
>JBBQDQ010000188.1:0-6507 GCA_038319835.1 Thermoanaerobaculia bacterium | reverse complement strand
GAGGCCCGGACTCGAGCGTTCCGGCCTCGAGCTCCTCTTCCGAGCGGAAGGCGCCTGCGAACGTGTTGTGCATCTGGAGGACGTCCTCGAGCTGTCGGCGTTCGTCTGCAAGGCGTTTCTCGCAGTCGGCGAGGCGCTTCGTGAACTCTGCGTCCGGGAACTCGCCCAGGTCCTTGCGGAACTCGAGCTCTTCCTTCTCGAGCGAGACCTGCTGGACCAGGCGCTCGACCTCGGTGCGCAGGACCTTGAGGCGCTGATACTCGCGGAGCGCCTTTTCCCGAAGCGGCTGCGCGCCGCGGGCGAGCTCGCTGCGGCGCGCTTCGTAGTCGCCCTTGACGCGCGCGTACACGACCGGCGAGACGTTCTCGTTCTTCGCCTCCATCTTCGCGAGGCGTTCCTCGAGGACGCTCTCCTCCTTGCGGATGTTGGCGAGCTCGCCGAGCGAGGACAGGTCGATCTGGTTGAGTTCCGGTCGCATCGGGGCATCTCCCAAGAGACCGAGTCTAGCGCCTGGGGCGGGCGCGCCGGGGCTTCACGCGCTGCAGTGCACGCCGCCGAGGGCGGCCTTGCCCTTCCGGACGCGGGCCCTCAGTCGGGGAGCGATTCGCGCGTGAGGTTCCGGTTCGCGTCCTTCCCGACGAAGATGTTGTCCTCGACGCGGATGCCTCCCATCGGGATGAGGCGGTCCACGAGCGCCCAGTCGATCGCGGCGCGGTGGGGGCCTTCCCGGACGGGGTCGAGGAGCATCGGGATGAAGTAGAGGCCGGGCTCGACCGTGAAGAGCATGCGCTCCTCGATCGGCCGGACGGTGCGGAGCGCGGGGTGGTCCGAAGGAGGAGGCGCGGGCGTGCCCGTGCGGTCGGCCTGGCGGCCCGCGACGTCGTGGACCTGAAGGCCGAGGAAGTGGCCTAGGCCGTGCGGGAAGAACGGGAACGTGAGGCGCGTCGTGACGGCTTCCTCGGCCGAGACCCTCAGGACGCCGACCTCGCGGAGAAGCTCGCCGACGCTGCGCTGCGCGCGGAGGTGGAAGTCGCGGTAGTGCAGGCCCGGCCGCCCCTCGAGGCACAGATTTGCCTGCAGGGCCTTCATCCCGTCGAGGAGGCGCGCGAAAACGGGCTCGACGCCCTCCTTCACGAACGTGCGCGTGATGTCAGACGCGTAGAAGTTCACGGTCGCGCCCGCGTCCACGAGGAGGACCTTCGACGCGGCCGGCAGCTTCCCGCGCTTGCCGTGGTAATGGAGAGTCGCGGAGCGGTCGTCGAGCGCGACGATCGAGGTGTAGGGGAGGGCTTCCTCGACGTCGCCGATCGCCGTGAGGTAGGCGTGGTGGAGCTCCATCTCCGAGGCGCCCGCGCGGAACGCCTTCTCGATGGCGCGGTAGCCGGGCGCCGCCTTGGCGTTCGCGACGGCGACCTGCTCGGCCTCCCAGTCGGACTTGTAGGAGCGCTCCCAGTCCAGCCGGGCGACCAGCCCCTTCGGGTTCACGTTCTGCGGCCGGAAGCCGTGCGCGGCCGCCTCGTCCACGGCGCCGCCCACGAAGGCCGTGCGCGCAAAGCCGTTCCCCATCTCCTTCCAGGCCGCCTCGGAGGTCGCGACGTCCGCGACCTCGAACGCGCACGCCACGAACGCCGGCGCCGGCGCCGGCGGGGCGTACCAGTAATCGCGCGGCTGCACGCGCACGAGGCGCGGCTTCTTCCCGGGCACGACGTCGAGGAGGTGGTCCGGGCCGTCCACGGGCGCCCAGTGCGCGAACGTGGGCGTCGGGTGGAACGGCGCGTCGTTGTCGTCGGCGAAGTACGTGAACGGCACGCCGGAGTGCACGACCATCCGGTCGAAGCCGGTCTCCTCGAGAGCGAGGGCGGTCGAGGCCGCGAGACGGGCGAGATGTTCCGCGTAGAGGTCGGCCATGGGTGTCTCTCGTCTCCTCAGGCGGGCGCGAGGCCCAGCCCTTCCGCCTGCTCGACGAGCCGCTGGAGGGTCTCGTGCAGCTCGCGGCTCGCCTTCTCGATCTCGGCGCGCAGCTCGTCGAGCTTGCTCTCGGCGGCGACTCCCGCCCGCGCCTTCGCGGCGGCGTAGTCCTCCTGGAGCGTCTCGAGCCGGGCGGCCGCGCGCAGGCGCGCGGCCTCGAGCTCGACGAGCGCCGCGTGGGCGGCGACGCTCGCGGCCGAGCGGATCTCCTCCCAGCGCGCGGCGAGCACGTCCGCGGCGTCGGACGCGAGGTGTGCCGGCGCGGCGACGGCGCCAGCGCCCGACGTGAGCCGCGCGATGACCTCGGCCGTCGGGGCGCGGCGCAGGCTCTTCACGACGCCGGCCTTCTCGCCCAGCCAGAGCAGGTAGTAGCTCGCGTCGAGCTGCCACCAGCGGAAGCCCTGCGCGGCGGAGCTCGGGTAGAAGTGGTGGTTGTTGTGCCAGCCCTCGCCCATCGTCACGAGGGCGAAGATCATGCTGTTGCGGCTCGTGTCCGTGGTCGGGAACACGCGGCGTCCGAAGACGTGCATGATCGAGTTGATCGTGAACGTCCCGTGCCAGAGGAAGACGGTCGCGACGAAGTAGCCCCACACGAGGCCCGTCCAGCCGAAGGCGACCCACGTGAGGAGGCCGTAGAGCATCGTCGCCGCATACTGGTTCCGGTCCAGCCAGACGAGTTCGGGGAACCGCGCCAGATCCGGAATGCGCGAGAAGTCCGTCTCGTCGTACTGGCCCGAGAGGATCCAGCCGATGTGGCTCCACCAGAAGCCGTCCTGCATCGGGCTGTGGATGTCCTCGGGCGTGTCGGAGTACTTGTGATGGTGGCGGTGGTTCGAGGCCCACCACAGGACGCCCTTCTGCGCGGACGTCTGGCCGAGGAAGGCGAGGAGGAACTGCGGCACGCGGCCGAGCTTGAACGCACGGTGCGAGAAGTAACGGTGGAACCCCGCGGTGATCGCGAACATCCGCAAGTAGTACGAGGCGACCGCGAGGGCGACGCCCTTCCACGAAAGGCCGACGAGGAAGACGCCGACGGCGGCGGCCACGTGCACGAGCGCGAAGCCGAAGACGGCCGCGGGCCGGACACGGTGATTCCGGACGATTGGCGGGGCGAGGGAGGCCATTTCGGGCATCGGAGGATTCCTTCGAAGAAAAATCGCCCGGCCGTGGGGCCGGGCGTCTGAATCCTAAGCTCTTGGAGCCCCCGCACAAAGCGGGGATTCGGTCACTTCGTGGCCGGGGCCGCCGGCTTCGGGGCCGGCTTGTTCGCCTCGACGGAGATTAGGAGGTCGACGTCGTCCGAGAGCATTGCGTTCTGGTCGACGACCGCGTTCCAGTTCACGCCGAAGTCCTTGCGGTTGAGCTTTCCGGTCACGTCGAAGCCGGTCTTCTGGCCGCCGCGGCCGTCGCTCGTGAACCCGTTCGCCGTGACGGTCAGCGTCACGGGCTTCGTGACGCCGCGCATCGTCAGGTCGCCGGTCACCTCGAAGGCGTCCTTGCCCTTCGCGGCGACCTTCGTGGACTTGAACGTGATCTCGGGGAACTTCGCCGTGTCGAAGAAGTCCGCCGAGTTGAGGTGCTTGTCGCGGCTCGGCGAGCTCGTGTCGATGCTCGTCGCGTCGATCTTGATCTCGACGGCGCTGTCCTCGGGTTTGGCGCGGTCGAGAACGATCGTGCCTTCGAACTTCGCGAAGCGGCCGCCGACCTTCGAGACGAAGTGGCGGACCTTGAAGCCGATCTCGGTATGGCTCTTGTCGAGGGCGAACGTTTCCTTCTCGGCTCGGGCCGGGAGGGCGACGACCGCGAGGGCGAGCGCCAGCGGCGCGAGGGCACGGGGTCGGTACATGCGGGAGGGTCTCCTTTTCGATAAAGTGGGGCGAAATCCCGGGTCGGGAAGTCTATCGGGAATCCGTATCCGGAGACGTGACGGATTTCACGGAGAGGTGGCCCAATGGCCGAAACACAGACGCAGGAGTACAAGACCCACCGCCGCTGGGACCCTCCGTACCATTACTTCGCCGCCCCGATCCTCGTGGTCGCCTTTTTCGTGAGCCTCTGGCACGCGATCAAGGCACCTTCGGGCTGGACGATCTGGGCGACGCTCGTCTCGGCGGCGCTCGTCGTGATCGCGTGGAAAGCCCGGTCTTTCGCGCTCAAGGCGCAGGACCGCGTCATCCGGCTCGAGGAACGCCAGCGTCTCTCGATGCTGCTCTCCGAGCCTCTCCGGAGCCGGATCGGGTCGCTGACGGAGGACCAGCTCATCGGCCTCCGGTTCGCCTCGGACGGCGAGGCCCCCGGGCTCGTCCAGGCCGCGCTCGACGAGAGCCTCTCGGGCGAGGCGATCAAGAAGCGGATCCAGATCTGGCGGCCGGATCTCTTCAGGGTTTGACCTAGCCGATCCTCGGACCCGCGGTCGCCAGGAATTCCTGCCGGACTGCTTCCATCGCCTCGCGCGTGGCGAGAGACAGGCGGTCCACGTCCTCGTCCGTCATGCCCCCGGTCGGGATGGGCGCCAGGAAGCGCACGCGCACGACGCCGGGGCGGACCATCCAGCGGTGCGCGTCGAGGACGGTCCACATCGGGGACGTCACGAACGGGACGACGGGCACCTGCGCCGCGATCGCGAGGTGGAACGCGCCCTTCTTGAACGGGAGCATCTCCGGCTTCGTGTTCCGGTGACCCTCAGGCAGCATCCAGACGCTCAGCTTTTCAGTTCGGATGCGCTGCGCGGCGGCCGCGAGCGACTCGCGCGCGCGAACGGCGTTCGACCGGTCGACCAGGATGTGATTCGAGACTTTCCAGAGCGTCCCGAAGACGGGAATCTTCAGGATCTCCTTCTTCCCGACCGCGACGGCCTGATACGGGAAGAACGTCCCCCACGTCGCGATGTCGAGGTTCGACTGGTGGTTCCCGACGACGACGGCCGGCTTCGTCCCGAGCATGTTCTCGATGTTCTGGGTCTCGACCTTCCAGCCGAGAAAGCGGGTCATGACGACGCCGAAGCCCCGGACGTACACCATTGCGGCCTTTTCGCCGTCGCGGAAGAACGCGTAATGCATGAGCGCGAGCGCTGCGAATCCGACGAACGCGACGACGCCGAGGACGCAGGCGGGGACGAACCAGGCGCGGTAGAGCAGGCGGCGGAAGAACCCGCCGATCCCGTCGGATGAAGAGGGCATGCCGCATTATCGACGGATGCAGGGCGAGGCGGGAGTCGTGATCCTCGGGGGCGGGGCGGCCGGCCTTCTCGCGGCGATCCGCGCGGCGGAGGCCGGCGCGAAGGGCGTCGTCGTCCTCGAGGCGGCGGCGCAGCCGGGCCGCAAGATCCTCGTTTCCGGCGGCGGGCGCTGCAACGTCCTGCCGATGGAGGAGGCGCCCGAACGCTTCGTGTCGGCCGCGCCCCCGCGCGTCGTGGGCCGTTACCTTGCCCGCGTCTCGCTCGTCGACCAGAGGGAGTTCTTCGAGGACCTCCTCGGCGGACCGCTGCGCGAGGAGGCGGAGGGCCGGAAGCTCTTCCCGCCGTCGAACCGCGCAAAGGACGTTCGCGACGCGCTCGTCGCGCGGGCGGCCGCCGTTGGCGCGGAGATCCGGACGGGGGCCGTCGTGCGCGAGGTCGGACGGACGGCCGGCGGCTTCTCGATCCGGCTCGCGGACGGGCCCGACGTTGCGGCTCCGCGCGTGATCCTCGCGACGGGCGGCCTGTCGGTTCTCGGGGGCGGCGCCGACGGCGGCGGCTTCGCGTGGGCCGAGGCGCTCGGACACACGCTCGTCCCGACGTATCCCGCGCTCGTTCCGCTCACGGGCGAAGCGCCCGCGCATCACGCCCTCGCCGGAGTGAGCACGAACGCACGCGTCACGGCCAGGAGCGGCGCGGAAAGGGCCGTGTCCGAAGGCGGCTTCCTCTTCACGCACAAGGGCTGGAGCGGCCCGTCCGTCCTCGACGTCGCGCACGTCGTCGCGCGGAGCGGCGGCGCCGCGGAGGTCACGGTCTCCTTCGATGGCGACGGCGACTGGGACTCGCGCCTCGTCGCCGGCGCTCGCGCCGGCGTCTCCCTCTTCAACCTTCTAAGAAGATCTTCCTCTTCGTCTCTTTCTCTCCCCGACCGCCTCATCTCCCTGATCCTCGAGACCGCGGGCGTCGCGGATCAGCCGCTCGCGCGGCTGACGAAAGACGCCCGGCGGAGCGTCGTCTCCGCACTCATGGCGTTCGCGCTCCCCGCCGCCGGAACCGAGGGCTACCGCACGGCGGAAGTCACGCTTGGCGGTGTCGACACGCGGGCCCTGTCCTCAAGCACGATGGAGTCGCGAAGCGAGCCCGGTCTCTATTTCATCGGCGAGGTGGTGGATGTGACGGGCTGGCTCGGCGGTTACAACTTCCAGTGGGCCTGGGCCTCGGGAGTTGCCGCCGGCAACGCGCTCTGAGACCTGCCGGGCACGCAAAGCGTTCGCGCAGCACCCCACACTTTTTCATCGCGGCGACGAAGCGAGCTACTGAGTACAGGAAGTATGTTCGTCATTCCGGCTTTCGCGCACTGATGT
>JBBQDQ010000187.1:0-6634 GCA_038319835.1 Thermoanaerobaculia bacterium | reverse complement strand
TCGACGCGCTGATGTCCGAGAACGAGGTCTGGCTCCACACGAGCGTCGCCCGCGACTGGGGCGTCGCCGGGGGCCAGCGCATCGTCCTCGAGAACGTCGAGGGCGTGAAGAGCAGCCCGATCCGGGTCAAGGTCACGGAGGGGATCCGAAACGACTGCGCCTATCTCGTGCACGGCTTCGGCCAGAAGACGAAAGGCCTCCGGCGCGCGTTCGGCCGCGGCGCTTCCGACAACGCGCTGATGAGCCGGGTGAGCGTCGACCCGCTGACGGGCGGAACGGGGATGCGCGTGAACTTCGTGCGGCGCGTGAAGGCCTGAGGGAGGCGTCGATGGCCCGATACGCGATGGTGACGGATCTTCGAAAGTGCGTCGCCTGCCAGGCATGCACGGTCGCATGCAGCGCCGAGTGGGCGGTCCCCGTCGGGCAGGCGCGGACGCACGTGCGGACGACGCCTCTCGCCGGGACGTTTCCGGACCTGACCTCCAGCCCTCACGTGAGCCAGTGCAACCAGTGCGATCGGCCGCCCTGCGTCGAGCCGTGCCCGTCGGGGGCGACGTATCAGGACGCCGGCGGCATCGTCCGCGTCGACGGCGATCTCTGCATCGGGTGCGGGTTTTGCGTCGACGCCTGCCCCTACGAGGCGAGGTTCATCAACCAGCGTACGAAGAAGGTCGACAAGTGCGACTTCTGCGCTCCGCGCATCGCGCGCGGAGAGGAGCCCGCCTGCGTGGCGACGTGCACGGCCCACGCGAAGTATTTCGGCGATCTCGAGGACAAGAACAGCGAGGTCTCCCGGCTCGTGTTTCGCGACGGGGCCCGCCGGATGGAGAGCCGGACGGTCGCCGTGGGACCGAACGTCTTCTATCTCGGGCGGGCGGAGCACCTCGATCTCGTCCTGAGCAGCTTCCCGCCGCGTCCCCCGCGGCTTCTCACGGCCGGCGAAGCGTGGACGAAGCTTCTGAAGCCGCTCGTGCTTGCCATGGTGGGGATGACGTTCGCGGGCCAGGCCGTGGCGTTCTTCACGCAGCTCCGCAAAGGGGAGGAAGACTTTGAGGAGTGAAGCGATTCCGCTCGCGCCCGTGCTGCTGACCGCCGATCAGGCCGAGACGATGCTCCAGCGGCAGATCAAGAAGCACCACGTGGCGATCATCCTCCTGCACTGGTTCAACGCGGCGACGTGGATCCTCGAGGTCGCGACCGGGGCCGCGCTCATCTCCTCGCGCCTCTTTCGCGTCGCGCCGGACTGGTACGTCGCGATCCTGAACGGCCTGTTCGGCACCCGGGCGAACCTCCTGCGTTTCCACGTCGCGCTCGGGCTCGTCTGGATCGGCGTCTTCCTGGTTTACGGTCTCTTCGGCTTCCGTACGTATCTGCGCGGCGAAGTGCTGAAGAAGGAGATCGCGCTCGACCGGGACGACGTACGCTGGCTCGTCGTCCGTGCGCTCCGGATCCTCGGACGTACCGACGAAGCGCTCCCTCTCCAGGGGGTTTACAACGCCGGGCAGAAGCTCTTCTCGATGGTGGTCTACGCGATGTTGCCGGTCGTAATGGGGACCGGCGTGATCATGGCCTTCCGGCTGTTCTCGCCCCGGGTCGTGGGCTGGGCGGTGGTTCTGCACTTCGCCGCCGTCGGAGCGGTCGTGGCCGGACTCGTCATCCACGTGTACATGGGGGCCGTGTTCCCGGAAGAGAAGCCGGCGTTCTTCTCGATGTTCACCGGAAACGTCAACGAGCTCTTCGCCTACAACCATCACTTCAAATGGTGGAGGGAAATGAAGACGGAGCAGCTCGACTGGGATCGAAAGCGCGAGCCGGAGGTGCTCGCAGAGGAGTGAAATGAACGAGAAAGTCAGGATCGGCATCATCATCTGCGACCGGTACAAAGGCTGCGCGGGAGGAAAGTGCTTCCGCGCCCTGCGCGAGAGGGCGGGCGCCTTCGCGGCATACGCGGGCGACGACGTCGAAGTCGTCGGGTTCACGTCCTGCGGAGGCTGTCCCGGAGGGAACATCGAGTCCGCGCCGGAAGAGATGAAGAAGAACGGGGCGCAGGTCGTCCATCTCGCAACGGGGTTTCTCGTCGGATATCCGCCGTGTCCGCACCTCGACCACTTCATGCGGATGATCCCCGAGCGATTCGGCCTCGAAGTCCGGGTCGGCACGCATCCCATCCCGCAGAAATACTTCGACGCACACCGTGCTCTGAGCACATGGGTGGGTCCGGCCTGGGAAAACCTTTTGGCGCCGTGCCTGGTCGACGAGGCGACGCGGATCGCTTACAACTGAGCGGGGCTCGTCGCGCTCGCGGGCGACGGGCCCGAGACCATCGGGTACTCTCGGAGCGAAGGGAGCCTCGATGACCCCCGCACACGGGCACGGCCTGGCGGCCCTCGTCGGGAGAGCGGCCGTCGATCGGCTGCGGCATCCCGCGGCCGTGGACGGGAGCACGATGCTGGCCGTCGCACTCGTGGCGTTCGTGGCAAACGTCGGAGCCGTCCTCCACCACGTGACCCTCGAGCCCGAGAGCGAGTTCTGCTCGGGAGCCGGGGTCCCGGAGAACTGGAAAGCGTCCTCGCGATGAACGTGGCGTCCCCACAGGGCACGCCGCCAACCCTGATCGCCCTGTTCACGTCGTTTCTGCGTCTCGGGTCCGTCTCCTTTGGCGGACCGGGCGTCATCGCGTACATCAGGCGTCTTGCCGTCGTGCAGCGGCGGTGGATTGACGAGGACGACTTCCGGCTGGGTACGGCGCTTTGTCAGGCCGTGCCGGGCGCCACCTCGATGCAGGCGGCCGCTTACGTCGGGTTGCGAACGAGAGGGCTCGGCGGCGCCGTCGCGGCCTACGCTGGGTTCGGCCTGCCGGCGTTCTCGCTCATGCTCGCACTCTCGCTCGCCTATGAGAGGGCCGTCGCTCTTCATTCGGTGACGGCCGCCCTGACCGGTCTCCGTGCGGTCGTCGTCGCACTGGTCGTGAACGCCGCGTGGGCGTTCGGCCGCCCGGCGGTTCGCAGCGTGAGGGACGCCCTGCTCGCACTGGCCACGGCGGCGCTCTTTCTCGCGGGGGGCAGCCCTTTCCTGATCGTCCTTGGCGCGGGCCTCGCAGGCGCCGTCTTCCTCAGAGGTGAGCGAAGCAATGGAGGCGATGGGAGCGTACCGGGCCGGACCCCGAGAAACTGGTTGCACGTTCTGCGATCGCCATTCCTGGTCGCGGCCATGGGCGTCGTCTTCATCGGAACCCTGTGGATCGTCGATCGGAGGCTCGCGATCCTGGGGGCCGTCATGATGAAGGTCGATGCGTTCGCGTTCGGAGGCGGGTTTGCATCCGTCCCTCTCATGTTCCACGAGGTGGTCGAGGTCCGCGGATGGCTGCCGTCGCCGGTCTTTCTCGACGGCATGGCGCTCGGACAGGTCACTCCCGGGCCCGTCGTGATCACCGCGACCTTCGTCGGCCACCGCGTGGCGGGCTTCGCCGGGGCGCTGGTCGCGACCGTGTCGATCTTCCTCCCGTCGCTCTTCGTGCTGCTGGCACTGGAGCCATTCTTCCGGAACGTGCGTTCCCGTCCGTCCTTCGCGGGCGTGGAGCACGGCCTCGTGCTCTCGTTCGTGGGGCTCCTGGCATCGGTCGCCGTTCACTTCGCGCACATCGTGCCGTGGAACATGACCTCGGGCGCCGTCGCGGCGCTGGGTCTCGCGGCGTTGCTTCTCGACGTCGACGTCGTGTGGGTCGTCCTCGCGGGCGGGGTCGCGTCGGCGCTGTTCATGTGACGCGAAACCCTCGAGGGCTGCGGCGTCCGGGGCCCGGCTGCTGAAGTCGTCAGCCGATGAGACGAAACTCCCAGCCGCAGTGGCCGTGTGCTGCAGCGTCCGGCGGGCACGCGAGGCATCGGGTCGCGATGCGCGGATCGACCGTGCGCGCGAACGTCTCGAACTCCACCGTACCCACGGGCTTGCAGGGGAAGTCCGGGAGGCCCTTGCGGTGGCGCGTCTCCTGCACGCGGCAGGACGTCATGAAAAAGCGCAGGACGTCGCCGTCCCTCTCGATCCGGCTCGGGTTCACGAAGCTGTAGGCGCGGTACGAGAGAGCGCGCGCGAGGGCGTCGAGGCCGCCATTCTTCGGGATCGCGTACGCCTCCAGGATCCGGCGCGCCTCGGCCGCGGCAAATCGGCGCCAGGCGGCCGCGTCCAGCTCCATCGCGATGTCCATGCCGTACCGCTCTTCGGCGGCGAGGAACCAGCTCCCGTCGTGCGCGAGCCAGTTCTTCGCGAAGACGTCCAGCGCCGTGAGGAGCCCGGAGCGGTCCAGTGCCTCGAAAGCGGGGGGAACGGAGGCGCGGGCGGTCGCGGGCGTGCGGAAGGCGGCCCAGCGCTCGTGGTGGGCCTCGCCGGCCCCCGTCTCGACGAGGCCGAGGGCCGCGAGGAAGCCCCGCGCCCAGTCGAGCGTGACCGGCCCCTCGGGGTGCGTGCCGCCCTCGGCGGCGTGGACGCAGGCCGCGAAGGCGAAGCCCTCGGCCGAGAAGTCCGCGAGGACCAGCGCACCGCCGGGCCTGAGGACGCGGACGACCTCTCGGAGGACGGAGGCGCCGTTCGCGAGGTGGTGGAGGACGTTGTGCGAGATGACCGAGGGAAACGTGCCGTCGGGAAAGGGGAGGGCGGAGCCGTCGGCGGGCGTGAAGCGTATTCGCGCTTCGAGGCCCGTTCCCGCGGTGAACGAAGCGGCGATCTCCTGATCCTCGGCGTTCACGTCCACGCTCTCGACGAAGAGGCCGCGGCGCGCGAGCTCGCGGGCCATGACACCCATTCCGGACCCGAGGTCGAGGACCGGGCCCGCAAGCGGACCGGTGACGTCGAGCACAAGGGCTGCGGCGCGCGCCCCTTCGTGTCCGAGCGCGGCGAACGCCTCGCGCCGCTTGCGGAAAGCGTCCATCCGGCGGTCGATCTCGTGAGGGGGCAGCGTCACGCGTCGGTGTCCTTCTCCGCCTCCGGCCGCGTCGGCCTCGAGCAGCTCGTCCCGCCGCCGGCGGGACCTCTCGTCCCTCACGTCGGGACGCCGAGGCGCGGGAGGACGAACTTCTGGAGGAGCACCCACGCGAGGAGGGCGCCCCACATCCACGCGGCGTCGGAACTCATCCCCGTCTCCGTCCGGCGGGCCCCGGTCTTGTGGTGCTCACAGATTCCAATATAATCATAAAGTTATAGATGGTCAACTCCCTCGAACGGCGCCACGTTCTTCTCTTCGCCTCGCCCGTCCTGGCTGCGGTTCCGCTCGCGGCGGCCCTCGTGGGCGTCTCGCTCGTCGCGGCAAGCTCGCTGCGCGCCCGCGACGCCGCGGTGCGTGACGGGCTCTTCGCACGGGCGGGGCACGAGCTCGAAGCGCGGCTGAGGACGGTCGGGCCGGAGGGCGCGGCGGCGGCCCTCGCGGACTTTCTCGCCGCCAGCGGCACGCTCGTGAAGGGCGTCGAGGTCGTCTCCTTCGCCGGGGTCGCCGCCCGCGCGGGCGAGACGGACGGCGCGCCGGTGGAGATGCCCGCGATGCTCGGCCCCGGCTGGCGGCCCGCGGGAGCCGGCCCGGGCGCAATGGCCGGCGCGGCCCCCGGCGCGGGCCGCGGCCCGTTCACGCTGCGCTTCTACGCGGCCCGAGGCGCGGGAGGCGCGGGTTTCCTCGCGACGGCGCTCGTCGCAGGCTCGGCCGCCGCGGGAGCGGCCCTCGTCGTCCTTTCGCTCATCGCGGCGCGCGGCCTCGCCGAGAGGGCCCGACGGGAGCGACTCGAGGCCGAGAGAGAGCGGCTGGACGCGGTCGCCCTCACGGGAGCCGGTCTCGCGCACCGGATCCGCAACCCGCTCGCGGCGATCAAGGGTACCGCGCAGCTGATGGCCGAACGGCCGGGCGACGGCGCGGCAGAGCGTTCGCGGCGCATCGTGGAGGCGAGCCTGCGGATCGAGGAGCTCGTCTCGCAGCTCCTGAAGTTCGCGCGGCCGGCGGAGCCGCAGCCCGAGGCCTTCGACCTCGCGGCGCTCGCCCGTGATGCCGCTGCCCGCGCCGACGGGCCCGTGGACGCCTCGGGCGCGATCGCGCTCCCGGCCTTCGCCGACCGCGGTCATGCCGAGGACGTGCTCGACGAGCTTCTCGCGAACGCGCGCGCGCACGACCCGGCCGGGACGATCGAGATCGCGGTCGGGGTATCCGGAGACTCAGCCTGGGCCGAAGTGCGCGACCGCGGCCCCGGCCTGGCGGTGCCGCCGTCGCGGGCGTTCGACCCGTACGTCACGAGCCGGCCGGGCGGAACGGGGCTCGGCCTGCCGACGGTGCGCGCGCTCGCGCGGGCCAACGGCGGCGACGTGACGCTCGAAGCTCGGCCGGAAGGCGGCGCGGTGGCGCGGCTGATCCTGCCGCGGGAGCGGGGCTGAGATGGCGCGCATCCTCGTCGCGGACGACGACCCGTCCTTACGCGGGCTCCTGCGCGACATCCTCGAGAGCGAGGGGCACACCGTGGTCGAGGCGCGCGACGGCGAGGAGGCGCTTCTCTTCGCGCGGCGCGAGCCGTTCGCGCTCGTCCTCACCGACCAGCGCATGCCCGTGCGCGACGGGATCGGATTTCTCAAGGGGCTTCGTGCCGAGGTTCCGGCGCCGCCACCCGTC
>JBBQDQ010000186.1:0-6698 GCA_038319835.1 Thermoanaerobaculia bacterium | reverse complement strand
GCCAAGAAGAAGACGATCGCCGTCAAGACGCCCGCCGAGCTGGGTGTGGACCCCGCGACGATCTCCGGCGACGCCGCGACGGTGCGCTGGACGAAGCTCGAGCTGCCGCCCGCCCGGCAGGCCGTGAAGCTCATTCCGGCGGACGACCCGGTGGCGGCCGCGACGGAGCTGCTTCGGTTGCTTCGGGACGAGGCCAAGGTCCTTTGAGGAAGAGAAGAAAGAAGAAGATTTTCTTAGAAGGTTAAGAGGGGAAGATCGCATGTCGAACGTCCTAGTGTTCATCGAGCAGCGCGATGGAAAACTGAGGAAGAGCTCCCTCGAAGCGCTCACTCTCGGATATTCACTTTCCAGGAAGACCAGCGGTTCTCTCGGCGCCGTCGTCGCCGGATCCGGCATCGGGCCCCTGGCCGCCGAGCTCGGCGCGTATGGCGCCGCGAAAGTGTTCGTGGCGGACAAGCCGGAGCTCGCGCTCTTCTCCTCCGAAGGCTATACGGCGGCGCTCGACGCCGCCGCGACGGCTTTCACGCCGTCCATCGTCCTCGCCTCGGCGACGGCGATGGGCCGCGACGTCGCCGCGCGCTTCGCGGCACGCCGCGATGTGGGCGTCCTCTCGGACGTCATGTCGCTCGACGTCGTGAACGGACGCCTCACGGGGTCGCGTCCCGTCTACTCGGGCAAGGCGCAGGTCGTCGTGACCTCGGCGCCCTCCGTCGCGATCCAGGTCGCGACGCCCCGCCCGAACGTCTTCCCGGCCGCGAAGGCCGACGCGCCCGGCGCGGGCGAGGCCGTCGCGATCGACCCGCCGTTGAAGATTCGCGGCAAGGTCGTGAAGATCGAAGCCGCCGAGGCGGGGGAGATCGACGTCGCCGAAGCCGACAAGATCGTGACGGGCGGCCGCGGGATCAAGGGGCCGGAGAGCTGGCCCATCCTGCGCGGGCTCTGCCACGAGCTCGGTGCGGCCCTCGGCGCCTCGCGCGCCGCGGTGGACGCGGGCTGGATCGGCCACGAGCACCAGGTCGGGCAGACCGGCAAGGTCGTCTCGCCGTCGCTCTACGTCGCGTGCGGCGTGTCCGGCGCGATCCAGCACCTCGCGGGCATGGGCTCGTCGAAGGTCATCGTCGCGATCAACAAGGACCCCGAGGCGCCGATCTTCAAGGTCGCGACCTACGGCATCGTGGGCGACCTCTTCCAGATCGTCCCCGCGATGACGGAAGCGGCGAAGAAGATGAAGGCGTAAGAGAAGGGCTACTGGACGGTTGCCGTGAACTCCGCGTACTGCGAGCCGCAGCCGTTCGTGAAGAAGATCCGGACGATGTCGACGCCGGGCTTGAACCCCGGCACGTAGACGAACACGCCCGGCGTCACCGTCGTCTGGAAGAGGCTGCCCGTGCGGTTCTGGATGAACAGGAACCGGAGGTCGTTCGGGTCCGGGACGCCGGTGACCGTCAGGAAGACGTTCCCCGAGTTCGCCGGCACGATGACGCTGTTCGGGGTCAGGATCGGCACGTACGCCTGCGGGTCGACCGGGATCAGGAGAGAGGCCGAAACGACGTCGCTGCCGCCGAAGGCGCTATAGGCACGGATGGTCGCCGTCGTCGTCGCGCTGATCGTGATGCCCGTGGCGCCGTTGGCGGGGAACAGGTACGGCGAGGGAGCGAGGTCCACGGAGACGCCGCGCGCGTTCTCGGTCGTCCAGCCGAGCACGATGTTCGACAAGGCGCCGCAGCCGCGGGGCGGGTCGGCGACGAAGGACGTGATGACCGGGGTGCCCGGGTCGACGACGTTCGCCGTGAACGTGGCCGTCCCCGGGCCGCAGAGGCCCTGCGACGTCAGGCGGACGACGTCGACGCCCGTCACGGATCCGGCCTTGTAGGTGAACTGGCTCGCGGTGATCGTGAACGTCGAGCCCGTCGAGTCCTGCCGGACGAACGTCGCGGTCACGGCGCCGATCCCGACCGGGAGGACGCCCGAGATCGTCTGACCCGTCCCCGCCACGACCGAGGCCGGAGACGGCGTCGGCGGGTCGGTCGGCGGGTTCACGGTGACGCGCCTGGGCTGCGTGGAGGTGGCGCCCGAGGCGGCGACGGCCGTGAGGATGACGTCGCCCGACGCGACGATCGTGATGTTCGTGGATCCGGACGGAGGGAGGTCGCCGGCCGCACCGGCGATGTTGACGTGATCGGCGCCGGTCGTGATCCACGTCGCGAGGGCGGTCAGGGGCGAGCAGCCCGTCAGCGGGGTGATCGTGAAGGCGGTGATCGTCGGCGCCGTCGAGAAGGCGCTTCTCACGACGGAGAGCGGGATGCCCGCGCCGTCGCTCGTGAGGTTGTCGTTCTTGACGGCGTAGGGCATCGCCGAGCCCGAGGAGACGCGGGCGCGGAGGGCGAGCTTCGACTTCTCGGCGGCTGCCGGGACGAGCGTCGCGAGCGCCTGCTGCGCCGCGGAGCCGGGCGCCGCGTAGATCAGGGCCGAGCCGAGGAGCGTGCCGCCCTCGAAGGCGGCCCACTCGACGCCGCAGCCCTGCGCGCCGAGCGGGCTGCACAGGACGCCGACGTTCGTGCGCGCGCGGCCGGGCGCCGTGGACGAGGACGCGTCGGCCCCGCCGCCCCAGGCCTCGTCGCCGGCCGTCAGGAAGTCGGAGATCGGGAAGGCCGTGAAGGAGGTCGCGTACCGGCCGGCCGGCGTGTCGTTGTACGTCTCCGACCACGCCGACACGGAGGCGTCGGAGCGGACGTGGTAGAGGAACGCCCCCCGGCCGTCCAGCGCGGCGGGAGTCGCGATCGACGCGACGCCGCGGCCGGGCAGGGAGAAGGTCGTCGTCGCGACGACGGCGCCGGCGACGACGAAGTCGACGGAGCCGTTCGCGGCGCCGAAGGCCGACACCGTGATCGTGGAGTCGAAGTTCGCGTTGGCCCCGATTCCCCTGGCGGCGGGGCCGCCCCAGAGATCGGTCCCGGCGGGAGCCGCGGCCTTCGCCGGAGAGGCGAGGGACAGGGCCGCCACGACGAGGGCCACGGAGGCGGTTCCGAAGAAGCTTCGGCGAGACGTCATCTCGTTACTCCCGTGTCGGGGAACGCATTGAAAGGACGGAGATTCCACGACTTATCTTAGCAGAGCGGCCGCGATATCCTCGGGCGTGATGATCATCACGCCCACCCAGGCCACCCTCCTCGGAATGCCGGGTACGGTCCTCTTCGCGCTCGTCCTGCTTTCCGCCCTTGCCTTATTCGCGTACACGATGTCCCGGCGCATCCAGCTCCTCACGCTGGGCGCCGGCGCCGCCGACGACCGGCTGGACCGGCCGTGGGCGCGGATCAGGAGCGTCCTGACTTACGGGCTCTTCCAGAAGAAGATGTTCCGCGACCCGTACGCGGGCCTCTACCACGCCCTCATCTTCGGCGGGTTCCTCGTCCTCACCGTGAGGACGCTGACACTCGTCTTCGAGGGCCTTTTCCCGGGCGCCGGGCTGCCGTTCCTCGCCCCGGGCCTCTGGGAGGGCTACCTCCTCCTGAAGGACGTCGTCCTCGTCACGACGCTCGCGGGCGTCGTCCTCGCTTTGGGCAGACGGCACGTCTTCAAGAAAGAGCGCCTCGACCCCAGCTTCGACGCCGATCTCATCCTCGTCCTCATCGGCTTCCTGATGGTGACGGACCTCGCGGCGGGCGGAGCGAAGATGGCTCTGGAAGCGGCGAAGGGAATGGGCACGGCGGCCGCGGCAAGCGCACGCTGGGAGCCGATCTCTTTCTTACTTTCAAAGAAATTCTTCTCTTCTCTTTCTTCCTCTTCCCTCCAGAGCATCTATTTCGGCGCGTGGTGGGGACACCTCTTCGCGATCCTGGTCTTCGGCAACTACCTGCCGTTCGCGAAGCACTTCCACGTGATCACGGCGCTGCCGAACCTCTACTTCGCGAAGCTCGACCCCGCCGGCAAGATGGCGACGTTCGACATCGAGAAGGCGGCGGAGACGGAGCGCTTCGGCGTCTCGAAGGTCGAGGACTTCACGTGGAAGCAGAAGCTCGACTTCTATACGTGCACCGAGTGCGGGCGCTGCCGCGAGATCTGCCCGACGCACCTGACGGGCAAGCCCCTCTCGCCCAAGACGCTCACGGTCGACCTGCGCAACACGCTGTACGCCGAGGCGAACGACCTCCTCGACGCGGATTCGGGCCGCGGCGACGGCACGGCAGAAGGCCGCCTCGCGGAGAGGAAGCCCCTGATCGGCGGCTGGATCACGGAAGACACGATCTGGGCGTGCACGACGTGCCGATACTGCGAGCACGCGTGCCCGGTCGGCATCACGTACATCGACAAGATCACGGACATGCGCCGCTATCTCGTCCTCGAAAAGAGCGAGTTCCCGAAGGAGGCTCAGACGGCCTTCAACGGGATGGAGCGCCAGGGCAACCCGTGGAACCTGGCCGCGGCCGACCGCGGTGCGTGGGCGAAGGACCTGCCGTTCCCGACCCTGACGATGGCGGAGGCCGCCGAGCACGGCGGTGTCGACGTGCTGTTCTGGGTCGGTTGCGCCGGCTCCTACGAGGAGCGCGGCAAGAAGGTCTCGCAGGCGCTCGCGCGCCTCCTGCACGAGGCGGGCGTCACGTACGCGATCCTCGGGAGCGAGGAGACGTGCACGGGCGACGCGGCGCGGCGGCTCGGGAACGAGTACCTCTTCCAGACGCTCGCGCAGGCGAACATCGAGACGATGAACGGTTACGGCGTGAAGAAGATCGTCACGAACTGCCCGCACTGCTTCAACACGCTCGCGAACGAGTACCCGGACTTCGGCGGGAAATACGAGGTCGTCCACGGGACCGAGCTCGTCGCGAAGCTCGTCGCCGAAGGGCGCGTGAAGCTCACGGAGAAGATCGAGCAGTCGATCTCCTTCCACGACCCCTGCTACCTAGGCCGGCACAACGGCATCTACGAGGCGCCGCGCGACATCCTGAACGCGATCCCTGGCCTCACGGTGAAGGAGCTGCCGCGCAGCCGCGACGCCGGGATGTGCTGCGGCGCGGGCGGCGGCCGCATGTGGCTGGACGAGACGATCGGGACGCGGATCAACCAGGCGCGTTACGCCGAGATCCAGGAGAACGGGACGGACGCCGTCGGCGTGTCCTGCCCGTTCTGCATGATCATGCTCGGGAACGCGAAGACGGAAACGAACGGGACGACCGACGCCTTCGACGTCCTGGAACTGGCTGCCCGGGCGCTCCCGGCCCACCCCGACGCGGCGAAGTCGGCGTAAACTAAGTCGCAGCGTGGCCGAAGACCTGAAGCCGCCGTTCCCGACGCCGGGTACCGGTGTGAAGCCCGTCCAGCGGGTTGTGGGACCCGTGGCGCCGGCCGTTTACACGAAGGAAGGCAAGTCGGGCTTCTACAAGCCCGCGACCGCCGACCTGGACGAGCCCCTCGTGACGGAGGGGATGAAGGCCCGTCAGCGCCAGGTCGAAAAGAAGCGCCGCGCCATCGCGATGCTGCGCCAGGTCGAAGACGAGGAGACCGAGGACAACTGGCGGCGCTACCGGCACTGGATCTACCGCTTCGTCGCCGTGCTCGTCGCGTTCGGCGTCTACGCGAAGATCCAGATGACTTACGGGAACAAGTGGCCGATCTGGACGGTCTGGATCTTCCTCGGCACCGTGATCCTGACGGCCCTGTTCTGGATGCTCTGGTATCTCGACTACAGCGACTGATCGCTACTCGTCGTCGAAGATGCCCTTGGGCTTCGACGGGTCGGCCTTCGCCCGCTCGAGGGCTTCCTTGAACGTCTTGTCGAGGATGCTCGACTTGTTCTTCTCGCGCTCGACGGTCGCCGCGAAGAGGTCCTCGGCCCGCTCCTTGCGCCGCGCGTTCTCCCGCGCAGCCTCCTCGAACGAGCCGAGCTTCGTCTTCGTCGCGGCGCTCTCGTGTGAGAGGACGGCGCCCGTCTCCTTCTCGACCTTCAGCGTGGAGCCGCAGTCCGGGCAGTGCACGAGGAGGTGGTCGCTCATGGCGGGGAGAATTATCCTCTTCCGGTGAAATCGGAGAAGGGCGAGGACTGGAAGGTCCGCCTCAAGGCGCTGGGGATCGTCCGCCAGAAGCGTCCGAAGAAGACGGAGAGGAAGAGGGATCTTCGAAAAGTGGAGAGCGGCCGGTCGGGCGAGGACGCCGCCTGCTCTCTACTCGAAGAGAATTTTCTCTTCGTCCTCGCCCGAAACGTTCGATATCCCGACGGCGAGATCGACATCGTCGCGCTCGACGGCGGGACGACGGTGTTCGTCGAGGTCAAGCGCCGCCGCGACGCGGCGCTCGGCGCCCCTGCTGAGGCCGTGACGCGGACGAAGCGCCAGCGCGTCGTGCGGGCCGCCCGCCGCTGGCTCGCGGCGCACCCGTCGCGCGCGCGATCCGTCCGGTTCGATGTCGTCGCCGTTCTCGGCGACCCGCCGGCCGTGACGTGGATCAAGGACGCATTCGGCGCCGACGCCGGAGGGTAGTCTTCGCTCCGGATCGAAACGTCGGAACGGCGGCACGCTGCGCGAGCGGCTCCGAGGCGCGCCCAACCCGCTCGGCCTCGACGGCGGCGCCGATCCGCGCCGGCAGCCGGGCGCCAAGCGGCGAGCGCCCGCGCCTTGACAGGGACGGGCCCCGTCCCTTATGTTTCGGGGCTCCTGAGCGGGACTAGCTCAGTGGTAGAGCGCTACCTTGCCAAGGTAGATGTC
>JBBQDQ010000185.1:0-6706 GCA_038319835.1 Thermoanaerobaculia bacterium | reverse complement strand
AGGGGGCTCACGGTGCGGGAGCGGCCGGCGAAGACGAGGAGGCCGACGCGGTCGTTCGGGCGACCCTCGATGAATGAGCGCGTGCAGGCCTTCGCGACGTGGAAGCGGTTCCTCGGCTTGAAGTCCTCGGCGGCCATCGAGCCGGAGGCGTCGAGCGCGACGAAGATGTCGACGCCCTCCGTCCACGACTCCGTCCGCTCGAGGCCGAGGCGCGGGCGCGCCAGCGAGACGACGAGGCCGGCGTATCCGATCAGCGCCAGCGCGAAGGGAAGGTGCCTGAGGCGGACGCGCCACGAGGGCGCGACGCGGGCGACGGGCGCGAGCGTCGGGACGACGAGGGCGCCGTCTCCGCGCTTCTCGCGGAGGGCCTTGAGCGCGATCGCGACCGGAACGACGAGGAGCAGGAGCAGGAACAGCGGGTCCTTGAAGGACAGCCCCGGCGGCAGGTGGCTGGCGAGGAAGTCGCGGAGGACGGCGGGGATCGTCACGACGCCCTCTCCCGGGCCCTCTCGCCGACGGCCGCGGCGGCCTCCGCCGCGAGGCGCGCGGTCTCGCGCGCCTCGACGTGGTCGTGCAGGCGGCGGGCGCGGACGAGGCCGTCGCGCGCGTCGTCGCGCGTGGCGGCCACCTTCCCGAACTTGACCCGGTCCGCCGACGTAAGCAGGTCCGGCAGCGCGATCTCGGCGGGAAGCTCGAAGCCCTTCTCGCGGAAGCGGCGGACGGTCTCGAACGTCGTCCACTCGAGGACGGGATCGCCCGTCGTGCGCTCGAGGTAGCGCTTCACGGCGTGCGTGAGGTCGGAGAAGAACGGGCGGGCGTCCTCGCCGAGCGTCTCGACGGAGGGAGTCAGGCGGTCCAGCTCGCGGCGGAGCTCCTCGCCGGGCGGGACCGGCGGCGCCGCCGACTCGCCGAGAACGGCTTTCCGCCTCCGGCGCGCGATCCACCACCACACGAGCCCGGCCGCGAGCGCGAGGGCCGCGCCGAGCGCAACCCAGACCTTCGCGGGGATCGCGGGGATCCGGATTCCCTTGTCCGCTTTCGGCGCGATCTGCTCGGGCTTCTGGTCCTTCGGGAGGCGCGACGCCACCTGAAGTTCCAGATCGGGCGGACTCACGTCGACTTTCCGGCCGGAAGAGGATTCTTCGAATGAGTAGTGGGGGCCCGGCACGCGCACCGTCCCCGCGACAAACGGAAACAGCGCCACCGTCTGTCTCCATTCGAAGGAATCCCGCGTCTTCGATCTCTCGACCGCCGGCGGCGCGGGATTCTCGAATTCGAGCACGGCGCCGCCGGGTGGCCGCGCACCTTCATCCGGCGCCGGCGTCACGAGCGCATCGAGCGTCAGCGTCGTGCCGGCAGGCAGCTTCGCCGTGTACGTCACGACGACGCGATCCCCGATCGAGACGGACGACGGCCCGTCCACTTTCGAAGAAAATTCGACCGGCACCTGTGCGGTGAGCCGGCTCGCAGCGCCGAGCGCAAGGGCGAGCACGGGAGCAAAGAAAATTCTCTTCATCGCCCCGAAGCCTTGCGCCGCTCGCGCTCCTTGAAGAAGCGTACGAGCGGGAGCTCGTAGGACGTGTCCGTGCGGAGCGGGATCGAGTCGATGCCGGCGGTGCGGAAGAGCGGCCCGGGCTCCGGCAGCTCGGCCGTGCGAGAGCCCCAGGCCTTGCGGAACACGGGGTCGGACGCGTCGAAGACGCGGGCCTCGCCCGTCTCGGCGTCACGCAGGCGCACGAGCCCCGCGGCGGGGATCTCGCGCTCGCGCGGGTCGGAGACCGGGATCGCGACGACGTCGTGCCGCTTGTTGAGCGTCTTGAGCGCCTTGTCGTATCCGGCGGCGAGGAAGTCCGAGAGCAGAAAGACGACGGACCGCTGCTTGAGGAGGCCGGCAGCGCTCCGGAGCGCGAGCGCGATGTCGGTGCCGGTCCCGGCGGGCTCGAGCGACAGCGCGTCTCGCGTGATCGCGAGCGCGTGGTCGACGCCCTTTCGCGGCGGGTGATAGCGCTCGAGCCGGTCCGTGAAGAGGAGCGCCCCGACCCGGTCGTTGTTCTTGACGGCCGCGAAGGAGAGCAGGGCCGCGATCTCGGCCATGAGCTCGCGCTTCGTCAGGTAGCGCGAGCCGAATCCCTGCGAGGCCGAGAGGTCGAGGAGGAGGAGGACGGTGAGGTCGCGCTCCTCGACGAACTTCTTGACGTGGGGGACGCCCGTCCGCGCCGTCACGTTCCAGTCGATCGTCCGCACGTCGTCGCCGGGCACGTACTCGCGCACCTCGGAGAACTCCATGCCCCGTCCGCGGAAGACGGAGTGGTACTCCCCGCCCACGCCCGCCTCGACCAGCCGGTTCGTGCGGATGCGGATGCGGTGGAGCTTCTTGACGATCTCGCGGGGAAGCATGGCGCGCCGGCCGGCCTCAGGGCACTTCGACGCGCTCGAGGATCCGTTTGACGACCTGGTCGCTCGACACGTTCTCGGCCTCGGCCTCGTACGAGAGGAGGACGCGGTGGCGCAGGACGTCGGGTGCGACGTCCTTGACGTCCTCGGGGATCACGTAGCCGCGGCCCGCGAGGAACGCCCGGCCGCGGGAGGCCCCGAGGAGCGCGAGCGTCGCGCGCGGCGACGCGCCGTACGAAATGAAGTCCGCGAGGTCGGGGAGGCCGTAGGCCTTCGGGTCCCGCGTCGCCGAGACGAGCTCGACGAGGTAGCCCTTGATCCGCTCGTCCGCATAGATGCCGCGCACGAGGACGCGCAGCTCGCGGATCGCCTCCGGCGTGAGGACCGGACGCACCGAGGCGGAGGCGGCCGCCTCCGTCGTCTCACCCATGCGCTCGAGGATCTGGCGCTCCTCGGCCTTCGTCGGATAGCCGACCTTGAGCTTCATGAGGAAGCGGTCGACCTGCGCCTCGGGCAGGGGATAGGTTCCCTCCTGCTCGATCGGATTCTGCGTCGCGAGGACGAGGAACGGGTCGGGCAGGGGAGTCGTCGTGTCGCCGACCGTGACCTGGCGTTCCTGCATGGCTTCGAGCAGGGCCGACTGGACCTTCGCCGGGGCGCGGTTGATCTCGTCGGCGAGGACGAGGTTTGCGAAGATCGGCCCGCGCCGTGCGACGAACTCCTGGGTCTTCGGGTTGAAGACGAGCGTGCCGACGAGGTCGGCCGGGAGGAGGTCTGGCGTGAACTGGACGCGAGAGAAGGACGCGTCGAGCCCCCGTGCGAGCGTCTTGACTGCCAGCGTCTTCGCGAGGCCCGGTACGCCCTCGAGGAGGAGGTGCCCGTCGGCGAGAAGGCCGATCACGAGGCGCTCGACAAGCGCGTTCTGGCCGACGATCACCTTGCGGATCTCGGTCAGAAGGGCACCCACGGTGAGGGACTTTTCGCGAATGCGCTCCGTGAGGGCGGCCGGGTCGAGGCCCGGGGTGGCGGTGCCGATGTTTCCGGCGATGCTGGTCGTCATCCTGCTTTTCCTCGCTCCTTCGAAGGCCCGGGGCAAGGCGCCGGATCGGCACCTTGGGAGCCTGGAACCCGTTCACAGCAAGCGGGATGCCGGACCGGCGCGACTCTCCCGATGAGGGCTATCCTCAGGCCGATGAACGGGTCCCGCTGGTTTCGGCCGGCCGCCATAGCGCTCGCGGTCTCGGTGCTTGCCGCCGGTCCGGTCTGGGCGGCGACGAAGGCGAAGACCAAGCCGAAACCAACCCCCGCGCCCACCGCTTCGCCAACACCGACGCCGCCTCCACCGACGCCGACGCCGGGCCCCGAGCTGCGCAAAGCGGCCGGTTCTTGCCTCAGGTACGAGGCCGGCGCATACATCATGCTGTCGGAGGTGGGCCAACCGGGGCGCGCCTTCCGGATCGACTCGGGAACGGACATCTCAGCCCGACCCCGCCGCGGCGCGCGCCTCAGGATCCTTTACGTGGACACGGCGGAAGGTCCGGTGGCCCGCAAGATCATGCCGGGGCCGGTGGAATCGGTCCCGGCAAACTGATCAGTTGAGGTGCGGTTCGAACTTCTTTTCGAGCGAGGCCTGCGGCGAGACGCCGACGACGCGCTCGACGATTTGGCCGTCCTTGAAGAGCATGAGGGTCGGGATCGACATGATCCCGTAGCGCTCGGCGACGGAGGGAACGTCGTCGACGTTCAGCTTCGTGACCGTGACCTTGTCGCCCCACTTCGTCGCGAGCGACTCGACGATCGGCGCGACCTGGCGGCAGGGGCCGCACCAGACCGCCCAGAAGTCCACGAGGACGGGCTTGCTGCTCTTGAGGACGGTCGACTCGAACGAGCTTTCGGTGAGCTCCTGGACGTTTCCGGCCATGTTGGGTGTTCCTTTCTGGCGTGGCTCCGGCCCGCGGGGCCGAAGCGGATTTCGATGGTAGGGTCAGCGTCGTGAGAGCGTCAAGCGCGGCGCGCCCCCGACCTCGCTGGGGCCAGCACTTCCTCGTCAACGCGGGAACAGTCCGAAAAATTCTCGACGCCCTCGGCGCCGGAGAGGGGGAGACCGTTGTCGAGATCGGCCCGGGGCGCGGGGCGCTCACCGTGCCCCTCCTCGACCGCGGCGTGCGCGTCCTCGCGTTCGAGATCGACCCGCCGCTCGCCGCGCGGCTCTCGGCGGACCACTCCGAGCGGACGCTCTTCGTCGAGACGGAGGACGCGCTCCACGCGGACGTCGGCGCCGCTCTCGAGCGGATCGGCGCGGCGCCGCCCGTGCCGATCGTCGGAAACCTGCCTTACGAGAGCGCGACGCCGATGATCCGCGCTTTCGTGCGCCGGCCTGACCTCTTCTCGCGCCTCGTCGTCATGGTTCAGAGGGAAGTCGCCGACCGCCTCGTCTCTCCGCCGGGCGGCGACGCCTACGGCTTCCTGACGCTCGACGTCGGGGCGCACGCCTCCGCACGGAAGCTCTTCGACGTGGGCCGCGGGGAGTTCTCGCCGCCGCCGAAAGTCCTGTCGAGCGTCGTCGAGCTCGTTCCGCGCGCACCCGCCGAGGGAGCTGCCGTGGCGCTCAAGGTCGCTTCGGCCGGCTTCACGTCGCGCCGCAAGACGCTCGTGAACGCGCTGACGCCTCTCTGGGGGCGCGAACGCGCGGCCCTCGCCGTCGCCGAGGCCGGGCTGCCGCCGACGGCACGAGCCGAAACGCTCGGGCTCGACGTTTTCCAGCGTCTTTCCCTCTCCCTGGGCCCTCCGGTGCGCTAAAATTCGTCGATGTCCGTGTCCGTCGGCCAGGCGGTGCTGCTGGGCGCCGTTCAGGGCCTGACCGAATTTCTGCCGGTTTCGTCGACGGCGCACCTCGCGCTCGCGCAGCGGTTCTTGCCGGGGTTCGCGCAGCCCGGGATTCTCTTCGACGTCCTCCTGCACGTCGGCACTCTTGCGGCAGTCGTCGTGTATTTCCGCGAGCGCCTCGCGAAGACCTTTGCCGGGCTCGTCTCGTCCGACCGTGCCGCGCGGCGCGCCGCGTGGAAGCTCGCGGGCCTGCTCCTCCTTGCCGTCGCGCTCACGGGCGCCGTCGCGATGCCCTTCAAGAGCCTCGCCGTGTCCGGCATGTCGGAGTTCCGCCGGATGGGCGCGGCTCTCTGTGTGACGTCCGTGCTCCTCCTGATCGCCCAGCGCGTCGGTGAGCGCCGGGGCGAGGGCGGGCGGTCGCTCGAGGACGTGCGGCCCCGGGACGCGGCCGCCGTCGGCGCCTGCCAGGCGCTTTCGGCGATCTTCCACGGCCTCTCGCGCTCGGGAAACACGATCTCGGTCGGCCTCTTCACCGGGATGTCGCGGCGCGCCGCGGCCGAGTTCTCGTTCCTGCTCTCGATCCCGACGATCCTCGCGGCGGCCTTCGCGGAGAATCTCCATGCGATCCGGCACCACACGGGTCCGCTCGCCGACGGCTCGTCCGTCCCGGCCTACCTTGTCGGGATTGCCGTCGCGGCGGTCGTGGGCTATCTCGCCGTGGGAGCCCTCCTGAAGATCGTCATGGCGATGCGCCTGAAGCCCTTCGTCGTCTACTGCGCCCTCCTCGGCGTCGCCCTTCTCGCCTTCGGCGCGCGTCTCGAGGACTCGGCCGCACCCGTCGCGGCATTCGCCGCGGGAATCCGCTGATGGCCGCCGCCGCCCGCACGCCCCAGCCGCCGAGCGCGCTCGCGCGCCGCCGGGACGAGTTTCTCGGGATCGTTCTCGCCGCCGCGGGGCTGCTTCTCGTCGCGGCCCTCGTCTCGTACCACCCGAACGACCCTTCGCTCTTCTCGGCCGTGAACGATTCCGGCATCCGGCCCCGCAACTGGGCGGGCCGGGTCGGCGCCTCGTTCGCGGACGGCAGCCTCCAGTTCTTCGGCCTCGCGGCCTTCGCCGCCCCGCTCGCCCTCCTCGCGCTCGGCTGGTCGCGGTTCCGCGGCAAGCCCGTCGAGGCGGCCTGGACCAAGGGCCTTGGACTCGTGCTCGTCGTCCTGACGGCCGCTCCGCTCGCCCACCTCGCGTTCGGAAAGCCGCAGGCGTTCGGCGGCGGGCTCGACGCGGGGGGCTTCGTCGGGGACCTTCTCGGGTCCGGTCTCGTCGCCGCGCTGAACCCTCCCGGTGCCGCGATCCTGCTCGTGGCGGGATTCCTGATCGGCCTCCTTCTCGCAACGTCCCTTTCGCTCGGCGACGGGATTTCCGGCACGTCCGTTCGGCTGTCGGGCTGGTGGCGCGGGCTCGTGCTCGAGCGCCAGCGGCGGCGCGAGCT
>JBBQDQ010000184.1:0-6774 GCA_038319835.1 Thermoanaerobaculia bacterium | reverse complement strand
GGCGATCGGCCCGCGCGGCTCTCCCGCGGCCTCGCGGGCGCGCGCCGCGGCCACGGCCGCGCGCGCCCCGGGCCCGACGACGCCGATCACGGGCACGGGCGAGAGCTCCTCAATCACGTCGAGCGCGAGCGCGGAGGCCGTGTTGCACGCGACGACGACGGCCTTGACGCCGTGGTCGAGGAGGAAGCCGATCGCGGTCCGCGCATAGCGCCGCACGGTCTCCCTCGACTTCGTCCCGTAAGGCAGCCGCGCCGTGTCGCCGAGGTAGAGGAGGCGCTCGTGCGGAAGCCGGTGCGCGATCGCGTCGAGGACGGTCAGACCGCCGACTCCCGAGTCGAAGAGGCCGATGGGGCGTTCGTCGCTCACGTCGTCTCCCCCTTCGGCCGCGCGGGCGGCTTCGTCTGCTTCGGCGCCCGCGTCGGCGCGGGCGAAGGCGTCGCCGTGGGCGCCGGCGTCGGGACGGCCGTCGGAACCGGCGGCTGCGCGGGCCGTGCGGCCTCCTCGGCGACGCGCGTGAGGTCGGGAGCGATCGGGTGCGCGAGGTCGACGTGTCCCGCGAGCGTGTCCGCCGGCTCCCCCGCCACGAGGAGGACGACGCGCGTCACGCCCGGCATGTTCTTCGCCACCGTCACGGCGAGCGCCTGCACGGCGGCGTCCTCCTCGTGCGCGCCCGCCTGCCACCGCACCCAGACGGGGGGCGCCGGAACGGCGGGCCCGGGCGCCCCGGCCTGAGCCGCGTCGGGCGGGGCCGGCGCGTGCGGCGGCGCGAGGTCGAGGACGGCGACGCCGTCGCGCAGGAGATACGCCCCGCGCAGCGTCCAGCCGTCCGGGAACGGCTTCACGAGGTCCGTGCTGCGCGGCCCTTCGACGACTCCCGACGCGACCGACCTCAGGAACGCGACGTCGTCCGAAGCGACGGGCACGTCGCGCGACTCGGGGTGCAGCGCGCCATCGCCCGCCGTCGACTCGAAAAACAGCGTCACGTTGCGGGCCGGAATCGGCGTCGGGGGCACGACGGCCGTCGGACGCCGTGCGGGCGCGGGACCCGGCAGTCCGCCCGCCTTCGGCGAGCGCACCGAGCGCATCACGAGGAATGCGCCGAGAAGCAGGGCGAGGAGCGCGACGAGCGCGAGCGCGAAGCGGCGGGCCACGCGGCTCAGCTCTTGCCGCTCTTCGGCGCGTAGGGAACGGGGGCCGCGCCGTCGGCGGACCGGAAGTACGTCTCGAGGCTGCCCGCGAGCGTGTCGGCGACCTGCCGCCGGAACTCCTCGGAGTTGATCTTCTTCTCCTCATCCGCGTTCGTGATGAAGGACACCTCGACGAGCACGGCCGGCGCGTTCACGCCGATGAGGACCCGGAACGGCGCCTGCTTCACGCCGCGCGTCGTGATCCCGAGCAAGCGGTTGAAGTCGGCCTGCACGATCTCGGCGAGGCGCGCGGACGCGCCGAGGTGCTGGTTCTGCGCGAGGTCCCACAGGATGAGGTCGAGGTCGCGCACGGCGGCATTCTTCTCGGCGCTGGGCGTCCCGGGCGCCGCGCGGTTCTCGGCCTCGGCGAGGGCGGCGGCCGCGCGGTCCGACGCGTCGAGCGAGAGGTAGTAAACCTCCGTCCCGTGCGCGGAGGCCGCGCGCGAGGCGTTGCAGTGGATCGAGAGAAACACGTCGGCCTTCGCGGCGTTCGCGGCCGCGGCGCGGTCGTCGAGGCCCACGGTCGCGTCCGACGTCCGCGTCAGGAGCACGCGGTACCCGCGGCGCTGGAGCGTCTCCTGAACGGTCTTCCCGAGGGCGAGCGTCGCGTCCTTCTCCAGGGAGCCGCCGGGGCCCTTCGCGCCCTCCTCGGTCCCGCCGTGGCCGGGGTCGATCACGATCGTCTTCGCGGTCTTGGCCGCCGCGGGCGCCGGGGCCGGAGCCGCGGGCGCGGCGGGTCCTGAAGAGGCGGCCCCCGCCGCGCGCGCGACATCCACGACGAGGCGCGGCGGCGAGCCGAGCGCGTATACGTTCGCGGCGAGCCCCTTCTCGCGCAGGACGACCGTCACCTCGCCTCCGCGCACGAGGAGGCGCGCGACGCGCGGCGAGTCGAGCAGCTGCTCGGGCTGCGGAGCCGTGAGGCGCGCGCCCGGGAAGTGCAGGACGATCTGCTCCGCCGTCGCCTCGACCGCGTATGACGGCGACTGCGAGAACCTCAGGACGATCTTCGTGAGGTCGCCGAGCTCCGCGACGGATGGCTCGACGCCGATCTCGAGGACGTCGGACTTCTTGACCGAGAGCCTGCGGGTCGTCCGGTCCCAGGCGAGCGCCTGGCCCGTCAGCGGCCCGACCACCTTCACGAAGAACTCAGGCTCGGCCCACGCGCCGAGGTTCGACGCCCGCACGGGGGACGCGAGGTTCACGACCTTCGTGTCCACGACGGCGATCGGCGCGTCCGCGCCGAAGACGGCCGAGTGCCCCTTGACCTTCACCTCGTACGAGCGCGTCCGCTCGTCCCACGCGATCGTGCCCTCGAGGGCCGCGACCGCGTCGTTCACGAGGAGAAACGTCTTCCCCTCCCGCTCCTCCGCGCGGACCGGAGCGGGCGGCTTGCCCTCGCGCGCAAGGGACGCATCCTCGGCCCACACGGGAAGGGCCCCGAATAAAGAGGACAGCGCCGCGGCGAGGAGGACGAGGAGCCGGGCGCGCGTCACCCGCGAATTATGGCGACTCCCGGGCTTTTCCGCGCGGCGGCCGACCTGTTATCCTCGTGGGTCACGGTTGGGGGCGTCCCGGTTTCGACGGGGCATTCAGCGATCGAGGAGCACGCCGAGCACGGCCGTTCGCTCGTAAAAACGACGGTCAAATTCAATCGCCAACAGCGATTACGCTCTCGCGGCTTAATTAGCCGTGACGGGCGCCGGGGAGCCTGTCCGGGGCGCCTCGGCGTTTGACGCGAAAGCCGGACTGGGGATCATCTCCGCCGCCTGAAGAGATGGCCCGAGAAGCTCAGGATCGCTGCCGCGCCCGGTCGTCCGGACCTGAAGACGCGATGGTTAAAAAAACAAGTCCGGACTGAGCGTGGAGAATCTCGACGTTCGGGCGCTTCGGACGGGGGTTCGACTCCCCCCGCCTCCACCATTTTCTTCGGCACCAGACTCCACGGGGCTCGATAAACCAAAGGTTTACGGGTCCCTGCGGAGTCCTGCCATGTCGCCTATTCGGCCTAGTGTCGGGGAGAACCCGGACACAACCCGGATACCACGGCCTGCACGAGCGCGGAGCAGCTCCGGGGATTCCGCCGGGAACCGAGGCCTACTCACACCGAGAATGCCCTGCGTGGCGTGCCGCTGAGGGCCGGGGCGGGTCGATGTCGGTCCCGCCGGCCTCTCCGCTTCGGATCGAGCACCTCGAGGCCGAGCGGCGACTGCCGGTTCTGGTTCGAAAAGCTGCGTAGAACTCGGCCTTCTTGACTCGTTGGGGTGCCATGAAGTCGCTCGAGTTGCGCCCGGCGGCGCCAGCGGTGAGGCCGCCGCAAATGGCCTGCAAGCGCCACAACTCCCATTGCGCCCCTACGGAAACGCGGTGAAGGTGAGGAATGCGAGCTATCCGATCGCGAGCATCGGACAGCTCATGGGGACGCTCGGCGGGCTGCTCGCGGCTCCGTAGCTCTCGCGAAGAATCGAGTCAACCGGAATCGGCGCATCGCTGAGCAGCACGAAGAGATCTTTCGTCGCCTGGAGGACGAGCGGTATTTCGAGGCATGGCCTACTGCACCGTGACCTTCACCGTCGCGGGAAGCGCAAAACACTTGATGGCCCCGATGCTGTCGCCCGTCGCGTGGACGTCGTACGTTCCCGGCTTCGCGTACGAATGGTAGAACGCGAGCGGTCCCCCGCTGCCCTTCGGATTGACCGCGCTCTCCCACTTCCCATCGCCGTAGTTGACGCCGACGGAGTCGCAGCCCTGAATGCCCGTGAGCTTGACGACGAGAAGCGTGTTCGGCGCCGGGGCCGGAGGCACGAATTCGATCCCGATCGGTTTCGCGGGCGGGGGCACCGCCTTCAGGACTCCCGGACCGTTGCCCGAAGGTCGCGGCGTCGGCGTGGGCACGACGACTCCCATCGCGGGACCGGCGGGCGCGAGGGCGGGGGAGATTGGTACGGACGAAACGGGGCGCGTCGCCGGCAGGACCGTGACCTCTGCACCGCCCGAAGCTCCGGTGCAGGCCGTCTTCCCCTTGGCGGAGGGACCCGCGACCACCTTTACGACGTGCTTGCCGACCGACATCCAGGTGTGCTTGACGACGAAGGCCTTCACGACAAACTCCCCGGAGCCCTTCGTGCCGTCCCCGAAATCGAACGTTGCGTCCAGGCAGCCCGGGACGAAGGCCGCCGCGAGGATCGTCGCGCTCGTGTTCACGGTAACGGGATTCGGAGAGACCGTCACGACGAGATCGGCCGCTCCGAGTCGCCCGGACGCCGTGGCGACGGAGAGAGCGACAGAGAAGACGCCGAGTCTTGCAGCGTTCATGGGATGCCTCCTTGCGGTTTCGGACGGATGATCGCGGCAGCTATTCCTTCACGTGATCCATCTCGACGCTGCCCGAGAAGAGGGGCTGGCCCTCGTGGACGGACGCCGTGAACGCGCCAGCGCGACGACGCATCGCCCGGCGGTAAATCGCATTGTCTGTACCCTGGAGCCAAACGTATCATGGGACCTTGCTCCCGCACCCCGCCGGGCGCACGGTTACGCGCCGTCGCGGGGGCACGCGTCACCCTTGTATCGCGCAGGAATCCGCCTGGACTGACGCTCGCACGGAGACCCAAATGAACATGGAACGGTCAGCTTCACGGTCGCAGGGACCGGCGTCGGGACCTGCAAGGCCTGCGGCGTCGCCCTTATCCCCCGGTGTCCGGGTTGTGTCCGGGACCCGTTGGCGGATCCCCCCTCGAGGGTGGTGGAGGCGGGGGGAGTCGAACCCGCCCGCCACCAAGGCATCGATTTCAGTGGACTCCACTCACCTCGGCCCTTTCGGTCGGTCCGTGGAGAATCGATCCCCATCGCGACCGGAACTGTACCTTGATGCGGTATACCGCAGCGCGGTATAGTCGTCCCCGATGGCGATCCAGGGCTTTGCCACGGTCGTCGTGGAGACCTTCTTCCGCCAGGGGCGACTCGGTGCGGGCGTGGGGTGGTCGGGCGTAGCGAAGATCGTGGCCCGCAAGCTCGACTTGCTGGACTACGCCGTCCGGTTGGCGGATCTCGCTTCGCCTCCCGGAAACCGGCTTGAGCCGTTGAAAGGTGATCTGGCCGGACTTCACAGCATCCGGGTCAACGATCAATGGAGAATCGTCTTTCGTTGGACCTCGTCGGGTCCAACGGACGTCGACGTAAGGGACTACCACTGAGAGAGGGGGTATGACGATGAGTGACCGACCGCGCCGCCGCAAGCCGACGTCCCCGGGGGAAATCCTCCGCGAGGAGTTTCTCATTCCTCTCGGGCTGAGCCAGACGGCTCTGGCCAACCACCTGGGATGTGACGTCAAGGTCGTGAACCGAATCGTCAACGGCCGATGCGCCGTCACGGCCGAGATGGCGCTCAAGCTCGGAGCGGCATTCCGGACCTCGCCGGACTTCTGGATGAACGCTCAGAGGGCCGTCGATCTCTACGAGGCCGCTGGGCAAGTTTCGAGCCTTCCGAGACCGCTCCTTAAGGCGAGCTGACCTCGAAGGCCAGGCTTGTGCCGCCTTACGGGCTCCGGGCTATCGAGAGAATCGGGTAAGCCACCGCAGTGCCTTCGCGACGGTCTTGTCATCAACGCCGAGGTAAATAGCCATCCGGCTGAAGTTCATCCCCAGGGCATTCAGTCGCTCAGCCTCACGGGCACGAACGAATCTCGACGTGCTCGGCTCGCATGACGGCCGTGGGGCCAGCCGTCGGCCCGAAACCGGCCCGTGCTTCGAGGGCCGGAAACAGGATCTCCTCCTCGAAGCGGATGTGCCGCTCGAGCCCACGGGCGAAGGCGGCGAAGGTCGTGCGGGCACCCGCGACGTCGCCCGGCTGCAGGGTCTCGAGGAGGTCATGGGCCGGGCGGCCGAGCGGCCTGCGCGTTCGGAACGCTCCCCGGCGAGGTCCTTGGCATCCCTCAGCCGGCTCGAGCGCAGCTCCCCCGCCCGATCGAGGACCGGGTACGCCGCCGAGCAGAGATGGGAATGGATCCTCTTGAGGTCCCTGCGGCCGAGACGTCGAACGACAGAACATTCACGATCAGCGTCGTGCCGACGTTGGCCCCAGCATCACGGCGAGCGCCGGTACCAAGGCCACGAACTCGTCCGCCGCGAAGAGGGTCGTCATGAGCCCCGTGGCGGTGCTGCTCTGCAGGACGGCTGTCACGCCGACCCCGGCGAGGAAGGCGGAAATCCGGTTGCGCAGGGCCGAGCCGATGAAGCGCCGGAGGTCGGCGCGGAAGACGCGGATGATTCCGCTGTGCACCATGTGAAGCCCCCACATGAGCGGGGCCACGCCGCCTCAGAGCGCCCCCTCCTACCTGTGGCCGATGATCTCCTCCTCGAAGCGCGCGCGCCTCGGCATCAGGAGGTCGCTGCGGGTGATGATCCCCACGAGCCGCTTCTCCCCGTCGTTCGACAGGACCGGCAGCCGGCCGATTCCCGACACCGCCATGCGCTCGGCGGCTTCCCGGCACGTCTCCTCGCGGTACGCCACGATCGGCTCTTTCCGGATGAGGTCGCGTGCCGTGAGGGACGGGTCCGGCTCGTCGATGGAGTCCTGCATCATGTCGGAGAT
>JBBQDQ010000183.1:0-6781 GCA_038319835.1 Thermoanaerobaculia bacterium | reverse complement strand
CGCCTGCAACGTCGCGGAGTCGGACCTCGCGCACGCGGACGACCTTCCACTCGTGAAGAAAGTCCGCGCGTGGGCCGAGGCGCACAGCGGCTCGGAGGCCGTCGCGATTTCCGCGAAGATCGAGGCCGAGCTCGGCGAGCTGTCGCCCGAGGACGCAAAGGAGTACCTCGCATCGCACGGCGTCGACGAGTCCGGCGTCGGCCGGCTCATCCGCGCGGCATACCACCTCCTTGGCCTCCGGACTTACTTCACGGCCGGCGAGAAGGAAGCGCGCGCCTGGACGATCCACGCGGGCGACACGGCCCCGCAGGCGGCCGGCGTCATCCATTCGGACTTCGAGAAGGGCTTCATCAAGGCCGAGACGGTCGCGTACGAGGACCTCGTGAGGCAGGGCTCGATGGCCATCGCGCGCGAGGCGGGCGTCGTGCGCCAGGAAGGGCGCGACTACGTCGTCCAGGACGGGGACGTCATGCTCTTCAAGTTCAACGTGTAGGCGGCGCGAGGGTAAACTCCGCGCCCATGCATCAGGGCCACCGCCGCGCGTTCAACGCGGCCTTCACTCCCGCTCTCGCGGCCTCCTACGCGGACGACCTCGTGCGGCTCACCGGCCGCGCGGCGGGATTCCGCCTCGCGGAGACGCCGGTCTTCCTCACGCCGGAGCTCGACGCGGCGCTCGCGAAGGCGGCTCGCGAGATCGTGGTGCAGCTCTCCGCGCCGGAGCTTCTCGCGCGGGCGAAGAGCTCGATCCCGGCGCGCTGGGCGACGCCGGGGATGGACGCGCTTCCGTCCCTCACGCAGGTGGACTTTGCCGTCGTCCGGCACGAGGGGCAGCTCGTTCCGCGCCTCATCGAGCTGCAGGGCTTCCCGTCGCTCTCGGCGTTCGAGGTGCTCCAGGCGGACGCCTGGAACGCCGCTCTCGAGCGCGTGCCCGGCCTCCCGAAGGGCGCGTGGAGCCCCTACTTCTCGGGCCTCGATCGGGCCGGGTTCGTGGACCTGCTCCGCCGGACGATCGTCGGCGGCGAGGACCCCGCCGAGGTCGTCCTCCTCGACCTCGAGCCCGACGCGCAGAAGACGGCGATCGACTTCGCGGCGACGCGGGTGCTCCTCGGCGTCGACAGCGTCGACCCGCGCGCGCTCGTGAAGGACGGCCGCCGGCTCTTCCGCGACGTGAACGGCCGGCGCGTCCCCGTAAAGCGCATCTACAACCGCATCGTCTTCGACGAGCTCATCCAGACCGGCGCCGCGCTGCCGTTCGACTTCCGCGAGGAGCTCGACGTCCGCTGGGTTCCGCACCCGAACTGGTACTGGACGTGGTCGAAGGCCTGTCTCCCTCTCCTCGCGCACGAAACGGCCCCGAAGGCGACGATCCTGTCCGCCTTCGGGCCGGTGCCGGACGACGTCGGGGAACGCTACGTCCTGAAGCCGCTTTTCTCGTTCGCGGGCGGCGGCGTGAACGTGGATCCGACGCCCGCGGACGTGGCGCGGATCCCGGAGGCCGAGCGGGCGCACTGGGTGCTGATGGAGAAGATCGCATACGACCCGTGCCTGACGGCCGTGGATGGCGGCGGCGTGAAGGTCGAGGTCCGCATGATGTTCTTCCGTCCCGACGGCGAGGCCGTGCCCACGCTCGCGCTGAACCTCTGCCGTCTCTCGCGCGGGAAGATGCTCGGCGTCGACTTCAACAAGGACTTCACCTGGGTCGGGTCGTCCGTGGCCCTCAAGCCGGCGTGAGCGCCGCTCCCGACGCGGGCGCGGGACGGCGCCGGCTCGTCGCGGGCCTCCTTCTCGCGGGCGTCGCGCTCCAGATCGCGGGCCTCATCGTGGCGGCGGCCGGGACGGACCTCCGGGCGCCGCAGTCCGAGGACATGGTCCCGTTCACCTACCTTCTCGCGACGATCGCGTCGGTCCTCGCGGCCGTTGTCGCGATGGCGGGCTCGGTCCTCATCCTGTCGCTTACGCTCGGAACCGCCGTCCAGCGCTCGCACCTCGGGTCGATGATCCTTGCCGACGAGGACTTCCGGACGGCCGTGTCCGGCGCGATCGTGACGATCGTCGCGGCCTGCCTCGCGCTCCTCGTGGCGCACCTGCCGCTCGTCTCGCACAACGCGGCGGCGATCTTCATGCTCTCCTCCGGCGGCGTCCTGGAGTTCGGGGGCTGCATCCTCGGCCTCGCGCGCCTGTTCCAGAGGATTCCGCGCCTCCTGACGCAGGAGAGCCTCCTCGAGAACTCGCTCGCGCACGTCGACGCGGCCTACCTCGCGGCGCAGGAAGACCGGCTCCTCGGGGCGGGCGCGACGACGCAGGGCCGGCTCGACGTCCTGAACGACCTGATCTTCTCGTTCCGGGTCTACCCGGTCGAGACGGACGACCCGCTCGTGACGGTCCACGACGTCCTCGAGAACGTCCTCGCCCAGAGCCCGGCGTCCGTCGTCGCGACGTCGCTCGGGCACGTCTCGACGCGCTTCACGGCGCTCGCGGGAGAGACCCACGACCAGATCTTCCAGCTCCTCGTGACGCCGTGGCTCGCCGAGCTGCGCGTCGCAGTCGTCAAGCGCGGCTCGCCGTCCGTGGCGCTCGCGTTCTTCGACCTCTGGGCGGACGTCCTCGTGGCCGCCCGCGACCGCAAGATGCCCGGCTTCTACGCGCACTCGGCGCGGCCGTTCGTCGCGTCACTCCGCCACGTCGCGCACGCGGGCCTCTTCGAGGAGGCGGGTGGGCGTGTGCTCCGGCCTCTCGTCCGTGTGATGGCGGCGGCGCGGGCCGACCTCCCGGCGCTCGGCCCGTGGGCCGGCGCGCTCGTCGGGTGGATGCGCGAGGACGCGGAGAAGGGGCGCGGGGAGTGGACGCGCGTCCTCTGGAACCCCGTCGAGAGCGTGCTCGAGCGTTCGCTCGAGGACCTCGAGCACGACTCGCCGCTCCTCGACGCGCTCGTCCACGGCCTGTCGGGCGTCGCGCGGGCCGCGGGCCGCGCGGGGATCGAGACGGGCGGCGGCCGGCCGTTCGCGCTCAAGATCGCGACTCGGATGCGCCGCGCCCAGATCGAGCTCGCGGAGGCCGCCGCGGCCGCCGGGCCCGAGGCCGAGGAGCGCGTGCGCGACCGCATCGTCCTCCTCGGCGAGCCGATCGCGGCCGTCGTCGCGCTCGCCGGCCAGCGTCCCGAGCTCTCGGACGCGCCGGCGCTCCTCTCGTCCGAGCGCCTCGAGGACGAGCGCGACGGCGAGGCCTGATCCCGCCTAGACGACCGCGATCCCCGCGCCCCAGTGGAGGCCCGCGCCGAGGGCCGTGAAGGCGACGAGATTGCCGCCCGTGACCTTCCCCGCGAGCTTCGCCTCGTGGTACGCCATCGGGAGCGTCGCGGCGGTCGTGTTGCCGTACTTCTGGATGTTGTTGAAGACCCTCTCGTCCGGCAGGCCGAGCACCTTCTGAGCCGCCTCGTTGATCCGGAGGTTCGCCTGGTGCATGAGCAAGAGGTCGACGTCTGCGACCGTCCTGCCGTGGGCCGCCAGGAGGTCCTGCACCGCGGCGGGCATGAGCGTCGTCGCGAGCCGGAAGACCTGGCGTCCCTCGACGATCGGGATCGTCCCGAGGTTCTCGAACATCTCGGGCGTGAAGAACGGCCGCGACTTGCAGCCGCCGCCCGGCACGTAGAGCTTGTCCCAGTGCTCACCGTCCGTGTACATCGCGAAGCCCAGGAACCCGCGCCCGTCGCCTGTCGTGTTTGCCTCGAGGACCATCGCGCCCGCACCGTCGCCGAAGAGGACCGCGCGGTCGCGCATGGCGGTCGCGCGCTCGTACCAGAAGGGGTCGCATGGTTCGGCGGTCTTTCCGAGCATGACGTCCCAGACGGACTCGGGCCACGGCATGAGCCCGCTGTGGACCTCCGAGCCGACGAGGAGGACGCGGTCGTACATCCCGGAGCGGATGAATGCGTCCGCGGTCTGCAGGCCCGAGAGGAACCCCGCGCATTGCATTCGGATGTCCAGCGCGTGCGTCGCCCTGAGGCCGAGGCGGGCCCCGAGGAGGCCGCCGTTGCCGGGAAAGTAGTGGTCGGGCGTCATCGTGGCGAAGACGATGAGGTCGATGTCCGACGCGGCGACGCCCGCGTCGGCGAGCGCGGCCTCGGCGGCCTTCGCGCCGATCTCGGCCGAGCCGACGCCGGCGGTGACGAACCGGCGCTCCTTGATCCCGGTGCGCGGCACGATCCACTCGTCCGTCGTGTCCATGATCCGGCCGAGCATCGCGTTCGTGACCACCTGCGGCGGGACGTACATCCCCGAACCCCGGATCACCGTCCTGCGTTCGTTTTTCGCCGGTGGCGTCAGATTTTTCACGCGGCGGAGTGTACCGGAAGGCCCGTGTTAACGCGTGCTCAGGTCGCGACCGGGCGGCGCGGGGAGATTGGGCAGTCGAGATGCCCTTCGCGGAGCGCGCGCATTCCTCTTCGGCGCGATCCCGGCGGCCGCGGCTTCGGCGCCCAGCGCGATGCCGCCCGGGCCCGCGCCGACGATCACGAGGTCGAGGAGGTCCTTCACGGCTTTCCCCTGAAGTGTCCCGGTCCCACGCCCGCAGGGGGACCGCCTGGCGTTCCGGGCGCGTCGCCGTCCATCGTTCTAGAATAACGTTCAGAAGTTCAAGAGGTGACACGATGAAGCGAATCGTCTCGGCATTTTCCCTGCTCGCGCTCCTCTCGGCGCCGGCCTTCGCGCAAAGCAACAAGCCGCGCGTGGCCGTCCTCGAGTTCAAGAACAAGGCGTCCCACTACTCGTGGACGTGGTACGAGGCCGGGCGCGGCGCGCAGGACATGCTCGTGACCGAGCTCGTCAAGACCGGCAGGTACCGCGTGATCGAGCGCGAGCAGCTCGCCGCGATCATGCAGGAGAAGAACCTCTCCCTGTCGGGCGACATCGACCCGCGCACGGCCGTGAAGATCGGGAAGATGCTCGGCGTCGAGTACCTGATCGCCGGCGCCGTCACGGAGCTCGGCACCACGGATCGGGGCGCCAGCGTGCCGGGCGGGCTCGGCCGGTTCGGGATTCCGTCCGTGAGCGTGAGGTCGCAGAAGGCCGAGGCGGCGCTCGACGCGCGCGCGTTCTCGACGTCCACCGGAGAGATCGTGTGGGCGGACTCCGCGCGTGACGAGACGTCTGACGCGAGTGTGTACGTGATGGGCGCCGGCGGCGGCGCCTCGGACCACGGCAAGGTCGACAAGCTCATGCGGCCCGTCGTCCAGAAGCTCGCGGCGTCCTTCGCGAAGGCGGACGTCAAGACGTCCGGCATGGGCGGCAAGGGCGACTCTTCCGGCCTCGTCGGCAAGATCGCGAACGTCGAGGGCGGCACGCTGTATATCAACGCCGGCTCCGAGGGCGGCGTGAAGGAAGGCGACGAGTTCACGGTCTACCGCGTCGGCAAGCAGATCAAGGACCCGGACACGGGCGAGGTGCTCGGCGCGGACGAGACGAAGGTCGGGCGCGTGAGGGTCATGGCCGTGAAGGGCCCGCGCCTCTCGACGGCCACTGCCGTCTCGGGCAGCGGCTTCAAGGCCGGCGACACGCTGAAGAATTAGGACTAACGGCCGGAAATCGCCCGGGCTTCCTGCACCCGCGGGGAGCCCGGAGCGCGTTGCTGGGCCTTGTCCATCTCGCTGCGGAGCTCGCCGCGCGCGTCCCCGAAGGCGAGGCCCATGACCCACTCGGCGTCCGGGCCGGGGTTCGGGCCCATCGCGTGGACCTCCTCGGCGACGAAGCGCATGACGCGCGTCTCGGCCGCGGGGCCGGAGTTCCGGAGGGCCATCGTGAGGAGCTGCCAGGCCTCCGCGTTGCGACCGTCGGCGTAGGCGACGCCTGCGCGCGCGTACGCGTCGAGGAAACGCACCTCCGCGGTCGGCCGGGTCGCGAGCACCTCGCGCGCCGCCCCCATCGCGTTCACGTAGTCCTCGCGCGTCAGGCGTGAACGGCCGTGGGTGTCGAGCGCCTGCCACGCGGCGGAGAGCTGCGTGTCGCCCGAGAACGAGGCGCCGGAGAGGAGGGGAGGAAACGATGCCGGCTTCGGACGCGCGGGAGCGGCATCCGGGCGCGTCGAGCGGCCGGAAGGGCTCCGGGAAACGACGCGGGGATCTTCTTCGAGTGGTGAGTGTGGCGTCGGCTCGGGTTCGGCCGACGCGGTCCCGGGGGCCTGTGCCTCATTCACCTTCGAAGGAGCTTCGGACGTGGAGGTTGCCGCAGCGTCCGCCGAAGCGCTCACTGCCGCCGCCGCCGGGGTCTCTTTCATACTCGCCGAAATCTCCGGCGTCGGCTTGGCATCGGCGCCGGTCGACGCGGACGGGCGGCCGATGCCGCGGAGCAGGACGAATGCTCCGCCGGCTGCGCTCACGAGGAGGATCGCCGCGATCGCCCACTTCGTGCGCTTCGTCGGGTCCACGCCCGGCGCCGGCACGGAGGCGGGCGCGGCGAGCGGCGGTGTGCCGAAATCATTCGTCGCGACCGTCCGGAGCTGCGATTCGGCGTCGGCCGCCGCCTGCGGGACGGTGGCTGCGGCGCTCGGAACCCCGAGCGCTTCGCCGAGGGCGCGCACGAACGCGCCGCACGTCGGGTAGCGCTCCTCGGCCTTCTTCGCGAGAGCCTTCGCGAGGACGGCGTCGGCGGCGGCCGGGCTGCCCGGCAGGACGGTCGAGAGGGGCGGCGGCGGCGCCGTGACCTGCTGGTGGAGGACGGCGAGGGGCGAGTCCGCGATGAAGGGCACGCGGCCCGAGAGGAACTCGAACGCGACGACCGCGAGCGCGTAC
>JBBQDQ010000182.1:0-6964 GCA_038319835.1 Thermoanaerobaculia bacterium | reverse complement strand
CGGACGGCAGGATCGCGCTCCCCGGCGAGTTCCTCGGCGCGGCCGAGCGCTTCGGGATCGTGACCGCGATCGACCGCGCCGTCATCACGGCGGCGTTCGACGCCCTCGCGGCCGCACGCAAGCGCGTGAGCCCCGAGCTCGAGATCGGGATCAACCTGTCCGGGCTCGACTTCGACGACGACACGCTCGTCGCCGACATCTCGCGCCTCGCGCGCGCCAAGGGGATCCGTCCCGAGCGCGTCACGTTCGAGATCACGGAGACGGCGGCCCTGCGCGACTTCGACCGCGTCCGCGACTTCACCCTCGCGCTCACGTCCGAGGGCTTCCGCTTCGCCCTCGACGACTTCGGGATGGGGTTCTCCTCGTTCCGCTACCTGCGCGAGCTGCCCGTCTCGTCCCTCAAGCTCGACATCAGCTACGTCCGCGACCTGCCGCGGGAGAAGGCGAACCGCGTGTTCGTGCGCGGGATGGCCGGCATCTGCCGCGGCCTCGGCGTCAAGACCGTGGCCGAGGGCGTCGAGTCCGAGGACGTCATGGAGATCCTCCCCGAGCTCGGCGTCGACCGGGCGCAGGGCTGGCACGTCGGCTTCCCCGAGCCGGATCTTCCGCTCGCGGATCCCATGACCGAAGCCGGGGGACGCAGCCTCATCCTGCCGCGGAGACCGCGCTCCTGACGACGCGGGCCGGCGGAGCCGTCCGGCGCGTCTCCGGCGCGGCCGTGGACGCGCTGATCCTCGTCGCGGTAGGCGCACTCGTCGCGGGCGTCGTCGCGCTCGCCCAGCGCTGGGAGGCGCCGATTCGGCCCACGGTCGAGATCGACCTGTCGCCCTCGGCGCTGCCCGGCTACACGCTCCTCTCGCTGTCGCGCGGGTTCGCCGCGTACCTCCTCTCGCTCGTCTTCACCCTCGTGTACGGGACGATCGCGGCGCATGGAAAGCGCGCCGAGAAGATCCTCATCCCGCTCCTCGACATCGGCCAGGGCATTCCCGTCCTCGGCTTTCTGCCGGGACTCGTCCTCGGGATGGTCGCGCTCTTCCCGAGAACGAACGTCGGGCTCGAGCTCGCGTGCATCGTGATGATCTTCACGGGGCAGGTCTGGAACATGACCTTCTCCTACATCGCGTCCCTGCGCTCGATCCCGAACGAGCTCCGCGAGGTCGCGCGCATCCACCGCTTCTCCTTCTGGAAGCGCTTCAGGACCGTCGAGGTCTCCTCGTCCGTCATCGGCCTCGTGTGGAACTCGATGATGTCCATGGCGGGCGGCTGGTTCTTCCTGACCGTCAACGAGGCGTTCACGCTCGGGGACCGCGACTTCCGGCTGCCGGGCGTGGGCTCGTACATGGCCGTCGCGATCGAAAAGGGCGACCGGGCCGCGATGGCCTGGGCCGTCCTCGCGATGACCGTCATGATCGTCGCGGTCGACCAGCTCCTCTGGCGACCGCTCGTCGCGTGGTCGCAGCGCTTCCGCGCCGCGGAAGTCTCGGGTGAGCCCGAGGCGCGCTCGTGGGTCCTCGACCTCGTCCGCCGCTCGGCGATCCTCCGGCGGATGCGCCTGCGCCGCCGCCGCCGCGCGAGGCCGCCCACCGTTCCCCTTCCCCCGCCTCCGGAGCCGGCGCCAGGGGGCGAGGACGCCGGTGCCCGCGCCCGCGCCGTCCTTCTCCTCGTCGTCGGGCTCGCGGCCGGCGCCGCGGCCCTCTTCGGCGTGTGGAAGCTCGTGCGGCTCCTCTCGGCGGTGCGGGCTCACGACTGGCTCGTCCTCGTGGCCGCTCTCGGCGCGACGTTCCTGAGAACGCTCGGCGCGCTCGTGCTCGCCGTCGCCTGGACCGTTCCGGTCGGGATCCTCGTCGGACGTTCCCCCGTGTGGTCCCGGAGGCTCCAGCCGGTCGTCCAGATCGTGGCGTCCTTCCCCGCGCCGATGCTCTTCCCGCTCGTGACGGGGGCGCTCCTCGCGTTCCACGTCCCCTTCGGCGTCATCGCGGCGGTCCTCATGCTCCTCGGCGCTCAGTGGTACATCCTCTTCAACGTCCTCGCGGGCGCGAGCGCCGTCCCCCCGGACCTCGTCGAAGCGACGGACGTCTACCGCGTGGCCGGGAGCGCGCGCTGGAAGGCGCTCTTCCTCCCGGCCGTCTTCCCGTACCTCGTGACCGGCCTCATCACGGCGGCCGGAGGCGCCTGGAACGCGTCGATCGTCGCCGAAACGCTCACATCGGGAGGGCGCACGCTCGAGACGTTCGGGCTCGGGTCCCTCATCACGAAAGCCACGCGCGAGGCGAACTTCCCGCTCCTCGCGGCCGGAGTCCTCACGATGTCGTTCGCCCTCGTCCTCATCAACCGCACGGTCTGGCGGCGGCTCTCGCGCCTGGCCGAGACGAAGTACGCTCTCAACCGATGAGCGCGAATCCGGTGCCCGCCCCCGCCCCTCCGATCGCTTCGGCGCGCGGCGTCGACAAGTCCTTCGAGGACGAGGGCGGCCGATCCCGCGTGATCCTCAAGGGCATCGACTTCGAGGTCCGCCCCAACGAGGTCGTCGCGGTTCTCGGCCCGTCCGGCTGCGGAAAATCGACACTCCTGAGGATTCTCATTGGCCTCATCCCGCCGTCCTCGGGCACGGTCCTCCAGCACGGCAAGCCGCTCGTCGGCATCCATCCCGGCGCCGCCGTCGTCTTCCAGAACTTCGCGCTCTTCCCGTGGCTCACGGTCGAGGAGAACGTCCGCGTTGGGCTCACCGGCCGCGCTACGGACGCCGCGGATGCGGACGAGCGCGTCAAGGCGGTCCTCGCGGCCGTCGGCCTGGCCGGGCACGCGCGGGCGTTCCCGAAGGAGCTCTCCGGCGGCATGAAGCAGCGCGTGGGAATCGCGCGCGCCCTCGTGGGGCGACCCGAGCTCCTCTGCATGGACGAGCCGTTCTCCGCGCTCGACGTTCTGACGGCCGAGCTCCTCCGCACGGAGGTCTACCGGCTCTTCACGGAACGCCTGACGGGTCTCTCCTCGGTCCTTCTCATCACGCATCTCATCGAGGAGGCCGTCTTCCTCGGGGACCGCATCATCGTCCTCGGCGCGAATCCCGGCACCGTGCGGCGGGAGATCGTGAACACGCTCCCGCACCCGCGCGAGTACCGGCACCCCGAGTTCCTGAGGATGGTCGAGCACATCCACGACGTCGTGACGGGCGTCCATCTCCCCGAAGAGGAGGCCGCCGCCGCGCCCGCGCCCGGCCGCCGCGCCGAGACCCCGCTCATCCCTCTTCCTCCGGCGCGCATGGGCGAGATCCTCGGCCTGCTCGAGATCCTCGCGGACGCCGGCGGCTCGATGAACCTCTTCGCCGTGGACGCGATCACCGAGTACGACTTCGGCCGCACGCTGACGGTCGTGAAGGCGGCCGAGCTCCTCGACCTCGTCGACACGCCGAAGAACGACGTCCTCCTCACGGACCTGGGAAAGAAGGTCGTCGCGGCGCCCTACGACGGGAAGATCCTGCTCCTCCGGCCGCAGATCCTCTCCCTCGGGACGTTCTGCCTTCTCGTGCGCGAGCTCGCGCGCGACCCGGACACGCCGATGCCCGGCGAGGCGCTCCGCGACGTGCTCGCGGCGAGCCTCCCGACCGTGAGCGCCTCCGAGCTCCTCGACACGATGGTGAACTGGGGCCGCGCGATCCAGATCTTCGAGTACGACACAAACACAGACCAGCTTGCGCTCTTCTCGGGCCGTGACGACGCCTCCGAGGGCTGACGTGGAGGGCGCGCGCCGCCGCATTCCCGCGCTCACGGCGGCGCTCTCAAAGCGCCGCTCCGCGCTCGAGGCGCTGCTCGCGGGAGCCGCCGGGCTGCCGCGCGGCGAACGTCTGCACGCCGTGCGCGTCGCGCTCCGGCGCACGGTCTCGCTCGCCCGCCTCACCCAGGACGTGCCCGCAAAAGGGTCGGGGGCCGGTCTCAAGTCCGCGGCACGCGACCTCAGGCGCGCGCTCGGCGCGCGGCGGACGCACGAGGTCGCCGCGGCCCTCCTGAGAGCCCGCTTTCGGCGCGACGCGCGCCGCCACCCGTCCGCCGAGCGGCTCGCGGACCGGCTGGAGCGCTCCGCGGGTGCAGCCGCTTCCGCGGAGCGCCTCGACAATCTCCTCGCCGCCCTGCGCCGGGAATTCGCGGTTCGCGACGCAGCCCTTGCCGTGCTCGCGTCCCCGCTCGCGGACACCGACGGCGGGCGCCGCGAACGCCGCCTCGAACAGGCGGTCCGGCGGCGCCTCGTCCGGCGCGCGCGCCGCCTCCTCGAGCGCGGAGTGCCAGAAGACGGGAACATCCACGAGACCCGGATCGACGCCCGCGACCTGCGCTACGGCCTCGAGTTCGCGCGCCTGCCCGGCTCGATCCGGCTCCTCCCGCTGCTGGAGCGATTCCAGGAGACGGCCGGCCGCGCCCACGACCGCGCCGAGCTGATCGCACTCGTGCGCCTCACCGCGGGTGCGCTGCCCGCGGCGCGGCGGCGCGAGGCGCTGCGGCTCCTGCCGCCCCTGCTCGCGGACTCGGAGCGCGCGCTCACCGGCGCCCAGGCCGCCGCGCGAGCCCTCCTCGCGGCCCTGCGGACCTCGGTGGGGCGCTGGTGAGCCCGCCCGCGGTCGTTCGCGTGCCGCGCCTCGTGTCGGAAGATGCGCTCGCGAACGCTCCCGCCCACGTGCTGGCGGACGTGAGCGGCGGACCGGGCCCGTCTGCCGCGACCACGGTGCGGTTCGGGTTCGACGCGCGCGCTTTTCTGGCCCTCTTCGAGTCGCCGGGCGAGCCGCCGCTGCTCGTGGGGCAGCCGCCCGGCGGCGACGTCTTCCGGGATGAATGCGTCGAGCTGTTCCTCGCTTCTCCGGGGACCCCGTCGCTCTACCAGGAGATCGGCGGGAACCCGGCGGGCGCCCTCTCCGGCGCCCGCGTCCGGAACCCGGACGACAGCCGCGCGACCTGGCAGCTGGCGCCGGGCGAGGGTCTCGCCGGCGTCTCCGCGGTGATCTCCGGAGATCCGAACCGGCGTCCGCCTTCGGAATGGGTGCGATGGCGCTGCCTTCTGCGGATCCCGTGGACGTCCCTGCCCGGCGGCAGGCCCCCGGCCGACCGCGAGGAGCGCCGGGGCAACGCGTACCGGATCGCGCGCGGCCGGACGACCCATTTTCTGTGCCTCTCGCCGACCTTGCGGGCAAGCCCGCCGGACTTCCACGTCCCGAGCCGCTTCGCACGCCTCGCGTTCGGTCCGCCGCCCGCCTGCTAGTCTCGCTGCGAACGATGAGCGAGGACGCCGCCCCCGCGCCCCGGCCGGAAGAGGCGCCGCCGGCGACCGACCTCGAGCTCGTCGAGGGCATCAAGCGGGGCGATTCCACGGCCCTCGACGCCCTCTACGAGCGCTACTCCTCCCCCGTCTACTCCCTCGTGTGGAAAATCCTCCAACGCCCCGAGGAAGCCGAGGACGTCGCGCTCGACGTCTTCTGGCAGGTCTGGCGCCAGGCCGACCGGTACGACCCCTCGCGTGGCGCGCCGCCCGCGTGGATCTTCACGGTCGCGCGCTCGCGCGCGATCGACCGACTCCGCTCCCGCCACCGGCGCGAGGACCGGACGATTTCGTTCGACGATCCCGCCGTGAAGCTCGACCCGCTGGACGAGGAGGCGGGCCCCGAGGCGGTCGCGTCCTTCCGCCAGACCCGCGACGCGGTGCGCGAAGCGATGGCGTCGCTGTCGCCCGTCCAGCGCGAAGCGGTCGAGCTCGCGTTCTTCAAGGGCCTCACGCACGTCGAGATCGCCGAACGGCTCGGACAACCCCTCGGGACGATCAAGACCCGGATCCGGCAGGGGCTCATCAAGCTCCGGAACGTCCTAGACTGACGTCAGCCGGCGGGGCCGATGCGCACCCCTTGTGCGAGAAGCCACACGCGAAGCTCCTCGCGCACGCGCCGGTCCCGGAACACGAACCAGGCCTTCTCGTCCTCGGGCGACGCGATCAGGGCCTCGCGGAACGCGTTCGGACCGTCCGCGCCCAGCGCCGCAAGCGCTTCCTCCCGCGCGGACTCGCTCTTCATCGAAGGGGCGAACTGCCGACACCGGACGGCATCGACGTCCGGCGTGGACTTCGGGATCCGGAGGTAGCGCCCGGAGCGCTCGTGAAGGAGCGCCTCGCGGAGCTCGGGCGAGCCGTTCAGGTGCGCGTGGACGTCGCCCGAAGCGCGGTCGAGGAAGTGGTTCATCAGCTTCGAGCGCGCGGCGAACGCGACGGTCAGGCCTTCCCAGTCGAGGTCCATTGAGACGCGATCCTAGACTCATTCGGGGAAGTGAACCAGAATGAGAAGACTCGCGGCCGGCATCGGTCGGTCGCGTTCGTGCCTGGGGAGGGCTCATGCAGCCTGGCATCGCACTCGCGTCGCTCGTCGTCCTCGGAGGCCACCTCGCCCTGAGCGCGGAGGAAGGGCCGCTTCTCGTCCTCGAACGGTCCCAGGGAGGCCATTCGTGCCGGGCGGCCACGGGCGCCGAGCGCACGACGACCGCAGTCCGGCCGGGGAACGCGCCCGTCCACGTGCTCGCGCGTTCCCGCGAGAGCCTCGCCGCGTCCGCGGGCCTGCACATCGTCCTCCGGGCGACGGACCAGCTCGAGACCCGTCCGGACGCGAAGGCGGCCTTTCTCCGGGCGGCGTCGCGTCGTCGAAGTACTAGTCTCGGGCGGTGACGAAGTCCGCAGCGCGCGGCGTCACGCGCCGCCTCGCGCGCTGGTACCGCGCGCACGCCCGCGCCCTGCCGTGGCGCGCGACGCGGGACCCGTACGCGATCTGGCTCTCGGAGGTCATGGCGCAGCAGACGACGCTCGAGGTGGTCGCCCCGCGCTGGCAGCGCTTCCGGCGCCGCTTCCCCACCGTCGAGGCGCTGGCTCGGGCGCCCGAACGTGCCGTCCTCGCCGAGTGGAGCGGCCTCGGTTACTACGCCCGCGCCACAAACCTCCACCGCGG
>JBBQDQ010000181.1:0-6969 GCA_038319835.1 Thermoanaerobaculia bacterium | reverse complement strand
CGCTTCCGGCAGAACCTCCTCGGCAAGCGCGTCGATTACTCGGGCCGTTCCGTCATCGTCGTCGGGCCGGAGCTCAAGCTCCACCAGTGCGGCCTGCCGAAGAAGATGGCCCTCGAGCTGTTCAAGCCGTTCATCTACCACCGGCTCGAGCAGAAGGGGATCACGTCGACCATCAAGGCGTCCAAGGAGCTCGTCGAGCAGGCGCCGAACGAGGTGTGGGACGCCCTCGAGGAAGTCATCAAGGAGCACCCGGTCCTCCTGAACCGCGCGCCCACGCTCCACCGCCTCGGCATCCAGGCCTTCGAGCCCGTCCTCATCGAGGGCAAGGCGATCAAGATCCACCCGCTCGTCTGTGCGGCGTTCAACGCGGACTTCGACGGCGACCAGATGGCCGTCCACGTCCCGCTCTCGCCGAAGGCGCAGGTCGAGGCGCAGGTCCTGATGCTGTCCTCGCACAACATCCTGTCGCCCGCGCACGGCAAGCCGCTCACGGTGCCGTCGCAGGACCTCGTTCTCGGCCTCTACTACCTCACCCGCCGCAAGGAAGGGTGCAAGGGCGAGGGCCGCGTGTTCTCGAGCTTCGACGAAGTCACCCTCGCGCACGACGCGGGCGAGGTCGACACGCACGCCGGGATCGCCGTGCGCTTCACGGGCAGCCTCATCGACCTCGAGAGCCAGGTCCTCAACGACCAGGACATCGTCCACACGGACCCGATCGCCTGCAACCGCACGCGGATCGAGACGACGGTCGGCCGTGTCCTGCTCTCGGCGAACCTGCCGCCCGAGCTGCCGTTCCTGAACGGCACGCTCAAGAAGAAGGGCCTGCAGGACCTCGGCAACTACTGCTTCGTGACGTACGGCCTCGAGCGCACGGTCGAGATCCTCGACATCGTCAAGGCCCTCGGCTTCACGGTCGCGACCCGCGCCGGCATCTCGATCGGCGTCGACGACATGCGCGTCCCGGGCAACAAGGCCGAGCTCGTGAACCGCGCGCGCAAGGAAGTCCTCGAGGTCGAGAACCAGCGCCAGCAGGGCGCCATCACGGACGGCGAGCGCCACAATAAGATCATCGACATCTGGCACCGCATCACCGAGTCCGTCGCCGAGGCGATGTTCAAGGAGATGAAAAACTCCGACGGCGTCGGCGGCCAGGAATTCAACCCGATTTACATGATGGCGGACTCCGGCGCCCGCGGCTCGAAAGAGCAGGTCCGGCAGCTCGCCGGTATGCGCGGCCCCATGTCGAAGCCCTCGGGTGAGGTCATGGAGCAGCCGATCATCTCGAACTTCCGCGAAGGCCTCACCGTGCTCGAGTACTTCATCTCGACGCACGGCGCACGCAAGGGCCTCGCCGACACCGCACTCAAGACGGCCGACTCCGGCTACCTCACGCGCCGTCTCGTCGACGTCGCGCAGGACGTCATCATCACGGAAGAGGACTGCGGCACGATCGACGGAATCGTCGTCTCGGCGATCGTCGAAGGCGGCGAGATCCTCGAACCCCTCCGCGATCGCATCGTGGGCCGCTTCGTCCAGGAAGACGTGTTCGACCCGGCATCCGACGACGCGATCGTGAACGCGGACGACACGATCACCGAGGAGCTCGCCGGCAAGATCCAGGAAGCCGGCATCGAGAAGGTCAAGATCCGCTCGGTCCTCACGTGCGAAACGCGGCGCGGGGTCTGCCGCAAGTGCTACGGGCGCAACCTCGCGACGGGCGACCTCGTCGACATCGGCGAGGCGGTCGGCGTCATCGCCGCCCAGTCCATCGGCGAGCCCGGCACGCAGCTGACGATGCGGACGTTCCACTACGGCGGCACCGCCCGGGTCTCGGAAGCGGCGAAGCACGTCGCGAAGAACCCCGGCATCATCAAGCTGCTCAACGCGAACACGGTCAACAAGAAGGACGGCACGAAGGTCGTCGTCAACCGCAACTCGAAGCTCGTCCTCCTCGACGCCAAGGGGCGCGAGAAGGAGCGCTACTCGCTCGCCTACGGCTCCGCGCTGAAGGTGACCGAGGGCGAAGAGGTGAAGCCCGGCCAGCTGCTCGTGAGCTGGGACCCGTTCGCGTCACCGATCCTGTCGGAGATCGCGGGTAAGGTCTCCTACAAGGACATCCTCGAGGGCGAGAACCTGCGCGAGGAGACGGACAAGGTCACGGGCCTCACGCAGAAGATCGTCGTCGAGACGACCGGCACGACCGAGAAGCGGTCGCCGACGCTCGTCGTGACAGGGAAGAACGGCGAGGAGAAGAAGTACTCGCTCCCGATCCCGTCGCACCTCATGGTGGCCGACGGCGACGTCGTGAACCCCGGCGACGCGCTCGCGAAGAAGCCCGTCGAGAAGAAGCGCACTCGCGACATCGTCGGCGGTCTCCCGCGCGTCGTCGAGCTCTTCGAGGCCCGCCGCCCGAAGGAGCCGGCCGTCATCACGGAGATCTCCGGCGTCGTGCACCACGCGGGCACGGTCAAGGGCCAGCAGAAGGTCGTCGTCGAGTCCGAGGACGGCCAGAAGCGAGAGATGCTCGTCCCGCGCGGCGCGCACGTCATGGTCCAGGACGGCGAAAGGGTGGAAGCGGGCGATCCGCTCACCGAGGGCGATCCGTCGCCGCACGACATCCTCGCGGTCAAGGGCGAGAAGGAGCTGCAGCGGTACATGACCGACAAGATCCAGGAGGTCTACCGCTCGCAGGGCGTCGGCATCAACGACAAGCACATCGAGGTCATCGTCCGCCAGATGATGCGGAGCGTCCGCATCGAGGAGGTCGGCGACACGGAGTTCCTCGTCGACGAGCAGGTCGACCGCTTCCGGTTCAACGAGGAGAACGAGCGCATTCTGAACGCCGGCGGCAAGGCCGCCCAGGGCCGCCCGCTGCTCCTCGGGATCACGAAGGCGTCGCTCTCGACGGACTCGTTCGTCTCGGCCGCGTCGTTCCAGGAAACGACGCGCGTCCTGACGGAAGCGTCCATCGCGGGCCGGGTGGACCTTCTCCGGGGCCTCAAGGAGAACGTCATCGTCGGGCGGCTCATCCCCGCCGGCACCGGCATGGACTACTACCGCAACGTCGTCCTCGAGCGGGAGGAGATCCCGCCCGCGCCCGAGGAGACGGAAGAGCTCTACTTCGACGACGAGACGCCGGTCATCGCGGCGGACCTGGATGATGAGGTTTAGGAAGAACGAGAAGATTTCTTCGAATGAGGGAGAAAGCCTCCGCGCTCTTACCTTCTAAGAAAGTTCGTTTTTCGGGGCCGGCGCGAGCCGGCCCCTTCTCTTCTCTAGTAGTCCCAGCTTTTCAGGTCCGCCCCCGGCGGTGCTGTCGTCTTGATGCGCTCCACGATCTTCGGCAGGAAGAACTGGTGGTATCTCAGGCGCGAGATCGCGTTCGGGCGGGTGTGGTCGCCGTTCCAGCAGTGCTCGGCCCGCGGCTCGTAGTCGACGAACGCGCCGGAGGGAGGGTTCTTCACGGATTTCAAGACCTCCTCGGCGAGGACGACTGCGTTGTTGAGGAAGTAGTTGTCCGCCTCGCCAACGAAGATGTTCAGCTTGCCTTCGAGCTTCTTCCCGAGCCCCTTGTCCCAGTCCCGCTTCAGGATGTGCGTCAGGTCGTAGTGCTCCTTCCAGTACGCCGCGACCTCCTTGTCGATGACGCCGGTCCTCTTGTCCCAGATCGGCTTCGGGTAGCCGTCCGCGCCGACGGGGGAGTACACGGCCTGCCAGATGTCCCACTGCTCGCCCGAGCGGCCCTTCGCCCCGAGGACGAGCTCGAGCCGGTTCGTGTCCTCGACCGTCGCGGCAATGCGGCCGAAGGAGTCGCGGTGGCCGGGGCGCGGGACCCGTTTCCACGGCGCGTCGGGGAAGTACGCGTTCGACTCCGCGTAGAGGTCGAAGACCGTGTTCGCGCGGAAGTCGATCGGGTCGGGGCAGGCCGCGTAGATCCCGTTGTAGTGGTCGGGGTAGAAGACCTGGACGGCCATCGCCTCCCAGCCGCCCGTCGAACCGCCGTACGCGAAGCGCGCCCACCCGGCTCCGAGCGCGCGGTACTTCTTCTCGAGGTAGGGGAGGAGTTCGTACTCGATGGCGTCGCCGTAGGGGCCGAGGTTCGCCGAGTTCACGGCATACGAGTCGTCGTAGTAGGGGTTCGCGTGCTGAATCTCGACGACGATCGCGCGCGGGAAGCCGGGCGACGTCCAATCTTTGTAGAGCTGGTGGGCTTGCTCCTGCTCGATCCGGTTGTAGCCCTCGAGGCGGAAACGGTCGCTGTATTCCGGCTTCAGGTTTGGGTCGGGCGGCTCCTCGCGGAAGCCCGAAATCGTCTCCGGAAAGTGCCCGTGGAAGATGACGAGCGGGTAGCGGGCGTCCGGGTGCTCGTCGAACCCGAGCGGGAGGAGGACATGGGCGCCGAGATACATGTCGCGCCCCCAGAACTTGGACAGCCGCTCGCTCCGAATACGCTCGTGCCGGACGAACTTCGTCGCCTTCGGCTCGGGGATCGGCGGGATCACTTGATCGAGGAGGATCGGGACCGTCGCGGCCCGGGACGGGTCCAACTCGACCTTTTTCGGCGTCGAAAACAGGTTTCCGGGCGCGAGGTTCCAGTGCTGGCCCTCGCCGCGGTCGATCGGCAGTTTCAGGATGTGGCCGTCGGCCCGGCGAAACGTCTCGTACCTGTGGAGGACCGCCTGCACGACGTATGTGCCCTTCGGGATCGCCGCGAGGGTTTCCAGCGGGTAGCCGAGGACCGCCGAGTCGACGACGGCCGGGGCGCCGGGGGCGAGCCCGTCCACGTCCACTCCGAAGATCTGCTGCGTCTTGAGGCCGATGTCGATCTGCTTGCGCGGTTCGGCCTTGTCGTCCTTCGAGAGGATGAGGAGGACCCGGCCGTCGAGGGGGCCGGGAAAGAGATCCTTCGAATACGAGATTGCGAATCGCAGCGGGGCGAGGGACGGCGCGACGGACGCCGGCGGCGCCGCCGTCGCGGTCGTAGAAAGGCCGAGGGCCAGCAGCAGGGACAGCGGGAGCCTGACGTCTTTCATGCGGACGAGAGTACCCCGGTAACATGGGCGCGTGGCCGACCTCCTCGACCTCCTCGAGAAGACGAGCCGCACGTTCGCTCTCTCGATTCCGCCCCTCCCCGAGCCCGTGCGGCGGCAGGTGACGGTCGCGTACCTCCTCTTCCGGATCGCCGACACGTTCGAGGACGCGACGCACTGGGCACCCGCGCAGCGCATCGCAGCTCTCGCCGACTTCACGGCGCTTCTCGCTTCCGGGACGGACGCAGACGCCGAGCGCCGCGCCCGCTCGTGGACGGCGGCCGGAGCATCGCCTCACGCGGGCTACCGCGAGCTGATCGCCGAGACGCCGTTCGTCTTCGACGCTTTCCGGACCCTCGCGCCGGAGGCGCGGGAGGTCCTGCGGACACACGTCTCGCGTTCGGCGGAGGGCATGGCCCGGTTCGTCGCGCGCACACGCGACGGAGGGCTGACGCTCCAAACCCTCGACGACCTGCGGGATTACTGCTACACGGTCGCCGGGATCGTAGGGGAGCTCCTTACGGAGCTCTTCCTGCTCGAAGGATCTTCTCTCCGAACGGCGGCTCCCGATCTCCGCGCGCGAGCCCGAATCTTCGGCGAGGCGCTCCAGCTCGTGAACATCCTGAAGGACGCCGACGAGGACGCTGCCGAGGGGCGCCGCTACCTGCCTTCGGACGTCCCCCGCGCCGAGGTCTTCGCGCTCGCCCGGCGCGATCTCGCCTCCGCTGGGGAGTACATCGAGGCGTTGCACAGGTCGGGCGCGCCCGCGGGAATCCTCGAGTTCACGGCTCTCCCCGTCGCGCTCGCGTGGGCCGCTCTCGCGAGGGTCGAGGAGAAGGGCCCGGGAGCGAAGATTGGCCGCGCGGAGGTGCTCGGCATCGCGCGTCGCGTACGAAGCGCGATCGCGCGTGGCGAGAGCCCGTCCCTGTATGATCGTGCGCTTTCGGGGGACCCTCGATGACCCTTCTCGAATCCATCGGCGGGCCGGACGACCTCAAGCGTCTCGACCACGACGCGCTCGCCCGCCTCGCCGCGGAATGCCGCCAGGTGATCGTCGAGACGATCACGAAGACCGGCGGCCACCTTGCCTCCAACCTCGGAGTCGTCGAGCTGACGCTCGCGATGCACCGCGCATTCTGGAGCCCGAAGGACCAGTTCGTGTGGGACACGTCGAACCAGTGCTACACGCACAAGCTCGTCACAGGCCGCGCGGGAGCCTTCGCGACGATCCGCAAGCCGGGCGGCCTCTCGGGCTTCGCCGAGCCGATGGAGAGCGACCACGACACCTTCGCCGCCGGCCACGCGGGCACGGGCCTCTCGTACGGGCTCGGCCTCGCGCTCGCCCACCAGGGCGATCCGAGCGAGCCGTACGTGGTCGTCGTCGTGGGCGACGGGGCCATGACGTCCGGCACGAGCTACGAGGCGCTCAACAACATCGTCCACATCAAGCCGAAGCGGCTGATCGTCGTCCTGAACGACAACGGCTGGTCGATCTCGGAGAACGTGGGCTGGATCGCCCACTGGCGGAACCGCTTCGAGCTGCACCCGGTCTACAAGCAGCTGACCGAGAAGGGCCACGGCCTCTTCAAGAAGCTTCCGAAGGGCGAGTCGGCCTGGGGCCTCGCGAAGAAGATCAAGAACTCGGTCGAGGGCCTCTTCTTCCCGAACCTCGTCTGGGACGAGCTCGGCTTCCACTACGTCGGTCCGATCGACGGGCACGACTACAAGGAGCTCGAGGAGGCGATCGCCCGGGCGAAGGACGTCTCGAGGGACGGGACGCCCGTCGTGATCCACGCCCTCACGCACAAGGGCCGCGGGTACGACAAGGCCGAGGAAAACCCTTCGCGCTTCCACCAGCCCGGCACGCCTGCGCCGGCTGCCGGGGGCGACGCCGCGCCGACCTACTCGCAGGTCTTCGCGAAGACGATTCTCGCGATGA
>JBBQDQ010000180.1:0-6986 GCA_038319835.1 Thermoanaerobaculia bacterium | reverse complement strand
GAGGACGACCTTCTGCTCGCGCGCCTTCTCGGAGAGCACGCAGCGCAGGGCCGCCTTCTTCGCCTTCGCGTTCACCTTGAGCGCGTAGGAGTGCGGGACGGGCCCGAACACCGTGCCGCCGTGGCGGTGGATCGGCGGGCGGCCGCCGCCCTGGCGGGCGCGGCCGGTGTGCTTCTGCTTGAAGGGCTTCTTGCCGGAGCCGGACACCTCGGCGCGGGTCTTCGTCTTGTGGGTCCCGCGGTGCTCGCGCGCGCGGATCTGCTTGACGACTTCCCACACGAGGTGGCGGCGGAACGGCACGCCGAAGATCTCTTCGGGCAGCGTCGCCTCGCCGACGGTCTCGGCCTTGAGGTTGCGCACCTTGACCTTCAGCGACGGGGCGTCCGCCTTCGGAGCGGCGGCCTTCGCGGCGTCCGTTTTCGGAGCGCCGGCCTTCTTCGCCGGGACGGCCTTTGGAGCGGCGGTCTTCGTCTTCTTGTCTACCATGGCCGCTCCTTACGCCGCCGCTCCGCCGGCCTTCCGGGAGAGCTTCTTCACGATCTTCACGACCGTGTTACGAGCCCCCGGGACGGCGCCGCGGAGATAGATGAGGTGGTTCTCGGTGTCCACGCGGACGACGATGAGATTCTTCATCGTGGTCTGCTTTCCGCCCATGCGTCCCGACGAGCGCGTGCCCGGGTAGACGCGGGAGGGAAATGCGGACGGGCCGATGGAGCCCGGCGCGCGGTGGAACATCGAGCCGTGCGTCGCGGCACCGCCCGCGAAGCCGTGGCGCTTCATGACGCCCTGGAAGCCCTTGCCCTTGGAGACGCCGACGACGTCGACGTGCTCCTTCTCGGCAAAGATGTCGCAGAGCACCTTGTCGCCGGGTGCGGCCTTCTCGTCGGCGTCGCAGCGGACTTCGCCGAGGGTCTTCGCCGGCGGCACGCCCGCCTTCTCGAAGTGGCCCTTGGCGGCCGCCGTGAGGCGGCGGGGCGACACGCGGCCGACCAGCCCGAGCTGGACGGCGTCGTAGCCGTCGTGGTCCTTCGTCTTGCGCTGGACGACCAGGCAAGGGCCGGCCTCAACGACCGTGACCGGCACCACCGTGCCGTCGGCGTCGAAGACCTGCGTCATGCCGATCTTGCGTCCCAGAATTCCGTTAATCATGTTTCGTTCCTCGTCTCGTCTGTGACGGGACGGTTACTTCCCCATCGTCCGGATTTCGACCTCGACGCCGGCGGGCAACTCGAGCTTGGTGAGGGCGTCGACGGTCTGAGGCGTCCACTCGAAGATGTCGAGGAGGCGCTTGTGCGTCCGCATCTCGAACTGCTCGCGCGACTTCTTGTCGACGTGCGGCGAGCGGTTGACCGTCCAGCGCGCGATCGTGGTCGGCAGCGGGATCGGCCCCGCCACCTTCGCGCCGGAACGCCTCGCCGTGTCGACGATCTCGGTCGTCGACTGGTCGAGGATCCGGTAGTCGTAACCCTTGAGTCGGATGCGGATTCTGTCGTTGGCCATGTGTGCCTCGGCTTAAGCCAGGATCTCCGTGACAGTTCCCGCGCCGACGGTGCGGCCGCCCTCGCGGATGGCGAACTTGAGGCCCTTCTCCATGGCGATCGGCGAGATGAGCGTGATCTCGAGCTCGACGTCGTCGCCGGGCATGACCATCTCGACGCCCGCCGGAAGCGCGGCCGAGCCGGTCACGTCCGTCGTGCGGATGAAGAACTGCGGGCGGTAGTTGTTGAAGAACGGCGTGTGGCGGCCGCCCTCGTCCTTGGACAGGATGTACACCTTGCCCTTGAACTTCGTGTGCGGCTTGATCGAGCCGGGCTTGCAGAGAACCTGGCCGCGCTCGACGTCCGTACGCTCGACGCCGCGGAGCAGGACGCCGACGTTGTCGCCGGCCTGACCCTGGTCGAGGAGCTTCTTGAACATCTCGACGCCGGTGACCGTCTTTTTCTGCGTGTCGCGGAGACCGACGATCTCGATTTCGTCGCCGACCTTCACGATCCCGCGCTCGACGCGGCCCGTGACGACCGTGCCGCGGCCGGAGATCGAGAACACGTCCTCGATCGGGAGGAGGAAGTCCTTGTCGGTCAGGCGCGTCGGCTCGGGGATGCTGGCGTCGAGGGCCGCCGCGAGATCCCAGATGCTCTGGGCGTCGGGGCCGGTCGGGTCGTTGAGCGCCTTGATGGCCGCGCCGCGGATCACGGGGATCTTGTCGCCCGGGAAGCCGTACTTCGAGAGGAGCTCGCGGACCTCGAGCTCGACGAGGTCGAGGAGCTCGGGATCTTCCATCATGTCGCACTTGTTGAGGTACACGACCATCGCGGGAACGTTGACCTGGCGGGCGAGGAGGACGTGCTCCTTCGTCTGCGGCATCGGGCCGACCGGCGCCGACACGACGAGGATCGCGCCGTCCATTTGCGCGGCGCCCGTGATCATGTTCTTGATGTAGTCCGCGTGGCCCGGGCAGTCGATGTGGGCGTAGTGGCGCTTCTCGGTCTCGTATTCGACGTGCGCGAGAGCGACCGTGAGGATCTTGGTCGCGTCGCGGCGGAACGTCTTCGCGTCGGCCTTCGCCACGTCGTCGTAGGACTTGGAGACGGCGAAGCCCTTCGTCGAGAGGACCTTCGTCAGAGCCGCCGTCAGGGTCGTCTTGCCGTGGTCGACGTGACCGATCGTGCCGACGTTGACGTGGGGCTTCGTGCGGGCGAATTTCTCCTTGGCCATCTGTCTCTCCTTCGCTCCTGGCGGCTTTCTCTAGACCGAAACCTTGGCGATGATTCCCTCGGCGATCGCCTTGGGGACCTCGTCGTATCTCTCGAACTGCATCGTGGAGTTGGCGCGGCCCTGTGTGAGGGACCGCAGGGTCGTGGCGTAGCCGAACATCTCGGACAGCGGGACGCTGGCCGTGATGACCTGGAAGTTCAGGCGCGGCTCCATATGGTTGATCTTTCCGCGCCGCGAGTTCAGGTCGCCGATGACGTCGCCCATGAACTCCTCGGGCGTGACGGCCTCGACGGCCATCAAGGGCTCGAGGATGACGGGGTTCGCCTTCTTGGCGGCGTCCTGAAACGCCATCGAGCCGGCGATCTTGAAGGCCATTTCCGACGAGTCGACGTCGTGATACGAGCCGTCGTAGAGTTCGACCTGGATGTTGACCGTCGGGTAGCCGGCGAGGACGCCCGTCTGGATCGCCTCGCGGATGCCCTGGTCGATCGGCTTGATGAATTCCTTCGGGATCGAACCGCCCGAGATCGCGTTGACGAACTCGTAGTCCTTGCCTTCCGGGTGCGGGCGCAGGCGGATCTTCGCGTGGCCGTACTGGCCCTTGCCGCCCGACTGGCGGATGAAGCGGCCCTCGCCGGGCGTCTCGCGGCGGATCGTCTCGCGGTACGCAACCTGGGGCTTGCCCACGTTCGCGCCGACGTTGAACTCGCGCACCATGCGGTCGACGATGATCTCGAGGTGGAGCTCGCCCATGCCAGCGATGATCGTCTGGTTCGTCTCCTTGTCCGTGTGGACTCGGAACGTGGGGTCTTCCTGCATGAGCTTCGCGAGCGCCATGCCCATCTTTTCCTGGTCGACCTTCGTCTTCGGCTCGATCGAGAGCGTGATGACGGGCTCCGGGAACTTCATGGACTCGAGGACGACGACGTGATTCTTCTCGCAGATCGTGTCGCCCGTCGTGACGTTCTTCAGGCCGACGGCGGCGCCGATGTCGCCCGCCCAGATCTCCTTGATCTCCTCACGCTTGTTCGCGTGCATCTTGAGGAGGCGGCCGACGCGCTCGTTCGTCTGCTTGGTCGCGTTGTAGACGCCCGAGCCGGCGTCGAGGTGCCCCGCGTAGACGCGGAAGAAGGCGAGCTGGCCGACGAACGGGTCGGTCATGATCTTGAAGACGAGGCCCGCGAACGGCGCGTCGTCGCGCGTGTCGAGCGCGATCTCCTTGCCGTCCTCGTCGAGCCCCTTGATCGCGGGGATGTCGAGCGGCGAGGGAAGGTACTCGACGACGGCGTCGAGGAGCTGCTGGACGCCCTTGTTCTTGAAGGCCGACCCGCAGACGACCGGATGGAGCTTGCCCGCGACCGTCGCCTTGCGCAGCGCGGCCCGCATCTCGTCGGGAGTCGGGATGTGCCCGTCCATGAACTTCTGCATGAGGGCGTCGTCGGTCTCCGCCAGCGCCTCGATGAGGCGCTCGCGGTACTTGTCGTACATGACCTTGTGGTCGGCCGGCACGTCGACGGTGAGGAACTCCGCCCCGAGGGTCTCGTCCTTGAAGTCGTAGGCCTTGCCCTCGATCAGGTCGATGACGCCCTCGAGCGTCTCGGCGGAACCCCACGGGATCTGGACGGGAGTGGGCTTCGCGGCGAGCTTCGTGACCATCATGTCGACGCAGCGGTCGAAGTCCGCGCCGACGCGGTCCAGCTTGTTGATGAACGCGATGCGCGGGACTCCGTAACGGTCGGCCTGGCGCCACACGGTCTCGGACTGCGGCTCGACCCCCGACACGGCGTCGAAGACGGCGACGGCGCCGTCGAGGACACGCAGCGAGCGCTCCACCTCGGCCGTGAAGTCGACGTGGCCCGGCGTGTCGATGATGTTGATCCGGATGTCCTTCCAGAAGCACGTCGTCGCGGCCGACGTGATCGTGATGCCGCGCTCCTGCTCCTGGACCATCCAGTCCATCGTCGCAGTCCCGTCGTGGACCTCGCCGATCTTGTAGTTGACACCGGTGTAGTAGAGGACGCGCTCGGTCGTCGTCGTCTTGCCCGCGTCGATGTGGGCCATGATGCCGATGTTGCGGCACTTCTCAAGGGGGTGAATTCTAGGCATGAGCTTGTGTCCCGTTCCGGGCTGACTGCGCCGTCGAAATCCCGGGGGCACCCGAAGGCGCTCGCCCGTGATTTCCGCACGCTTGAGGCGTGTTCCGGGTTTCCGAAAGGACCTGTCCGGGTTCTAGACCGGCCGGTTTCCTCTCACCCGGGAAGTGGCAGTTCTACCAGCGGTAATGAGCGAAGGCCTTGTTGGCCTCGGCCATTTTGTGGGTGTCCTCCTTCTTCTTCACGGCGTTGCCCCGGTTGTTGGCGGCGTCGAGAAGCTCGCCGGCGAGCTTGTCCCGCATCGTCTTCTCGCCGCGCGCCTGCGCGTACGAGATGACCCAGCGGATCGCGAGCGAGGTCCGTCGGTTCGGCTTGACCTCGACAGGAACCTGGTACGTCGAGCCGCCGACGCGGCGCGACTTGACCTCGAGAACCGGCTTGACGTTCTCGAGGGCCTTCTTGAAGGTCTTGAGCGGGTCGTCCGACGTCTTCTGCTCGATCTGCTTCATCGCGCCATAGAAGATCGACTCGGCGGTGGACTTCTTGCCGCGCTCCATGACGCAGTTGATGAACTTCGTCACGAGCTGGGACTGGTACAGCGGGTCCGGGAGGACTTCGCGCTTCGGGACTTCACGGCGACGCGGCATTTCTCTTCCTTAGTTCCTTAGGCCTTCGGGCGCTTGGCGCCGTACTTCGAGCGCGACTGCTTGCGGTTCGCGACGCCGACGGCGTCGAGCGTCCCGCGGATGATGTGGTAGCGCACGCCCGGGAGGTCCTTCACGCGGCCCCCGCGGATCATGACGATGGAGTGCTCCTGGAGGTTGTGTCCGATGCCGGGGATGTAGGTCGTGACCTCGATGCCGTTCGTGAGGCGCACGCGCGCGATCTTCCGGAGAGCCGAGTTCGGCTTCTTCGGGGTCGTCGTCTTCACCTGGGTGCACACGCCGCGGCGCTGCGGGCAGGACTGCAGGGCGGGCGACTTCGTCTTGTAACGGACGGCTTCGCGGCCCTTTCTCACGAGCTGGCTGATCGTCGGCATGGGACTTTCGAGACTCCTTCGGAACGCTTGGCGAGTCGGATTCCGGTGAAAGACGGTCGAATTTCCCGGGCGCGACACGGCGGATAACGCCGGGCCGGACCCCGGGGAAACCCGCGAATCATAGTGACCCCCCGAGGGGCTGTCAAGCGACAAACCCTCCGCGGAGAGCGTTTCAGGTCCAGTGAACGGGGTCGGCGGCCGCCCGCGACCCGGCGGGCACAGGCGGAGCCTGCCCGTCGGACGGCACGAGGTCCGGGAAAAGCTCCGCGATCCGGGCCACGATGCCCTCGGGGTCGAGTCGGAAGTTGTGCCGCTGGAGAGCCTGCGGGCTGTGCTCGACGAACTGGTCCGGAATGGCGTGACAGCGGACCCCGACGCCCGGAAGGTCGGCGGCGTGAACGGCCTCGAGGACCGCGCTCCCGAACCCGCCCTGCAGGAGGTGCTCCTCGAGGGTGACGAGGCGGGGGCTAGCGGCCAGCAGCGTGCGTACGAGGTCTAGGTCCAAAGGCTTGACGAATCGGGCGTTAGCGACGCCGCAGTCGATCCCACGAGCCCTCAGGGCGCCGGCCGCCGCCTCGGCCACGGCCACCATCGAGCCGTAGGCGAGGAGGTTCAGATCCTTGCCGACGGAGAGGATCTCGCCCTTCCCCACCGGGAACGTCCTCAGAGCGGGGTCGAGGGGAGCGCCGAGCCCGTTCCCGCGCGGGTACCGGATCGCGAAGGGCCGACCGGAGCCGATCGCGGTGAAGAGGAGGTGCTGGAGCTCGTTCTCGTCCTTCGGCGCCGCGACGGTCATGTTCGGGATGCCGCGCGTGTACGCGATGTCGTAGATCCCCTGGTGCGTCTTGCCGTCGTCCCCGACGAGGCCCGCCCGGTCGATGCAGACCGTCACGGGCAGGTTCTGGAGGCAGACGTCGTGGATGAGCTGGTCGTAGCCGCGCTGGAGAAACGTCGAGTAGATCGAAACGACCGGCTTCAGGCCCGCCTTCGCCATCCCGGCGGCCATGATCACGGCGTGCTCCTCGGCGATGCCGACGTCGAAGACGCGGCCCGGGTAGACCTTCTGGACCTCGGCGAGAGCGGTCCCCTCGAGCATTGCGGCCGTGATCGCGACGATCTTCGGATCCTTCTCCATCATC
>JBBQDQ010000179.1:0-7060 GCA_038319835.1 Thermoanaerobaculia bacterium | reverse complement strand
GAGGCGTCTCGAGGTTGAACCCCGTCGCCGCGGCATGGTTCCAGTTGACTGCGGTCCACGCGATGGGCCGGTGGCACGTCTGGCAGTCGCTCCCGAGCTTCGTCTTGAACCGGTCGTCGGGCTTGCGGACCCAGTGGCAGTCGTAACAGCCCGTGGGCGTGCCCTTGAGGACGCCCTTCACGTGACAGGACGCGCACGGGACCGCCAGGTGCTTGCCCTCGAGCGTGAAGGAGGCGGTCTTGTGGAAGGCGCGCGACGCGGTCCGCCAGATGACCGAGTTGTGGCAGGAAGCGCAGTCGCGGCCGAGGGCGCCGTGGTGCACGTCCTCGTGGCAGTGCGTGCACGAGACCGGAAGGGTATAGCGGACGGCGGCGCCCCTGCCGGCCGGATAGTCCGCGGTCTCTTTCTTGTGGCACTCGGCGCACGCGACCGCCGCGTGCTTCGCCACGAAGAACTCCTCGGTCACCTTCTTTTTCGGGTGCGTGAACTTCGCGATCTTGAACGACTTTGCGTCGTGGCAGGTCTCGCAGCGCGGCGAGAGCTGGCCCATGTGCGGATCCTTGTGGCAGGTGCGGCACTCGGTCGAGATTCCCGTCAGGCGAACGGCCGTTCCCGGGCCCGCGGGGAACTTTCCGGTCTCTTTCGCGTGGCACTTCGCACAAGGCACGGGCGCGTGCTTGCCCGTGAGGAGGAACTTCGCGTTCGCGTGGGAGAAGAGATCGGGCTTGTAGCCCTTTGTCGCGAGGCCGTGGCACTTCGCGCAGTCCGGCCCGACCTGGCCGAGGTGCGGGTCCTTGTGGCAGGCCGCGCAGTCGTACGGGACGCCCTTGTACTGGCGCGAACCGGCGGCCGGAGCGGCGGTTCCCTTCACGAGGCCGCCCGCGGGGACCGCGGGGGCGCCGGCCTCGGGCTTGTGGCACTTCTCGCAGGCGATCCCGACGTGGGCGCCCTGGAAGAACTCGGGACGGTTCGGGTGCTGGTACGCGGAGAGCTTGAAGGAGGCCGTGCCGTGGCACGTCTGGCACGTGGCGCCGAGCTTGCCCTTGTGGACGTCGGCGTGGCAGGACGCGCACGGCGTCTTCGCACCGCGGAAATCGACGACGCGCTGCGACAGCGGGACCGGGCCGCGCGCCTGGGCGCCGGCGGACTTGTGGCAGGCGACGCACGTGGCCGTCGCGTGCTTACCGTCGAGCGCGAACTTCGTCCGCACCGTGTGGTCGAACTTCGCGGGCTTGAAGCCGGTCTCCGTGTGGCAGGCCGCGCAGTCCTCGGAGGGGAAGAGGCCCTTGTGGACGTCCGTGTGGCAGTCGGCGCAACGCGTGTACTTGAGGCGCACGAGGTTCGTCGGCTTCACGTGGCACGTCTGGCAGGCGACCGTCGCGTGCTTGCCCTTGAGCGGGTATCCCGTCTTCGCGTGGTCGAATTTCCGGCCGTCGGCGAGCGCCTTGAAGCTCGTCGTGACGTGGCACGCCGTGCACGTCCCGAGCGCCGGCATGTGGGGGTTCTTGTGGCAGTCCTCGCAGGCGCCGAACTTCGCGATCCGGTACTCGCCCTTCGTCTTGTGGCAGCTCTCGCAAGGCGTCGTCGCGTGCTTGCCCGTGAGCGGATACTTCGTCTTCGAGTGGTCGAAGCCCTTGCGCGTCTCCTTGAAGGCGACGTTCGTGGGATGGCACGTCTGGCAGGTGGCGCCGAGCGTGCCGTTGTGGACGTCCTTGTGGCAGGACGCGCACGACGCGGAAACCGCAATGTACGAACGGGTCTTGTGACACGCCTTGCAGTCGAGCGGCGCGTGGAGGCCGTCGAGGGCGAACCCGGTCTCACCCTTGTGGTCGAAGCCCTTGGGACTGAAGTGGAGGAGGTCGCCGTCCGTCCCGGCGTGCTCGACGTGACAGTTTGCGCAGTCGTTGCCCTTGACCTCGCGGTGGACGCCCTTTTTCGCCTTGATCCGTTCGGCTATGGGCTTGTGGCACTCGAGACACCGGGCAGCCGTCACCTGGCGGCCCGGCTCGTGGCACTTCTGGCAGTTGTCGAGGCCCTCGATCTTCGCGTGGGGCTTCGAAAGCTTGCCGGGGGAGACGAGGTTGCCGAGGCCCTGCCCCGGCGCCGGCCCAGCCAGCGCAAGCGCCACGAGCACCGGGGCCAGCGCGAGGAGCAGGCGCTTGCTCATATGAACCTTCCGGCCCGCGTAATCCAATCCCCTGTACTCCCTTCGAGAGCGGTGCGTCTGTACTTCCAGAAGACCCAGATCCGGAGCAGGTTTCCCGAAATGCGGACTCCATCCCCAAGACCCGGCCGGATGGTCCCTTTCGCTGAAGTGTTCCTACCTAATGGTGAGAACCGATCTCATCGTTTGGGGCTAAGAGACTGAGACTAACTTAAACCGATCCCGGACCCTATTCCCGCCACACGGCGTCGAAGAGGGCGAAAGCCGCCGTCGTGACGACACCGTCGTACGCCACGAGGACCCGGACGAAGTCGAGGCCCGCGGAGAAGTCCGCTTCCCGCGCCGCGACCTGCGTTCCCGAGACCGCCGCGATGAGCGGCGGAAGCAGGAGCGGGATCGAGAGGACCGCGAAGAGCGCCCCCTTCGCCGCTGCCTTCGAGACGAGCGCCGCCGTGAATGTGGAGGCGCCCGCGAGGCCGAGTCCTCCGAGAACGAGGAGGACGACGAAGAGAGGAGGGCACGCGATCTCGAACGAGGTCAGGACCAGGAAGAGAGGCACGATGAATGCCGTGACCGCGAAGAGAAGGACGATGTTGACGAGGAGCTTGCCGAGGAGGACCGCGGGCGGCGGCGCCGAAAGGCGGAGCGCCGCCGCCGTGCCGGACTCCTCCTCCTTCACGAACACGCGCGCGAGGCCGGTCATCGCCGAGAAGAAGATGACGATCCAGAGGAGCACCGCGTTGACGGTCGGGCGGTCCTCGGGCGCGAGGCGCGTCGGTCCGACCGCGTAGCCGACGAGGACGAGGACCGCGAACGCGAAGAGGAAGAGCGCGTTCACGGCGATGCGCGTCCGCCACTCCGCGAGCATGTCGCGTTTGAAGACCGCGATCGCGGCGGGGACGATCCGGACGTTCGGCACGCTCACGTGAGGGAGAGCCTTTCGTCCGCGAGGGCGAGGTCGCGCACGTCGTTCGACGCGATGATCGTGATCCCGCGCTCGCGCTGGTCGGCCACGACCTTCTGGACGACGGCCCGGCCGGCCTCGTCGAGATTCGCGCCGGGCTCGTCGAGGAGGAGGAGGCCCGGGTGGTGGAGCGTCGCGTAGGCGAGCTTCACGCGTTGGCGCTGGCCCGTGGAAAGGAAAGAGAGAGACTTTTTCGAATGGGATTCGAGGGGCAGGCCGACGCCCTCGAGCAGCGCAAGCGCACGGCCGGGCGTCGGCACCAGGCCGCGGACTCTCTCGAAGAAATCCAGGTTCTCTTCGGCCGTCAGCTCGCCGTAGAGCGCAAGGTCGGGCGCGCACCAGCCGAGCCGCGAAAACGCGTCCCGCGGCTGCAGACCGCCTTCCGTCTCGTCGTCCTCGAAGAACCTCACACTCCCCGCTGTCGGCCGGATGAGGCCCGCGAGGACACGCAGGAGCGTCGTCTTCCCGCTCCCGTTCTCGCCCGCGACGCCGAGGACGCGCCCGCTCTCGAGCGAAAACGTGAGGGGACCGATGATCTTCCGCCGCCCGAACGAGCGCGAGAGGCCTTCCGCGACGAGCCGCATGCGGGCGGAAGGATAATCCCTCACCGTGCTGCCTCGCCTCGTGGGATTCCTTCTCTTCCTCGCGATCTCGCTCTACCGCGCCACGCTGCGGATGACCATCGTGGGCGAGGAGCACCGGCAGGCGGTCCGGGCGAAGGGCAGGAAGCCGCTCCACGCGATCTGGCACCAGCGGATGGTCGGCGGGATCCTCGCGCACCGCGGCGAGGGCTATGTCACGATGGCCTCGCAGAGCGACGACGGCACGATCATCGCGACGTTCCTGAAGTACTGGGGCTTCGCCGCGGCGCGCGGCTCGTCCTCGCGCGGAGGCGACGTCGCCTCCGCGGACTTCCTCGAAGGCCTGAAGACGGCCCCCGGCGGCGCCCTGACGCCGGACGGCCCGCGTGGACCGGCCCGCAAGTGCAAGCGGGGGATCCTCGTTCTCGCCGAGCAGGGCAACGCGCTGGTCCTGCCGTCGTCTTCCTCGTCGTCCCGCCCGAGGTTCCTGAACTCGTGGGACCGCTTCCTCGTCCCGCTCCCGTTCTCGCGGTGCATCGTCGTGTTCTCACCCGCGCTCGAGCGGGGAGAGGGGGAGGGCGAGGACGCGTTCCTCGCGCGCGCCGGGGCGGCGATCGACGCCGTGACGGACGAGGCCGACCGGCTCTGCGGCGTCACGGACGCGCCGCGCGAAAGGCTGCGAACGACATGACGCTTCCCGTCACCCTCGCCGACGTCGAGGCGGCCCGCCGGCGGATCGCGCCGTTCGTCCACCGCACGCCCGTCCTGACCTCGTCGAGCCTCGACGCGCGTGTCGGGTCGCGCCTCTTCTTCAAGTGCGAGACGTTCCAGAGGGTCGGCGCCTTCAAGGCGCGCGGCGCCTTCTCGCGCCTGACGCTCCTGACACCCGAGGAGCGGCGCCGCGGCGTCGTCGCGTTCTCGTCGGGGAACCACGCGCAGGCCGTGGCCCTCGCCGCGCGGACGCTCGGGATCTCCGCGACGATCGTGATGCCGCACGACGCGCCGGCCCTCAAGCTCGCCGCGACGCGCGGCTACGGGGCCGCGGTGAGGGTCTACGACCGGGCGGCGGAGAGCCGCGAGGCGATCGCGAAGGACATCGTGGAGCGCGAGGGGCGAATCCTCGTCCCGCCCTTCGACGACCCGGCCGTGATCGCCGGGCAGGGCACCGTGGCGCTCGAGCTCCTCGAGGACGCGCCTGATCTCGACCTCGTCCTCGTCCCGTGCGGGGGAGGCGGCCTCCTGTCGGGCGTCTCTGTGGCGGCGACGGCGCTTCTCCCGGACGCCGCGTTGTGGGGAGTCGAGCCCGAGGCCGGCGACGACTTCCGCCGCTCGCTCGCTGCGGGCCATCCGGTCGAGATTCCCGTCCCGGCGACGATCGCGGACTGCCTCCAGACGACGCGCGCCGGCGTCCACACGTTTGCGATCGTCTCGGCGCTCGCGAAGGGGATCCTGACGGTCTCCGACCTCGAGCTCCGCATTGCGATGTCCGTTCTCTTCGCGCGGATGAAGCTCGTCGTCGAGCCCGGCGCGACGGCGGGCTTCGCGGCGCTTCTCGCTGGCCGGGTCCCCGCCGCGTCCGGGAAGCGGATCGGCGTCGTCCTCTCGGGCGGAAACGTCGATCCCGAGACGTTCGGCCGCCTCGTCACGGGCCTGCCGGAGGGATCCGTCTAGAAGGCGAGGTTCACGCCCGCGGCAACGCGGATCGTGTCGGACTTCAATCCGAGGTCCTTCACCGCGTCGACGTCCAGGAACGTCCAGCGGCCGTCCAGCCAGAAGGACAGCCGCTCGCCCGCGCGCACGTCCACGCCGGCTCCGCCGTGCAGGGCGAACAGGTTCTGGGCCTGGTAGGAAGCTCCGTCCGTGAACGACCCGCCGTGCGGGTTCAGCCAGTGGTAGCCGATTCCCGCAAGGAGGTACGGCTGCACACGGCGCGAGGTGAGAAAGAAGAAGAGGAGCGAGCCTTCGACCGGGAGGTGGTCGGCGTCCACGCGGCGGCCCCCGGACGTCCACGTCAGGCGCTCGTAGCCGGCGGAGACCTCGAGATCGAGGGCGCCCGTGATCCGTGGGCGCCAGTGGAAGCCGCCGGTGGCGCGCGCGCCGTCGACGTCCCGGCCCGTCACGACCCCGGCGTGAACGCCCCACTGCGCGTCCGGGTCCGAGTTCGACTGAGCGGCGGCGGGGAAGGCGGCGAGGAGCGCCGCGGCGGCGCAGGCGAGGACGGTCGGGCGGCCCGGCATTGGGGGCGAACTCTACCGCGCCGGGCTCCCGGATCGCTCATAATCATGACTCGTGGCCGGCAGAACCTGGAAGGACGATCTCCCTTCGCTGATCCTTGCGCTCGCGGCGCAGCTCGGGCTCGTCCGCGCGGTGGACTGGGCGCGTGCGAACACGGCCACGCACGAGATCGCGCGGTCTCTCGTCGAAAACCGCTTCTACTGGGCGCCGCAGATCGGCTCGCTCCTCGTCATCTTCCTGTTCGGCCGGCTCGTCGTGAACGCCCTGAACCTGCGCGGCGTCGCGATCGGCGAATGGCTGCGATCTTCGGCCCTCCTCCTCGTCCTCGGGCTCGGGTGCCTCGTGGCCGCCCACCTCGACCAGATTCTCGCGGCCGGCACCGAACTCGTCCCGTCGCTGCAGACCCCTTCTCAGGACCTCGCGGCGTCGTCGTTCTCCCGCCTCCTCGGCCGGACGGCGACGCTGCGGTTCGCGATCGACCTCGTCGGCCTCCTCTTCTGCCTCTTCGCGATCCGCCTCGGCAAGCCGTCCCTCCCCGACGTCCAGCTCGCGCGCGGCTACGCGTCCATCAAGGACTGGGTCCGGTCCGGGGACGCCTACCTGAAGGCGGGCGACGTGCGGCGTGCGCGGCGGATGTTCAAGAAAGGGCGCGCCTGGGCGCGCCTCGCGGCGCTCGAGATCCGGGACGGCGACGCCGCCGAGGCCGCCCGCCTCTACCAGGACGCGGGAGACGCGTACCTGTGGGAGGCGTCGCGGGCCTGGCAGGCGGCCGGCAACGTCCGGGCCGCGGAGGAAACCGGTTCCAAGGCGCTTCAGCTTGCGCGGACGGGGTCGCGCTGGGACCGACTCGCGGAGATCGCCGAGGCTCTCGGCGACAACGGCTCCCTCGCGGAGGCGTGTCGCAGGCTCGCCGAAGGGACCACGAGCGGCCCCGTGCGCGCGGCGCTCTGGAAGCGCGCCGGCGAGGCGTACCGGATGGCGGGCCGGCCGGGCGACGCAGCCGAGGCGTTCCGCTCCGCGCAGGAATACCTCCTCGCCGGAGAGCTGTTCGTCGAGAGCGGCCGCTCGACGGAGGCCGTCCAGTCGTTCGAGAAGAGCGACGCCCTGACGAAGGCC
>JBBQDQ010000178.1:0-7097 GCA_038319835.1 Thermoanaerobaculia bacterium | reverse complement strand
CGCCGCCTCGGACGCCTCGAACCCCGGCTTCAAGGAATACTCGGACATCCTCGCGACCGCGCGCGCGTGGTACGCGGACGACGTCCCGGCCAACAAGCTCGTCTACGCGTCGATTCACGGGATGCTCGGCACGCTCGACCCGCACACGAACGTCCTCGAGCCCGAGGAGTACTCCTCGATGGTCGAGAAGCAGAGCGGGCGCTTCTACGGGCTCGGGATCATCATCAGCAAGCGCAACGGGAAGGTCACGGTCATCACCCCGGTCGAGGGCTCGCCCGCCGACCGCCTCGGCATCCGGGCCGGGGACGTGATCGACAAGGTCGAAGGCCAGCCGATCGACGACCTCCCGGTCGACGCGGTCGTCAAGAAGCTGAAGGGCCCGAAGGGCACCAAGGTCCACATCACGATCCTCCGGCCGGGCCTCGACGAGGCGCTCCAGATGACGGTCACGCGGGCCGAGATCCCGACGAACTCCGTCTCGTACGCGTTTCTCGTCGAGCCGGGCGTCGGCTACATCCGCCTGAAGGACTTCACGCACACGTCCGCTCCCGAGGTCGCCGAGAACTGGGACAGACTCGAGAAGCAGGGCATGAAGAAGCTCGTCCTCGACCTGCGCGGCAATCCGGGCGGCCTCCTCGACCAGGCGATCGCCGTTTCGGACTTCTTCCTCTCGAAGAACGAGAAGGTCGTCGTGACGCGCGGCCGGGGCGGCGCCCAGGAGCAGAGCTTCGCGTCGCCCGGAAAGAACAACCACGCCCGCATCCCCGTCGTCGTCCTCGTGAACAAGGGCTCCGCCTCCGCTTCGGAGATCGTCGCGGGCGCCCTTCAGGACCACGACCGCGCCGTCATCGTCGGACAGACGACGTGGGGCAAGGGCCTCGTCCAGTCCGTCTACAACCTCTCGGACGGCGCGGGGCTCGCGCTCACGTCCGCGAAGTACTACACGCCCTCGGGCCGCTGCATCCAGCGCGACTACAAGGACGTCCTCGAGTACCTCTCGCCCGAGGACGAGGAAGGCGGCGACGCCGACGAGACCGGCCCGGCCCGCGACGCGGCGTCCTCCCAGAAGAAGGAATCCTTCCGTACCGACGCCGGCCGCACCGTCTACGGCGGCGGCGGCATCACGCCGGACGTCTTCGTGAAGGCGCCCACGCTCTCGCGGTTCGCGACGACGCTCTACGCGCGGGGGCTCTTCTTCGAGTTCGCGGTCGACTACCTCGCCAAGCACGCGACGATCGCACGGGACTTCCCGGTCAACGACGCCGTGCGCGACGAGTTCTTCAAGTTCGTCGACGCCAAGCCGGGCCTCCCCTTCGACAAGGGTGCCAAGGCGACGTACGCCGAGGAGAAGGACCCGCTCGTCGTGGACCGCGCGCTCCGCGAGGAGGTCCTGACGGCGAAGTTCGGCCGCGAGGCCGGCTACAGGGCCGCCCTCGAGAACGACGTCCAGCTCAAGAAGGCCCTCGGGCTTTTCCCCGAAGCCGAGAAGCTCGCGATGGCTCACGAGCAGATGCAGCTCGCGAGAAGGTCCGACATCAAGGGGCCCGTCAAACCGTAAAGGGCGCGCGGCCCCTCAGCCCTTCTTCTTCCTCCCGAATGGATTGCTCTTGCGCGCGCCGTCGGGCTTTGGGACGTCCGCGCCCGCGGGCCGGATGAAGGCCCACCACAGGACGAACGGCGCCGCAAAGCAGCCCGCGAGGCGCCAGAAGTGCGACGCGGTGCTCCAGACGTTGCGCGCGACCGGGCCGTAGGTCGCGGTGCTCCAGGCCCCCATCTGCATCGCGTAGAACGACTCGACGGCCGCGACGAGTGCCGCCACGTGGAGCGCGAAGAGGACGAGAAGAGAGATTCCGAGCCCCTTCATCGCGCGGTCCCGGAAGAGGCCCTTCGTCGCCGCCGCGAGCGTGAGGAGCAGGATGACGTCGAACGTGAGGTCGTCGGCCGGAAGCGCCGGCCGGTCCGACGTCGACGGGAAGTCCGCCCGGTCGACGACCACGCGGCTCCCTTCCGCGTAGAGGCGCGTCGCGGGCGGCCGCTCGAGGAGGCGGACGGCCGGCTCCGCGAACCCGGCGAGAACCCGGTTGTACGCGGGCGTCCCGGTGCGCCAGAGGAGGATCCCGGCCGCAAAGCCCGCGAGGGCCCTAAGCGCGAGCTTCAGAGCCTTCTCCGCCGCGGAGCCTCCGGCCCCACGCGAGGAAGATCCCGACCGCGAGGAGGATCAGCATCGTCTGCCAGATCGCGGCGTGGAAGAGATCGAACATGTCGCGGCGGTGCGCGCCGAGCCAGAAGAGCGACACGATCCTCACGAGGTTCACCCCCTGGATCGCGGCGAGGCCGATCGCGATCCCGGCGGCGCGCGCCCGGGCCGGGGCCGGGAAGGCGAGCATCGCGGCGAGGAGGAGGAGCGTCGCCTCGATTCCGTTGCATCCGTTCTTGACGTCCACCGCGAAGAGCGCCGACTGGATCACGGTGCCGCGCGTGAGGACCTGCTCCCCGATCACGTGCAGGAGGCCCGCCGACACCTTCACGAGGAAGGCCGTGAACGGCACGACGACCGCGTCGTTGACCGGCTGGACCGCGACGAGCGCGTAGAACCCCACCAGGAAGAGCGCGAACCGGATCAGGAACTTCTTCTGGGCGGGCTGCATGCGCAATGAAAAAGCCCGGCCTGCTGCCGGGCCCTTCCCCAATTTACCTTCTCGGAAACTCTTCTCTTCTTCGTTCTACCGGACCAGCGTGTTGTTGTCCACGATGAAGCGGCGCGTGCCGGCGGAGCGAACGTTGCCGCGCGCGTCCGTGACCTCGATGAGGAGGTCGTGCTCGGAGTTCGAGATCTTCGTCGTGTCGAGGTAGAAGCGGAAGCGGGCGTTGTTGTGCTGCGGGTAGAAGGGGTACGAGACGCCGACGTCGGGGCTCGCATAGCCGTAGTCCGCCCAGTCGACGCCCGTGATCGCGTCGACCTGCGGCACGCCGTCGATCAGGATCCGCACCTTCACGACGAGGTCGAGGTCCAGCGCCCAGCCGATGACCGGGAACACGCCGCCGATGAACTTGTAGTTCGACGGGTCGTCGATGTAACCCAGAGGCGGCGGGTCGAGCTGGCCCGTCGCGCACTCCATCTCGATCGGAATCTCCTTGAGGAGCACGTTCGTGGCCTTCTTGTCGACCGCCGACACCTGGAGGATGTGCGCGCCTTCCCGGAAGCCCTTCTGCGTGAGGAGGTAGCCGACGTCCACGAAGAACTGGAAGCCGACGTTCGGGGCCTGGGCGAAGCCCGGGTAGAGGACTTCGATGTCGGGCCGGTAGTACCCGTAGCAGTCGATCAGGGCGTTCGAGAGGAGGAACTCGCGATGGCAGTTCACGCGCGAGTTCTTGATCGGCACGCCGTCCAGCGCGAGGCGGACTTCCGCGACGCCGCCCGCATTCTCGAGCGAGGCCTCGAGGGCCCAGCCGTTCACGTACATGAGGAGGCGCGGGTCGACGATGTCCGTCGGTCCGCCGGACGGGCCGCCCGGCGACACCGGGAAACAGTTCCCGAACCAGTTCGAGTTCACGAGGGGGTACTCGACGACCCCGATGGGGCCGAGGTTCGGGGCGTTGTTGAAGATCTGGACGCGCACAGAACCGAGCAGGCCCTGCTGGCCCTGGTCGTCGACGGCGCGGGCGCTGACCGTGTGAACGCCGTTCGTGTAGCGCGTCGAGTCGATGTTCAGGACGAAGCCCGCGACGATCGCGGCCACGTTGTCCGGGAAGTTCGCCGCAACGTCGGCGCGATAGATGCCCGTCACGGCCTGACGCTCGAGCAGCCCGTCGACGATCACGTCGACGTGGTCGACCTTGCGGTCGTCCAGCGCCCAGCCGGCGACCGTCAGGACGCCGTTGGCGGCGACGGAGCCGTTCGCCTGCGGGAAGTCCATGTTTCCGAACGGCGCCTGGTTCTTCGTGTTGTCGATGCGGATCGCCTTCGGGGCGAGGAAGTACGTGCAGCCGTTCACGTCGGTGATCCCGACGTAAAGCGTGTGCGACCCGTTCGAATAGCTCGACGCCTTGAAGGATGCGATCCAGCCGGGGTTCTGGCCCGGCGAGCCCGCGTACTGCGGGAAGGCCTGGAGGATGTCAGGCCGCGGAAGATTGATGTTCGCGCCGCCGGCCACCGTGACCCGGTTCGCGTCGTCGGTGCCGTCCACGTAGACATCGACGTTGGACACCAGGTTGCCGTCCAGCGCGTACCCCTTGACGACCACGTACCCGCTGACGGTCGCGCCGTCCACCGGAACGTCCACGGATCCCAGCGTTTGCGAGGGGCATGCGAGGGCATGACGCCCATCCGCGTCGCGGGCCGCCGCGGCGGGTACCGCAAACAGGGCCGCCATCGCGACGGTCGCCGAGAGGAGAAGGGCCTTCCGAATCATCACGAGCCTCCATGCGTCGAAAAGAGATACCCAGGAACGCTCGGACACAGATACAAGAAGAGAGATTGACGCGTATTCAGTCTAATCGGCCCGAAAGGCTCTGTCAAATGAGCCATTTACGCAACGGACGCGCTACGGCAGGCCGTCCGTGCGGTCCAGGACGCGCACGTGGGCGACCGCCGAATCGCCCAGCGCCCGGGCGTCGTAGCCGCCCTCGAGGAGCGACACGATCCGCCCGCCCGCGAAGGTCTCCGCGACCTCCTCGAGCGCCCGCGTCATCCAGGAAAAGCCCTCGGTCGTCACCCGCATGCCCCCCAGCGGATCGCCCTCGTGGGCGTCGAACCCCGCCGAGATCAGGACGAACTCCGGCTTGAACCGCTCGGCGAGGGATTCGAGCGCCGCCGAGAATCCGCCCGCATAGGCGCCGTCCCCGGCGCCAGCCTTCTGCGGGACGTTCACGTTCGCACCCCGGCCCTTCCCCGCCCCCTGCTCGTCGGCCGCGCCCGTGCCCGGGTAGAACGGGTAGCGGTGCACCGAGAGGTAGGCGACGCGACCGTCCTCCCAGAAGATCTGCTGCGTCCCGTTGCCGTGGTGGACGTCGAAGTCGGCCACGAGGACGCGCGTCGCGCCCGCGCGCTCGACGAGGTCGCGCGCGGCGACGGCGATCGTGTTGAAGAAGCAGAAGCCCATCGCCTGCGCGGCGAGCGCGTGGTGTCCCGGCGGCCGCGACGCGACGAACACGGCCGGCGCACGATTCTCGAGCACCTCGTCCACGGCGGCGAGGACGAGGCCCGTGCTGCGGAACGCCGCCTCGAACGTCTTCGCCGAGATCGGGTTGTCGGGCGCGTCGAACAGGGAGAACGCCGAGACGTCGCCCGCGGGGGCCGCGTCGCAGGCGGCCTTCAGCCGGGCGACGTACGCCGGCTCGTGGACGCGCTCGAGCGCGGCGAGCGTGCGCGCGGGGTCGGGCGGGCACTCGAAGCGTCGGCCCTCCTGGCGCAGCGCGTGGACTACGGCCTCCAGCCGGTGCGCGTTTTCGGGGTGGTACGGCCCGGTGTCGTGCTCGAGAAAGAGGGGGTCGTAGAACACCGGCACGCCGCGCACGCCTCCAGCCTACCGCACGGGGCGTAGGATCGGACGCGTGAGCGCACCCGAAAAGGGCAACAGGATGCTGCGAATCGGCGTGTCCGTGGGCCTCGCCGTCGTCCTCCTCGTCCTCTTCCTGCGCACGCTCGACTTCGCCGCGGTGGGCAAAGCGATTCGCGGCGCCCACGTGGGCTGGCTCGTGGCGGCCATCGCCGCCAACTTGCTCGCGACGCCGCTCTTCCGCTCGTGGCGCTGGGGGCTCCTCCTGAAGAAGGCCGGCCGCCCTTCGGCGTACGACCTCAACTCCGCAACGTCGATCGGCTTTGCGGCCTCCACGCTCCTCCCGGCCCGCGCCGGCGAGATCGTCCGCCCCGTTGCGCTCGCCCGCCGTGCCGGCCTTCCCGTCGCGCCGTGCCTCGCCTCGATCGCGCTCGAGCGCCTGATCGACCTCGTCACCTGCGTCTTCCTCTTCGTGGTCTACGCGGTAGGCTGGGCTCCCGCGAACATGGGCGGCGAGGCCGCGGGCCGCTTCGCTCTCCTGCGACAACTCGCGCTCGTCTTCGGCGCGGGCACGCTCGCCGGACTCGTCATCCTCGGCTTCCTCGCGGCGAAGCCGGAGCGCACGGACCGCTTCGTCAAGCCGCTGCTCCGGCCGCTGCCCGAGAAGATCGGCGCGCGCATCGAGGCGATCCTGCTTTCGTTCCTCGACGGCCTCGGCGCGCTCGGCACGATGAAGGACGTCGCGGTCGTCGCGGCGTCTTCCCTCGCGCTCTGGGCGCTCATCGCGTCACAGGTCTGGATGACGATGCTCGCGTTCGACCTCGTCCTGCCCTACCCGGTCTCGTTCTTCGTCCTCGCGTGGGCGATCCTCGGCCTCGCGATCCCGACGCCGGGCGGCGTCGGCGGGTATCACACCGCGGTCGCCTACGCGCTCACGGGCTTCTACGGAGTCTCGAAGGACACGGCGGGGGCGTTCGCCCTCGTCTCGCACGCGCTGTCGTTCGTCCCGATCACGCTCCTCGGCCTCGGCTTCCTCCTCGCGGGCGGGCTCAGCCTGAAGTCGCTGCGCGAGGAAGGACAGAAGGAAGAGGACGCCGAGACGCGCGCGGCCGCCGGGAAGCTCGCGGCTCAGGGCACGCCGAGCGTGTAGTCGGCGCCCCACACGGCCGGGTGCGCCTCGAGCATCTCGACGCCGAGGCGGAAGAACCCGTCGGGTGCAAGGCCGCCGTGGAACACGACCCGGCAGTGGCAGAAGACCCGGTTCCGCACGTTCTCGAGCTCGAACACGTCGCCCATCGGGATGTTGCGGTGCGCCCCGACGAGGCCGCCGTGCGCGTTCACCACGAACGTCGTGCCCCTGAACCGCTCGCCCTCGTGGCGCACGGCGATCGGGATCCGCACGCTGCTGCGCGGACTCCGTCGCAAATCCGTACGCGGGGCTGAATCGGGCACGGGCTCTCCTTCGGCCATACGACTCCGGTCAATTGTACGATTTTTCAGACACAAAACAAAGCTTCCGTTCGGTTTCGCCGTGCCGCCGCGAGGCCGACGGGCTAAATTGGGGGCATGAGCACCACCACTCCCGACCCCGTCCTCCAC
>JBBQDQ010000177.1:0-7157 GCA_038319835.1 Thermoanaerobaculia bacterium | reverse complement strand
AACGTAGTACGTGTTCAGCGTTCGCGCCACGAACGGTGGCGGCCTGTCCGGCCCCGTCACCCGCAGCACGTTCGTCGCGGCTCCGAAGACGCTCGGGGACGCGGCGAACCGGATCTCGTTCGAGATTGCGGCGGCGGGCGTCGCCGCGAACGGAGAGGACGCGGCGACGTGGCCCGCCGAGAAGGCTTCCGCGCTGGCCGATTTTCTCGACCGCATGCTCCCGGTCCTCACGGACCTCTACGGGCCGCCCGCCACGGCGTACACCGTGCGCCTCGTGCGCGACCTCAGGTACTCGACCTCGGCCGTCTACGTGTCCTCGACGGACGAGATCCACGCCGGCGACAACGTCACCTACCAGCTCCTGACCCACGAGCTCGTGCATGCGTTCCGACGGGATCAGATCCTGTCCAGTGGCCCCCAGTGGCAGTTCGACCCCACCCTGAGCGGGTTCGAGGAAGGGTTCGCCCAGGCGGTTTCGTACGAGGCGATGACGGAGTTCGCGCGCCGCAACCCGTCGTTCGGCCTGACGCAGCTCGTCTACCAGTCGAGCAACGAATGGGACTACGACTTCCAGAACGTGCCCGAGCTCCGGACACGTGACTTCTGGAGCGACTCGGGCGGCATGCTCCTCTACTGGACCCGGTACGAGATGGCCGCCGCCGCGATCGCAAAGATCGCGCGCGAGCACCCGGGCTTCCACCGGGCCTTCAACGCCGAGTACTTCCGCCGTCTCAACCTCGAGCCGCAGCGCATCCTCTCGCGCGCCTTCGTCGCCGACGTCGTCGCGGCGGTCGCGCCGACGATCGAGGGCCGCACCGCCGCCCGGTGGATCGACGCACAGTACGTCTTCGACTGCGCGGACCACGCGGGCCGGAAGGTCTGGCTCTCGACGCAGCACTACCCCGCGCCTGCGGACTACTTCATCTTCAACCGGATCTACTTCTACGAGACCTTCTCGAACGGGTCGGAGTGGGCGCATCCGAACGAAAGCGGCGGGTGGGACTACTACCGCCTCAACGGTTCTCCGGGCTCGGCCGCGCTGCGTACGAGCGGCGGCTCCGTGGTCTGGCAGGCCCCCCTCCGCATCTCGCCCACGGACAATCCGCCCCTCTACAGCGGGTTCGGAAACGACGACGTCAACCTCACGACGCAGGCGACGAACCTCCCGTGGCCCGGCGGCGACGCGTCCCGGTTCGTCACGGGGCTCCTGCCGTTCGACCTCTACCGCCTGACCGTCCAGTTCACCGCGGGAACTACGGTCACGACCGAAGCCTGGCGCGTCATCGGCGCGCCGCTGCGCAACGCGACCGGCGTCTTCGGCGGCGTCGTGGGCGCGAACGGCGGGACGATCACCCTCACCCACCGAAACCACCCCGCCGAGCCGCCCGTGCCGGTCGTGAACGGCGTCTTCCACGCGACGCCTTCCTGGGCGGGCATCCCTCATCCCGCCACGTCGTCCGTGGACTCCGACCCGGGCGTCGTGGACGTCACGTACGTCGACGCGGCCGGCATGACCTACACCGACGTCCGGGTGATCGGCATGGGAAGCTCGCACGGGAACCAGACGTTCCTGTTCGACGTGACCCGCATGGCCGCGGGGACGCCTCCCTCGGGACCTCCGGCCGCCCCACCGGCTCCCCCGGCGGTCTCCGGCCCCAAGGCGACGCTCTTCTTTCCCGTTACGCCCTGCCGGATCTTCGACACCCGGAGCGCGAGCGGCCCCTCCGCCGCCGCGCCGGCTCTCGCCGCGGGCGCCGCGCGCGTCCTCGACGTCCGCGGGCGTTGCGGCCTTCCGGCGAGCGCCGTTGCGCTCTCCACGAACGTCACCGTGACGAATCCGGCGGCCGCGGGATCCGTCGTCCTCTACCCGGGGGACGGGCCCGCGCCCCTCGCGAGCACGGTCGCCTTCCGGGCCGGCCAGACGCGCGCGAACAACGCGCTCCTCAAGCTGGCGGCCGACGCAAGCGGCACGCTCGGGATCGCCAACGGCGCTCCGGGCGCGGCCCACATCATCGTGGACGTCAACGGATACTTCGAGTGACGCCGCGGGACGGGAGACGCCTCAGTTGCCGAGGGACGTCACGAGGACGATCGTCTTCGCGAGGATCTCTCCGGTACGCGGGTCGATCAGGTGGTCCTCGATCGCGATCTCGAGGGCCCCGTCGTTCCGGTTCCACCGCGCCGAGCGGCTCCGCTGGGCCGCCGCCTTCGCGACGACCGACGGGTCGCCCTTGATCGCGCCCGCGCTCATCCCGTCGCGCAGGTCGGCTTCGAGGTTGCGCACGGCGAAGATGAATCGTGCCCCCTTGACCTCGCGCTCGTAGAAGGCCACCGCCTCGTCCAGCGTCTTCGGCGTCGTGAGCACGACGACCTTCAGCCTCTCGAGGCGCTTTCGGATTTCCTTCTTCTCCCCGCTCGAACGGGAGGAGTCCGCGTCGAGCTGGGCGAGGGCGGCCCTCGTCTCGGTCGCCGCACGGCTCGCGTAGATCTCCGTGAAGACCTGGTCGACGGCGCCGTCCGGGGGAAGCGGGACGCCGGCGATCGGCGAGGCCGCGAGGAACAGGAGAAACGGGAGGATCGCGCTCATGGCCCCTATTCTAGGAGCGGTCCCGCGTCCTGACGACGATCTCGGCCGGCTCGCCCTTCACGTAGCGCAGCGAGCATTCCGCGAAGCCCTCGCAGGAAAGGCAGATCGGGTCCTGATCCCCTTTGAAGTCCACGGGCTTGCAGATTTTCACGCCCGCCACGACGAGCTTCTGCAGCTCGGACTCGAACTCGCGCGTCCGGGGAGGCGGGTCGCCGCCCTGCATCGCCCGCCGCAGGTCCTGGACGCGCGGGAAGAGCTCGCGATTGCGTCGCTCGAGAGCCGCGTCGGTGCGCAGGACCCCCGCGGTCTGGACCGCGACGACGGCCGATCGCGCGGCCTTCTTCGCCTGGAACCGCCCGTGGTGGCGCACCCAGAAGAAGAGGAACCCGGCTCCGGAACCGGCGACCTGCACGAGTCCGAGGCCCGGCCGCCCCGCGACGGCGGCCTGGACGAATCCCCAGACGAGGCCGGCGAGCGCGAGCCACGCGAGCCACTTCACCTTCACGGGGATCACGAAGAACATGAGGAACTGCATGTCCGGGTAGAGCCACGCGTACGCGAACAGCATGGAGATCCCGGTGAGGATTCCGCCCGACGCGAGCACGTTCCCCGTCACGAGGGCCGCGAGCGAGGCGCCGAGCGTCGAGACGAGCCAGAACACCGTGAACTCGGGTGTTCCCCACTCGGCCTCGAGCGCCGAGCCGAGGATGTACAGGATCATCGTCCCGAAGAAGAGCGACATGGGGCCGGAGTGGAGAAACTGGTACGTCAAGAACGTCCAGGGCTGCACAAACGCCGTCGAGGGGAAGAACCCGAAGAGCGGGACGACGCGCTCCGGATCCGCGGTCGTCAGAAAGAAGAAGACGAAGTGGAGCCCGCAGAGCGGGAGCGTGAGCCCGAGCTTCGGGGCGAAGAGGTCGCGGCCGTTCGTCACCCGCGCCTCCCGAACCGCTTCTCGATCTCGGCGTGCGCGAAAGACAGCAGGATGGGCCTCCCGTGCGGACACGTCCACGGGTCGCGGCAGGCCGCGAGATCCGCGAGGAGGCGCGCCGCCTCCGCCGGCTGGAGCCGGTGGTTGATCGTGATCGCGCCCCGGCACGCGAGCGACGCGGCCAGCGTCTCGCGCCTGAGCGCCGGCGCCGCCTCCGCGCCCTCGGGCAGCGCCGCGAGCCGGTCGAGGAAGTCGCGCAGCGCCGGGAGGACCGACGAGCCCGCCATGTCGGCCGGAGCGGCCGTCACGAGGAACGTGCGGCCCGAAAGCTCCGCGACGGCGAAGCCCGCCGAGGCGAGGAGGTCGTCCGCACGCGTGAGAAGCGAGGCTTCCTCCGGCTTCGCCTCGAACGTCAGCGGCGCGAGAAGCCTCTGCGAAGCGGGCGCCGCACCCTCGAGCTTCGCGAGAAAGCGCTCGTAGCGCACGCGCTCGTGAGCGACGTGCTGGTCGATCAGGACGAGCCCCTCTTCCCCCTCCGCCACGAGAAAGGAATCGCGGTACTGGCCGAGGAGGCGGAGATCGCCGATCGGAGAGGAAGAGAGAGAAGACGAAGAAGAAGAGGGATTTTCTTCTGAATAGGAAGAGGGGGACGGGCCGGGTGCGATCGCGTCGAGCAGCGTCGCCGTATCGGCGCCGTAGCGCGACGTTCCCTCGCCGAGCCACGCGGCGGGCCCGTGTCCTCTTCCCCTTTCAAAGAAAACTCCTCTTCCTCTCCCTCTTCCCTCTCCGAGAGCTTCCCCTTCCACCGGCACCGCGCCCTTGCCGCCCGTCAGCGCGAGGACGAGGCCGCGGTGGACGATCGCGTGGACGGTGTTCGGCTCGCGGAAGCGGACCTCGAGCTTCTGCGGATGGACGTTCACATCGCAGGCCGCCGGGTCGCACGTCAGGAAGAGCGCGAAGCCCGTGTGGCGGTCCGAGCGCAGGACCTCCCGCGCGGCGAGGGCCGCGGCGTGCGCGACCGTCGCGTCCTTCACCGCGCGGCCGTTCACGAAGAACCACTGGTTCGCGCGCGAGGCGAACTTCACGTCGGGCGGAGTCACGACGCCCAGGAGCTCCATCCCCCCGTGCGCGAACGCGACCGAGAGAGGCGCCAAGGGCAAGGCGTCCCCGAGAACCTCGCGGAACCGCCTGGCGGCGTCCGGCGCGGCCGGCAGGTCGAGGAGGAGCCGCGGCCCGGCGCGCAGCGTGAACGCGACCGAGGGGTTCGCGAGGGCGAGCGTCGTGAGAGCGCGGACGACGGCGCGCAGCTCGCCCTCGGCGCTCTTGAGGAACTTGCGCCGGGCGGGGACCGCGGCGAAGAGGTCCTCGACGACGACCCGCGTGCCCTTCGGGTGGCGCGCGGGACGCGACACGGGCGCCGCGCCGCGGTCCGCGACGACCTCGGTCCCGAGGCCGGAGTCGTCGGGGGACGTCGTGAGGACGAGGCGGGAGACCGAGGCGATCGACGGGAGCGCCTCGCCCCGGAACCCCATCGTCGCGACGTGCGTCAGGTCGTCGAAGGAGCGGATCTTCGAGGTCGCGTGCCGCTCGAGCGCGAGGGCCGCGTCCGCGGGACCCATGCCCGAACCGTCGTCGAGAACGGCGATCCGCGTGACGCCGCCGCTCTCGATCTCGACACCGACGCGCCGGGCGCCCGCGTCGAGCGCGTTCTCGACGAGCTCTTTCACCGCGGACGCCGGCCGCTCGACGACCTCGCCCGCGGCGATCTGGTCGACGAGGGCGGAGGGAAGGACGCGAACGGGCCCCGGCACGGGGCGGGATGTTATCGGTTCCTCAGGACCGTGACGGCCTTCTCGACGTCCGCGAGCTCCCGCGGGAGGTCGCACGACAGGCACTCCGGTCCCTTCTCCGTCACGAGGACGTCGTCCTCGATGCGGATCCCGACGTTCCACCACTTCGGGTCCACGCCCTCGGTCTTCTCGGAGATGTAGATGCCGGGCTCGACCGTGAGGACCATGCCCGGCCGGAGCTTCGTCGCGTAGGACATGCTCACCGCGAAGCGGTCCTTCGGGTCGGGCCAGGCGGCGGGCTCGTAGCTCCCCGCGTCGTGGACGTCGAGGCCCAGCCAGTGGCCGGTCCCGTGCGGGAGGAACTTCGCGAACGAGCGGTCCTTCACGAGCTCCTCGCGCGTCCCCTTCAGGAGACCGAGCTTCACGAGGCCGTCGACGACGACCGCGACGGCCGCGTCCTGGATCTCGTGGTACGCCGCGCCCGGAACCGCCTTCGCAATTCCCGCCTTCTGCGCGGCGAGGACGATCTCGTAGAGCGCCTTCTGGTCGGGCGAGAACGCTCCGCTGACGGGGTACGTCCGCGTGACGTCCGCCGCGTACATCCCGTACTCGCAGGCCGTGTCGTTCACGAGGACTTCGCCCGCCGCCATCGTGCGGCTCGCGTCCGGGTAGTGGAAGACGACGGAGTTCGGCCCGGAGCCGACGATCGGCGGGTACGCCATGCGCACGGCGCCGCCGGCAAGGCACGCGGAGACCTGCGCCGCCTTCAGGACGCCCTCGTTCACGCCGGGGGCCGCGAGGGCCATGGCGGCGCGGTGGCCGCGCACGCTGAGCGCGACGGCTTCCCGGAGCAGCGCGAGCTCGGTCGCGTCCTTCACGAGGCGCATCTGCCCCACGAGGATCGAGAGGTCCGTCGCGGGCAGCCCGTCGGTCCCGGCCTGCGCCATCCGGTTCCAGCCGGTCAGGAGCTTCTCGCGGAACTTCTCGTCTCCCGCGTCGAGGTAGAAGAGCGCTTTGGCGCCCCGGAGTGACTCGCGCGATTCCTTGTCGAAGTCCGCGACCGGAAACGCGGCCTCCGCGCCGAAGCTCTTCTTGGCGCCCTCGATTCCGGCGCGGCGCCCGGTCCACTGCTCGGCGCGCCACTCGTTCGGGCGCACGAAGAGGAGGTAGCGTTTCCGAGCGGGCGCGGACGGCCTGAGGACGGCGACGGCGTCCGGCTCGGAAAAGCCGGTCAGGTACCAGAAGTTCGAGTCGGCGCGGTACGCGTCGCCGACCTCCTGCGGCGGCTCGGCCGGGCCGCGGAGGACCACGACCGCGTCCTTCGGGAGCTTCGCGGCGAGCGCGGCCCGGTGTGCGGCGAACCACTCGGGGCCGGGCGCGGGCGGCCCGGCCAGGACGGCGGACGAGGAGACGAGAACGGCCGCGGCAAGCGACACGAGGCGCATGGGATCCCTCCGGTGGACCCGAGTCTAATCGGGACGCGGTCTCAGGCGGGCCGGGACGCGGGGAGGCGCCGCCCGCCCTCGATCCGCCCGAGCATCCGGAGCAGGCCGTCGAGGATCGTGAGCGGATGCGGCGGGCAGCCTGGGATGAAGAGGTCGACCGGGACCACGGAAGACGCGCCGCCGCTCTGCTCCGGGTGGCCCGCGTACGGTCCACCGCTGATCGCGCAGGCTCCCACGGCGATGACGATCTTCGGCGGCGGCACCGCGTCGTACGTCTTCTGGAGCGCGAGCGTCATGTTCGAGGTCACGGGCCCCGTGATCAGGAGTCCGTCCGCGTGGCGCGGCGACGCGACGTAATTGATTCCGAACCGTCCGAGATCCCAGCCGATCGTTCCGAGCACGTT
>JBBQDQ010000176.1:0-7226 GCA_038319835.1 Thermoanaerobaculia bacterium | reverse complement strand
CGGCGTCGATCATCGCGAGGCTGTTGTAGTAGGCGTGGCCGGCCTTCTCGAAGAACGAGACAGGGATCGCGGCCGAGAGCTCCTTCGCGAGAGCCGAGAAGCGAGCGACCGTCGGGTGGCCCTCGATCGGCTTCGCCCACGCAAAGTACCGGTCGCGCTCCTCGCGGCAGAAGTACGGCCCCTCGAAGAGCTCGGGCGGCAGGATGACGGTCGCGCCCTTCCGCGCGGCCTCGCGGACGAGCGCTTCGACCTTCGAGACGTTGTCGTCCACCGAGCCGCCGAGCGCGCACTGGACGGCGGCGAAGGTCACATTCTGGACTTCGGTCATGCGGGCACCTGCTGGCTGATGCAGTGGAAGGCGCCGCCGCCCTCGAGGAGCTGGTGGGCGGGGACGGACACGGCGCGGCGCGACGGAAAGAGCCTCCCGATTGCGGCGCGCGCCGCCTCGTCGTTCGGGACGCCGTAGGCGGGGACGACGACCGTCGTGTTCGCGACGTAGAAGTTCACGTAGCTCGCGGGCATGACCTCGCCGTCCGGATCCGTCACGAGGCCGGGGGAGGGGATCGTCGTGACGTTGAGCGGACGACCGGCCGCGTCCCGCATCGGCGCGAGGTCCCGCGCGATCTGGAGGAGGACGCGGCGGTTCGGGTCGTCCGGGCCCGCGGGCGCCATGCAGACGACCTCCCCGGGCGCGACGAAGCGCGCAATCGTGTCGATGTGGCCGTCCGTGTGGTCGTTCAGGAGGCCCTCGCCGAGCCAGAGAACCGTCGAAACGCCGAGCGCGTCCTTCAGGCCATCCTCGATCGCCCTCGCGGACATGCCCGTGTTTCGGTTGCGGTTGAGGAGGCATTGACGCGTCGTGAGGCACGTCCCGTCTCCGTCCACTTCCACCGACCCGCCCTCGAGGATCCACGGAAAGCGAAAGACCGGAAAGCCCGAGGCGGCCGCGACGCGTCCCGACACGTCGGCGTCGTACGGGAGGACGTACTTGCCGCCCCAGCCGTTGAACGCGAAGGAGACGGCCGCGCGCAGGTGTCCGGGACCGACGAGGAAGACGGGCGCCGTGTCGCGGAGCCAGATGTCGCCGAACGGGATCACGAAGAACTGCGCCCCGAGCCCCGCGAGCGCCGTCGCCGCGAGGCGCCCGTTCTCGTCGTCCGGCACGAGGACGTTGAGGCGCTCGCCGCGGGCCCTGCCGGCCGCGTCGCGGTCCGCGATCGCGGCCGCGAACCGGGTGAAGGCGTCCCGCACGCCGGCAAGGGCGTCCTCCCAGAGGTCTCCGTGGCTCGGCCACGCGAGCCACACGGCCTCGTGCTGGTCCCACTCGGCAGGCTGGCGGAAGCGGGCGGCGCGCGGCGTGTCCCCGGGGAGTACGGCGGTCGCGGACATCGCGCCGGACTATAAGGGACGCGAGGCCCGGCTCCTTGAGGAGCGCTCGGCATGGCGCTCCGAGGAGATGCGGGGCCAGACGCGATCGGGGAGAGCGGCCGGTTTGCTAGACTGACCGCGTCCTCTCGGAGCACCCAACGCAAGCGTTTCGAACATGACGCCGGAGTTCGACGACTACACGATTTCCCGCGTGCTCGGCGAAGGGGGGATGGGTCTCGTCTACCTCGCGAGCGACCGGCGGACGGGCCTTCCCGTGGCCATCAAGGTCATGTCCGGCCGCGAGTTCGACTCCGAGCTGCGGGCCCGGTTCCTGAAGGAGAACCGGATCCTCTCGGCCCTCAACCACCGCAACATCGTCCGCTGCTACGAGATCACGCAATCCCGCGACGGACTCCCATCGATCGTGATGGAGTACGTCGACGGCGTGGACGTCCGCGCGTTCGAGGGCCGGCCGTACCCCGAGCTTCTCCCGCTCATGATCCAGGCCCTGATGGGGCTGGCCTACCTCCGGAGCCAGAACATCCTGCACCGGGACCTCTCGTCGAATAACGTCTTCGTGACGCTCGAGAACGACACGCGCGTGACGAAGATCCTGGATTTCGGGGTCGCGAAGATCCTCCAGGAGCGGGACGCGGAGGGCGACGTGAAAACGCGGACCGGCCAGTTTCTCGGGAAGTTCGCCTTCGCCTCGCCGGAGCACTTTTCCGCGGCCGGCATCGACTGGCGAAGCGACGTCTACTCGCTCGGCGTGATCTTTCACCGGCTCCTCACGAAGCAGGCGCCGATCACGGTGGCCCGGAAAGGGAATTACTACGACTGGCTGGTGGCCCACGGGACGGATCAGGCGTTCGAGATCGCCGCTCCGGCTGGGGTCCCGCCGCTGCCCGAGGCTCTGCGGAGCATCGTGCGCCGGATGCTCGCGAAGAGGCCCGACGACCGGCCCCAGAGCTACGAGGAGATCATCCACGTCATGGATCGCATTCAGCGGGGCCTCCCGCCAGCGCTCGAACCCGATCCTCTCGAGCTCCGGACCCTGCCCCCCGCCGTCGAGGGGAGGATCGGCTCGTCCGAGCCTCGATCGGCGACGCCGTCCCCCCGGTCCGGCCGCTTCTTCCGGGAGTCCCGTGAGGAGGAGCCTGCGCCGCCTGCCGAGGAATCGCAGCAGAGGAGGTGGCCCGACCTCGAGGCGGGGCAGTCGCACACGGAACGCTTCGTCGCGCACCCGTCGCCTCCTGCGCCCCCGCCTCCCGCGCCTCCGCCTGTCTCGCCGCCGCCGGCGGCGTCGAAGACGGAGCTCCTTCCCTCCCCGGTTCCTTCCGACGCGACGGTGACGGGGCCGACCATCGTGACCGGGAGGCCGAAGAGCGATTCCGAGGTCTCCTCGTGGAAGGGAGGCGCGGCCACGGACGTACCGGCCCAGCCACTTGCCGTCCCGCCGGCGGTCTCGCCGACCGATTCTTCGCGCCTCCTCGAGGAGAAGACCGAGCGGCTCGACGACGTCATCGAGAAGCTGAGACAGCAGGCCGTCCTCGGACCGCTCCCGCCCGTGAAGCCGATGCTGATCGCGGAGCCTCCCGATCCGGAGCCTGCGCCTCCGAGAAAGGGCCAGCGGCTGGTCGTCTATGGGGACGCGGCGCCGCCCGCCCCGCCGGTGCCTGCGGCGCCCGTCGCCGCCGCCCCGCGCCCGGCAACATCGGGAGCGCCCGCTCTCGGCCCGGCCGATCGGCGGACCCGGGGGATCGTGATCGGACTGATCGTGGGCGCCATCATCGTCCTTTTTGCCGCCGTCCTGTGGGTCCTGATCTTCGCGCTTCGGGGCGCTCCGGCCGGCCCCTCGCCTCGCAGCAGCAGCCCCGGCCCGGCCGAAACCGTCGCCGCGGCGAACCCATCCATCCGTCCCAATGAATCCTGAGTGGAGGAGCGGCCATGAGTGAGAACCGTCCTGGACGACCCGGCGATGTCGAGGCGACCGCGTCGAGTCCCGGCGAGTCGAAGTCTCTCCGCGACATGCTTTCCGACGCGCGGGGCCGGGCCAAGGGGCAGGGCGTGGTCCAGGGATCCACGATCTTCTTCAAGGGCCTCGCCGAATCGATCGGACACTCGAACCGGAACCTGAAGATCGGGCTCGCGTTCCTGACGGCCGCGTTCGTCGTCGTCGCCGCGGCCCTCGGCACCCTGGTGTTTCAGGCGTTCCGGACTCAGGTCGCCACGAAAACGACCCTCGAGAAGCAGATCCAGTCGATGGACGCTTCGACACGAAAACAGATCCAGCCCGTCCTCGACGTCGTGACCTCGCTGGAGAAGAAGCTCGCCGAGCAGCAGGACGCGCAGCGGCGCGAGCTCGACGGCGTCCGTTCGCTCCTCCAGGCCGACCTCGACACCGCCCGGCAGGATGCCGCCGCGGCGCGCAAGGAGACGGCGGAGCTGCGCACGGCCCTGAAGTCGGTCGAGAAATGGGCCGACGATTTCGGGAAGACGTACGTGCAGGATCGCAACAACCTCGATACGCGCCTCAGGCGCCTCGAGGGTGCGCCCCCTGCGGCCGCCGCGGCTCCCGCGACGAGGTGAGGGCCCGGGCCAGTGGCGGTTCGCTTCGGATTCGGGCTCGAGGAGATCGAGCTCGGAGAGATGGTGGGGCAGGGCGGCTCGGGCGAGGTCTTCGCCGCCCGCCATCGCGAGACCGGGGCTCCGCTGGCCGCGAAGATCTATCCGTTCGACCGGATGGACCCGGACTTCCGCCCCCGCGAGAGATTCCAGCGCGAGTGCCGGATCCTGTCGAGGCTCGAGCACCCCGCGTTCCCGGCCCTCTACGGTTGCGGTGAAGAGGACGACGGCGCGACCGGCTGGGCTCTGATGGAATGGATCGGGGGCCGGCCGCTTTCGGAGTACCGGTCGGCGCCCGCCTACGAGGTCGTTCGCCTCGCCCACGGGATCGCCTCCGCGCTGGATGCCCTGCATGCGCAGGGAGTCCTGCACCGCGACATCGCCTTCGACAATGTCCTCGTCGAGACGCGGCGTTTCGGCCTCAACCCGAGATTGATCGACCTCGGCGTCGCGAAGGAGATTCGGTCGAACGAGGAGCTGACGATGGCGGGGGCGTTCCTCGGCCGCGTCCCGTTCGCGTCACCGGAGCTCCTGACCGGGGAAGGGGCCGCCGGTCTGATCGATCCGCGAAGCGACGTCTTTTCGTTCGGCGTCCTCCTGTTCGAGTGGCTGTCGGGGCATCCGCCGTTCCCCGGCGAGACGCCGGAACGCGTGATGAAGGCCCAGAAGAGGCGGGCGACGCCGAGGCTGGAGATGAGAGCGGACGCGGGCGAGACCGACGGTGCTCTTGCCGCGTTCGTGGAAAGCCTCGTCGAGACGGACATGGAGAAAAGACCGTCGTCGGACGCCGTCGTCCGGCGGCTGTTCGAGCTGCGGAGGTCTCATCCGCGGCCGGCGCTCGACGACTCGCAGGCGGCGCCGTCCGTGTACCGCGCCGCCTCGCTCGGGTTTGCGCTCTTGCCCGAGCGATTCGCCGCGGCCCCGACCCTGCGCCGGCTCAGAGCGGTATCGTTCCCGGAGTCCCCGCCGAGACCGGCAGAGGCCGGCGGACCGCCGCCCGGGAAGTCTCCCGCGGAGCATGCGGTCCCCGGATTCGTCTCGCGGGGCGGAGTCGGAGGTCTCGTCCTCGTCCTCGGGATTCTGGCGTTTGCGGCGGCGTGCGTTCTCGCGGCGCTGCTCGTCTTCCGGCGCTGACGGCGCGTCAGGGGTCGGCGTCGCGCGAGGAGGCAGGCCGGGGGTCGGATGCTGCCGGAACGTTTCCCGTGGGCGCCGTCGGAACGCTCATCGGCGTCGGGGTGTCCGTCGGGAGCGGGGTCGGCGTCTGGGTCGCGGTCGGCGTCTCGGTCGGCGTCGGCGGAAACTCGAGCGGCTTGAGTCCGCTGAGGACGGCTGGCGTCCGGAATGGCGGTTCGCTCGCGGCTGCTGCGGGACGCGGCGTGGGACGCCTCGGCGGGTGAGTCGGCGCGCCGCTCGACCCCGCGAGCTCCGCCTCCGGCCGCGGAGAGGCGGGAGGGGCGGGGAGGGGCGTTGGCGTCTCGGTCGGCACGGGCGCCGCGGATTGTGGAGGGGGGGGCGCGGGCGCGGCGGGAGCCGGAGCGACGGCGCCGGGGGCCGGCGGAACGGCGGGCCGCCGCAGCATGAAGAGCGCGGCGGCGAAAACGGCAAGAAGCGCGAGAGCGCCGGCGCCGAGGGCGGCGGTCCGTTTCGTTTGCGGCCGCGGCTCGAACGCGACCCCGGGGTCCGACGCGGCTCCCGCGACGAGCATTGCCCCTGCGGCGCGGGGAACGGCCGGCTCCGCGGGTGCCGAAGCGCTCGTCCTGCCGAGCCCGAGCCGCGCCGGAGTCCCGCGCGACAAGAGGGCGACCGAGATGTTGTCCTTCGAGCCCGCCTCGAACGCGAGGCGATGGATCTCGTCGGCCGTTTCCTGGAGGCTGCCCGACGTCTCGAGCGCCGTGAGAAATCGCTCGGCCTCGAGGACGTCGGTGACCCCGTCGGTCGTGAGAAGGACGACGTCGCCCGGGCCGAGGGTCAGGTCGCTGCGCACGCAGGGCTCGACGTTCCTCTCCTGGCCGAGGCTCCTCGTGAGGGCGTGGGCGAACGGGTTGTGGGCGTCGTCCTCCGGAGCGACCGAGTCGGAGCCCAGGGCCCGCCGCTGTTCGGCGAGGGCGGTGTGGTCGACGGAGAGCTGCCGCACGTTCAGGCCCGAGACGAGGTAGATCCTGCTGTCGCCGACGTTGGCGGCGACGAGGCGGTCATCCGCGAGGACGAGCGCGAGCGCGAGCGTCGCCCCCATCCCCTTCTGCTCGGCGGTCGCCTTTCCGCGCCGGTAGATCTCGCGGTTGACCTCCGCGATCCAGTCGCGGATCTCGGCCTCGACCGTCTCGGCCGACAGGGGGCGGGCGTCGGTGCGCGCGGTCAAGGCCTTGACCTTTTCCCTCAGGATCTCCACGGCCATGCTCGAGGCGACTTCCCCCGCGTTGTGGCCGCCCATCCCGTCACTCAGGATCGCAAAGGCCCGGAGCGCGGACGTCGGGGGGAACACGGCGAGGATCGCGGCGTCCTCGTTCGACTCCCGGCGCCCCTTCTCGGAGAGACCGCCGGCGAGGTACCGGGGCGAAGGAGCTTCCGGTTCGTCGCCCACGGGGTCCCTCAGTCCTCGCGAAACGTCATGACGACTTCGCCGATCTCGATCCGGTCGTTGTCGACGAGGCGCCGCGAGGCGTTCTCCTCGAGCTCCTCGCCGTTGACGCGCGTCGGGTTCGTCCGCGCGTAGTTGATGAGCGAATAGCTCCGCTTGTCGAAGACGAGCTTCGCGTGCTTGCCGGCGACGGACGCCGGGAGGAGCTGGATGTGGCGGTAGGCCGGCCCGGGGTCGCGGCCGATCGTCGTCTCGACGCGCTCGCCCGGGGAGGTCCGGAAGATCCGGATCTCGGTCTCACGGTCGCCTTCGTCGACGAGGAACCGCCCCGGCAGGACGTCCAGGACGCCGGCCGGAGGCTGCCCGGCGTGGACAAAGGCGCCGTCCGTCCACCCGGCGGGCGCGGGCCCCTCGGGGACCGGCGGCGGCGCCGCGGAGCGCGACGGAACGTTGATGACGACGGGCTTTTTGAGCAGGACGGTGAGGACGACGACGAGGGTCGCGACGAGGACCAGCACGCCGATTCCAAGCAGGAGGACGACGTTCGACGGGAGGCCGCCGAGAGTCTCCGAGGGGGCGGGCCGATCCGCCGGAGGTCGTGCGGTGGCCGCCGTCGGAGCGGGCGGCACGGGCGGGGGCGTGACGCTGGGTGCCG
>JBBQDQ010000175.1:0-7252 GCA_038319835.1 Thermoanaerobaculia bacterium | reverse complement strand
ATCGAGCCGTCGGCGCTCAGAGGAACCACGGCCGCGTTGACGATCGTCTGACCCTGGAGGTAGTTCAGCGTCGAGACCGGCGGGAAAGCCCCGCCTGCCGGCCAGAGGACCAGAAAGCCGGGGCCGGCGGGATTCGTCACGGTCGCGTTCAGAGAGATCGCCTGCGCGTTCCCCGGCACGTTGCACACGCCGGCCAGCTTGTAGCTGCGCGCCGTCGCGGCGGGGAGATAACCGCCCCCGAGTGGGGCATTGCCGCGCGTGTCGACGAGCCGGCACGGGGTAAGGGCGATGAACGGCAGAGGATTCGCCCCCGAGCCGGCCAGCGACATCCGACTGGACGAAGCGGCCGCGGCCGGGCTACCCGTCCAGAACGGCGGTGCGGTCCAGCTCTGTATGACGTCGTCTCCCTGCTGGGCGCGGCCTTCGAGGGCGCCGACTACTCCCAGGGCTCCAACGAAGGTGGAAAGGAAGACTGAGCGGACCGCGCGCGAGCATGCTTTGTTTCTCACGACACACATCAAGCAATAATAACGCCAATCTTTAAGTTACTTAGATATAATAGGTTGTCATATTTTCATGTGTCACATCAGACGGTTTAGGACAGGTGTGGGACACTTTTTGTCGGGCTAGAACCGACGGTTTTGGGGCGCCCGCGCTTTGCGGAAGGGCGTCAGGCCCGTTCGGCCCGGACCGGGTGGGCGTCGCCCGCCTCGTTGCGAAGCGTCGTGACGGCGTGCGGGAGGACGCTTGCAACGGCCTCGAAGCACTCGACCGCACCACGCGGCGAGCCGGGCAGGTTCACGACGAGCGTCCGCTCGCGAACGGCCGCAACCTGCCTCGAAAGGATCGCGGACGCGAGTGCCCCGCGCGTCGCGGCCCGCATCGCTTCGGCGATCCCCGGGACCTCGTAGTCCGCCACCGCCAGCGTCGCCTGGGGCGTCACGTCGCGCACCGAAAGTCCTGTTCCGCCCGCCGTCAGGACGAGGTCCGCCGACGACGTGTCCGCGATGCGTTTCAGGTTCCACTCGATGTCGTCGCGCTCGTCGGGGAGGATCGTCTGCTCGACGACCGAGGCACCGGCGAGATGGCGACGGACGGCGTCGGCCACCGCCGGTCCGGTCTTGTCGTCCCGCTCGCCGTGGTACGAACGGTCGGAGATCGTCAGGATCACGACGCGCATCGGCGCCTCAGCCGCCGATCTCGCTCATGTTGCGCGCGTGCAGGGGAAGCATCGCCTTGTCCATCCCGACGAACATCGGGTGGCGCTCTTCCTTGATCGTGGCCGCACGCTGCACGAGGGCCGCGATCTCCTCGTCCGACGCGCCCGCGCGCATCGGCTTGAGGAGGTCCACGTCCGCGTGGCCGAAGAGGCAGCCCTTGAGGAACCCGTCCTGCGTGAGCCGCATCCGGTTGCAGGTGTCGCAGAACCGGTCGGACACGGGCGTGATGAATCCGAGCGTGCCCATGTGAAAACCGGCAGGCGACGAGACGGAGTACTCGTCCGCGGGGCCAGCGACGAGGGTCTTTTCGATCGGCGTCAGGACGTACCCCGCCGCGGCCAGGCGGTCCCACACTTCGCGCCAGCTGATCCAGTCCGCGTCCTTCCACTGGTTGTCGCCGAACGGCATGAACTCGATGAAGCGGACTCCGAGCTTCTTGTCCTTCGTGAGGGCCGCGAGCGGGAGGATCTGGTCGTCATTGAACCCGCGGATCACGACGGCGTTCACCTTCACGGAATGGAACGGGAGCGCGAGCGCGAGGTCGATCGACGCCCGGACCGGCGCGTAGTGGTCGCGCCGTGTCAGCGTGCGAAAGTGCTCGGCCTCGGCGGCGTCGAGAGAGACGTTGACCTTCGTGAGCCCGGCCGCGAGGAGCTCGTGCGCCATCCGCGGAAACAAAACGCCGTTCGTCGAGAGCGCGATCCCTCCCGGGAAGCCGATCTCCGAGAGGTCCCGCACGATGTCGACGAGGTCGGGCCGCGTCGTGGGCTCGCCGCCCGTGATGCGGATCTTCTCCACCCCGAAGTCGCGCAGGATCCGTGCGCTCCGGCTGATCTCGTCGCGCCTCAGGAGGTGCGGAAGCGGCCGGAACTTCTGGTCCTCCGGCATGCAGTAGACGCAGCGGAGATTGCATCGGTCGGTGACCGAGATCCGGACGTACGTCACGCGCCGTCCATGCCCGTCGACGAGGGCTCGTTCCATCTGCATCCCGCATCCTAGCGCATACAGGACCGTGCCGGTGCCATATCCGACCCCGGCGCGATAGTCTTCGGCCGTGCTGCTCGCACCTGTCCGGGACGCGTTTCGTGCGATCGCGGCGACGGTCGTGCCCGAGGCCTCCGCGCTGGACGAACCGGGCTGGATCGCCCTCGAAAGCCTCGTCGAGAAGACGCTCGCGCGGCGCCCCGCCGGGATGCAGCGCCAGCTCGTGGTGTTCGTGCGCGCGATCGAGCACCTGCCGCGCCTGCGCTGGGGCCGCGCGTTCACGGCGCTCGGACCGGAAGAACGCACGCGATTCCTTTCCGGACTCGAACAAGCGCCCGTCCTCCTCCTGAGGCGGGGGTTCTGGGGCCTCCGGACGCTCGTCTTCATGGGGTACTACGCGCGGCCCGAAGCCGCCGCCGCGATCGGCTACCGGGCGGATGCCCGGGGCTGGGAGGCCCGCCGCGCATGAACACGAAGACGTACGACGTCGTCGTGATCGGCTCGGGTGCGGGCGGCGGCACGGTCGCCGCGGGGCTCGCCCCTCTCGCGCGCGCGGGCTACCGGATCCTCGTCGTCGAGCAGGGCGCACGGCTCCGGGACGAGGAGTTCACGGGAAAGGAATCCGAAATGGCCGACGACCTCTACGAGGACGGCGGCGGGTTCCTGACCGCGGACGGCGCGATGACGCTCGCCTTCGGGCGCGCCTGGGGCGGCTCGACGGTCGTCTACACGGGCACGTCGCTGATCGCTCCGAAGCGCGTGATCGACGGCTGGCGCGTTCCCGGCCTCGCGCACGCCGACGTCGAGGCGCGCTCGAAGAAGTTCATGGAGGAGAACGGAGTCCACCTCCTGCCGCCCGACCTCCTCAACGACAACAACCGGCTCTTCGTCGAGGGCTGCACGAAGGCGGGCTTCCGCGCCGAGCAATTCCCGCTCAACCTGCGCGGCTGCAAGGGCTCGAGCCTCTGCAACCTCGGCTGCCCGAACGGCGCCAAGCAGGGCACGCACCGCGTCCAGCTGCCGGCCGCGCTCGCGAGCGGCGTCGAGGCCGTCACGCGCGCCGAGGCGCTGTGCGTCGAGGACGGGCGCGTGATCCTCCGCGTCTCGGCGGCCGCGCCGGGCGGGAAGGGCGCGCCGTCGGAGTGGGCGCCGGGGGTCTACGACGTGAGCGCGAAGGCGATCGTCGCTGCGGGTGGGTCGATCGGGACGACGGCGCTCCTCCTGCGCTCGGGGTTCGGGCCGTCCCTCCCCCGCCTCGGCGCGGGCTTCACGTGCCACCCGGCGCACATCCTCGTGGGAGAGCACGAGCGTCCGATCTCGAACGACGTCGGGCACCCGAAGAGCTTCTATCTCGACCGCGCGGTGGAGGAGGGCTACGTGCTCGAGACGTGCATGTACTTCCCGTTCATCACCGCCAAGAACCTCACGGGGTTCGGCGCGCCGCACGCGACGCTCATGAAGGCCTTCCCGCGCCTTCAGATGATCCTGGTCCTCGCCTGCGACAAGGCCGTGCCGCAGAACCGGATCTCCGTCGACGACGGCGGCAAGCCGGTCGTCCACTACTCCTTCACGAAAGAGACCGTCGCCTCGCTCGTCCGTGCGACCCGCGCCGCCTCGCGCATCTTCTTCGCGGCGGGCGCCGCCCGCGTCCACGCCCCCTCGGCGGACCCGCCGCTCCTCGAGCGGTCGGAGGCGGGCGCGATCGACACGCGCGTTCACGAGCGCCACTTCCGGACCGGCCGCATCTCCATCTCCGCCGCTCACCTCATGGGCGGCTGCGGGATGGGCGCGTCGCCGGCGGACTCCGTGACCGACTCGTGGGGACGCGTCCACGGCCGACCGGGCCTCTTTGTCGCGGATTCGAGCCTCTTCCCCGACTCGCTCGAGATCAATCCCTACCTGACGGTCATGGCCCTCGCCGACCGCGCCGCCGAGCGCGTCCGCGAGGACGCGGGCGCGCTCCTCGGCTCGCCCGGGAGCCGGCGATGAAGAGAACGGGCGCCGCCCTCGTCGTGCAGGCCCTCGAGGACGAGGGGATCGCTCTGGCCTTCGGGATTCCGGGCACGCACAACATCGAGCTCTGGGACGCGCTCGCGTCGTCGGAGTCCGTGCGCTCCGTCCTCGTGACGGACGAGCAGAGCGCTTCCTTCATGGCGGACGCCGCGTGGCGTGCGTCGGGCGTCATGGCCTGCGTCAACGTGGTACCCGGGGCCGGCCTCACGCACGCGATGTCCGGGATCGCCGAGGCCTTCCTCGACGGCGTTCCGATGCTCGTTCTGGGCTGCGGGATCCGGCGTGACACGGGCAAGGCCTACCAGCTGCACGACGTCGACCAGCTCGCCCTCGCCCGGCCCGTCACGAAGGCGCAGCTCCTGCCGTCGCGCGGCGCGGACCTGTACGAGATCGTGCGCCGCGCCTGCCGGATCGCGCGTTCCGGCACGCCGGGACCCGTCTTCGTCGAGGTTCCCGCGGACCAGTACCTCTTCCGCCACGAGGCGGACGTCGCGCCGCCGCAGGCCGAGCCGGTGGCGGTTCCCGCCATCCCGAACGTCGAGCGCGCCGCGGAGATCCTGCGCGCCGCGAGGCGTCCGCTGCTCTACTTCGGCCTCGGCGCCGCACGGTCCGATCTCGTCGCGCTCGCCGAGCGCCTCGAGTCGCCCGTCTCGACGACATTCCAGGGCAAGGGAGCCTTTCCGGAGTCGCACCCCCTCTCCCTGTGGCCGGGGTTCGGCGACGCCGCGCCGGCGTTCGCGCGCGACGTCGCGGCCTCCTGCGACGCGACGCTCGCCATCGGCTGCCGCTTCGGCGAAGTCGCGACGGGCAGCTACGGCATGAGTCCGCCGCACCCCCTCATCCACGTCGACATCGACCCGGCCGTGCCGGGCCGCAACGTTCCGGCGGAGCTCGCGATCGCTTCGGACGCAGCGGCGTTCGTCTCCGCGCTTCTCCCCCGGCTCGACCGGCGCGGGCTCGACGCGGCCCTCCGGGACCGCATCCGGAGCGGCCGCGCCGAGGTAGACGCGGACCTCGCGAAGCCGTCGGACGGTCGCGTTTCGCCGCACCTTCTCCTGCGCGCCCTGCAGGCGACGTTCGGGCCCGAGACGGTCTTCACGTCCGACAGCGGCAACGGGACGTTCCTCGCGGTCGAAGGCCTGCGCCTCGAGAAGCCCGGCCGCCTCCTCGCGCCCGTCGACTTCTCGTGCATGGGGTACGCGGTTCCGGCCGCGGTCGGTGCGAAGCTCGCGTGTCCCGGTGCACCGGTCGTCGCGCTCGCGGGCGACGGGGCGTTCCTCATGACGGGGCTCGAGCTCCTGACGGCCGCCCAGAACGGGCTCGGCGTCGCCGTCTTCGTGCTCCGGGACCGCGAGCTCGCGCAGATCGCTCAGTTTCAGGCCACGGCGCTCGGCCGGAAGGCCTCGAGCACGCTCGCGGATCACGACCTCCTTGCCCTCGCACGCGCCCTCGGCGCGGAAGCGATCTCCCTGTCGACCGACGGGGAGATCCGCTCCGTCGTCTCGAACGCGCAGGAGATCGCCGCGGCGGGGCGGCCCGTCCTCGTGGACGTCGCGATCGACTACTCGGTCAAGACCTTCTTCACGCGCGGCGTCGTGAAGACGAATTTCCTCCGCCTGCCCTGGGCCGACCGCCTGCGGTTCGTTGCGCGCGCGCTCGCCCGGAAGCTGCCGGGGGGCTGACGCCGCGGCGCCAGGCGCCGCTCTTGCCGCCCGTCTTCTCGAGGAGCGCGACCGGGCCGATCACGATCGCCTTGTCCGCCGCCTTGCACATGTCGTAGAGCGCGAGCGCCGCCGCGGACGCCGCGACGAGCGCTTCCATCTCGTAGCCGGTCTTGCCGGTCCCGCGCACCTCCGCCGTCAGCGCGACGGCCCGGCGCGACACGAGCCGCTCGACCGTCACGTCCACCGAGTCGAAGACGAGCGGGTGGCAGAGCGGGATCCACTCTGCCGTCCGCTTGGCCGCCTGGATCCCCGCGAGGCGCGCCACGGCGAGCGCATCGCCCTTGCGGTTCTCGGACGCGTCCAGCGCCGCCCAGCCCGCGCGCCCGAGCGTCACGACGGCGACGGCGCGCGCCGAGCGGACCGTCTCCTTCTTTCCGGAAACGTCCACCATGCGGGCGCGTCCTTCAGCGTCGAGGTGGGTGAGCCTCGGTGCCCGCGTCTTTTTCGGCATTCTCGTAGTCCTCCGGCGTATTGACGTTCAGGAAGCTCGCGGCGTCTCCTCCCGGGAGCGCGGCGGTCGCCGCCTCCGGAATCAGGACGGTCCGGATCTGCTGGAGCGCGCCCACGAGCGCATAGTCGCCGGCGGCGAGCCGGGCGACGAGGGCGGCGTGAGCCGAACGCCGCCACACCGCGCAGAGCGGCTGAGGGATTCCGCCCGAGACGGGCACGACCGCGTCGGCCGTGAGCGCTTCGGCCACGTCGAGGAGAGCCGCGAGGAACTCTCCGGAGATTCGCGGGATGTCGGCCGCGAGGATCAGGTTCGTGTCGTCCGGCGAGGCGGCGAGGGCCGCGGCGACGCCGAAGACGGCGGCGGACGTAGAGGCGCCGTCCTCGATGAACGGATACGGCGAGCCTGCAAAGAGCTCCGGGTGCTTCCCGACGATCGCGGCCCGCCCGCAGACGCGCGCGAGCTTCGCGGCCTGGTGCAGCGCCATCGGCTGCCCGTGGTACGGCAATAAAGTCTTGTCCCGCCCCATGCGCGAGGATCGACCGCCGACGAGAACGAAACCGTACGCCACCGTGACATCATGCTATCGCCTTGTCCCCCCTTTCGATTGCGGTCGTGGTTCCCGTAGGCGCCGCCGAAGCTCCCCCACCGGAGATTTTCTTCGAAAGGGTAAGAGGGGCGGGCGTCGGCGCTCCCGAGTCGGGAATCTCGCTCATCGCGGCGGTGCACCCGGCGATTTCATCGAAGGTACGTGAGGCCTTTGCGCTGGAGGGGGCCCGCGTTCACCTGTCGCCCGCCGCGCGCGGCCAGCGCCTCCGCGAGGCGGCCGCCTCCTCACCACTCGAAGAAATCCTTCTCTTCCT
>JBBQDQ010000174.1:0-7283 GCA_038319835.1 Thermoanaerobaculia bacterium | reverse complement strand
TGCGCGGCCTCTTCCACTTCGTCCCGGGCCGCGGGCATCTCCGCCTCGGACTCGAGGCAACAGACGGTCACGCGGCGGGCTCCGAAGCGAACGGCGGTGCGCGCCACGTCGAGCGCGGCGACGACGGAGAGGTTCCGCTGGAGGTTCTCCTGCTCTCCGCCGCGGGCGGCCGTGCGCGCGACGTCGAGGGCGACGTTACCGCCCCCGATCACGAGGACGTCGGCGCCCATCTCGACCTTGTAGCCGAGGTTCACGTTGAGGAGGTAGTCGATGCCGCGCAGGACGCCGTCGAGCTCCATCCCCGGCACCGTGAGGTCCCGGCTCCGCATCGCACCGACACCGAGGAAGATCGCGGAGAAGCCGCGGGCCTTCAGGTCGCGGAGCGTGAAGTCGCGCCCGAGGCGCGCGTTCGTCTGGAGCTCCACGCCGAGGGAGAGGATCGCGTTGATCTCGAGCTGGATGAGCGCCCGCGGCAGGCGGTACTCGGGCACGCCAAGGCGAAGCATCCCGCCCGCCACGGGTGCGGACTCGAAGATCGAGACGGGATAGCCGAGCAGGGCGAGGTCGTGCGCACACGCGAGCCCGGCCGGTCCGGAGCCAATGACGGCCACCTTCTCTTCGAAACGGTCGGTGCGGTGGCCGTAAATCTCCGAGAGGACCGAGAAGTCCATCATGCTCTCGACGCCGAACCGCTCGGTCACGAAACGCTTGAGCGCCCGGATCGACACCGGGGCGTCCAGCTCGCCGCGCCGGCAGACGCTCTCGCACGGCGCGGCACAGATCCGGCCGCAGATAGACGCCAGGGGGTTGGGCTTTCGCGCCACCGCGTAGGCCTCGCGGAACCGCCCCTCCGCGATCAGCGTGACGTACTTCCCCGCCTCGGTGTTGACCGGGCACGCCTGCCGGCAGGGGAAGTTCCGCTCCAGCCATTCGCGACTGACGTCGCCCATGTCGCTACTTCGAGATCTCGAAGTCCGCGGTGGCCGTCCCCGCGACCGTCACGGGTTTCTGCGTCGCCTTCGCCTTCGGGTGCCAGACCTTCAGCGTGTAGGCGCCGTCGGGGACGTTCGGGATCGTGTAGGCGCCGTCGGCCTTCGTGACGGCGTAGTAGGGAGTCGGGACCGCCACCACAAAGCCCTCCATCTCGGGATGGACCTTGCAGAGGATCGTCGCGACGCACTCCTGCTTGAACGTGAAGCTCCGCTCCTCGCCTTTGGGCCAGGTCCCGAGGTTGAACTTGCCGGCGCACGAGTCGGGGGAGAAGACGTTGTGGAGCACGGCGTCGGAGTTGTGGAAGGCGACCGTCGTGCCTACGAGGACGGCCGTCACGTGCGGGATGAACGTGAGATTGAGCTGGTCGATCTTCACGTGGCCGGGAGGCGGGGGAAACGTCTTCCCGGCGATCGCCGCCACATAGACGAGCGCGTCCTCGTTGTTGCGAAGGCCCTTGCAGGTCACCTTTCCCTTGATCTCGCCGGCGGCGAGAGGCAGGGCGACAAACAGGACGGCGAGTGTTACCAACGCGGCCAGGGTTTTCTTCATCGTTGCCTCCTCAGAAGGCGGCCCGGAGGACCGCGGCGATCTGGTAGTTCAGGGAGTCGTGGAGGTCGCGGCGGTACTCGAGCATCAGCTTCACGTTCGCGCGCGCGAGGTAGCTGAAGTTCGCGTTGAGGGTCTGCTGGATCGGGACCGACGGGTCGCCGGGACGCAGGTTCTCGTAGCGCGCGGAGAGCTGGAAGGTTGGCACGATCACCCAGTCGGCCTGCGCGAACCACGCGTCCCACGTCGTGCGGAACGTCGAGATCTCGGTCTCGGTCTCCGCGTCGCGCAGAGACAGGTCGTCGATCCCGTGAACCACCGCGCCGAACAGGTTCAGGTCGCCGACGTAGAGGGAGCCGAAGACGCCGGTCCGACTGAACTTCCCTTGCTGCATCTTGAACGGGTTGCCGTCCGGGTCGGTGATCTCGAAGTTGACGCCGGACCCGTCGCCCCAGTATCCGAAGGCGCCGATCCGGAAGGACGTCTCCCGCCAGTTCTCGGGGGGGAGTTTTACGCCGGTCGAGTCCCCGTCGAGGGCCATGCCGCCGAACTTGTAGTCGACGCGCGCGTAGAAGTCTTTCGACGCGCTGTTGTTGTACGCGCCGTTCGCTCCCCCGGGGCCGATCGGAGCCGAGACGCCGACGGTGTAGAAGAGGCGGTGGGCCGCGACGCCGTACATCTCGATCGCGCGCGTCCGCGCGGGCAGCGCGATCCCTGCGCCCTCCTCGGCCGTCCCCGTGCCTCCGTTCCAGCCGACCGGGTTGTACGTGAAGAGGCTGTCGACCCCGTTGTTGGTCATCAGCCACATTTCCTGGAAGCCGTCGTAGAGGTTCGGCGCGAGCTTGCCGATCCGGAAGTTGAAGAGATGTTCGGGGCCGAACGCCGAGATGACGTCCAGCCGCGCGTGCTCGATCTCCACCGAGCCGCTGCCGTCGGAGTTCTCGGCGTAGGTCAGCTCGCCGAAGAAACTGAAGTGGTCTCCCAGCGTGCCGGCCGAAAAGAGGTTCACTTCCTGGGGAAACTGGAAGTCGTTCTGGACGATCGTGTGTCCGGTGTCGTCGTGGCTCGACTGATAGAGGTCGGCCATCTTGACGTTCATCGCGAAGGGGACGTTCCCGGGAAGCGTGGAGGGATAGACCATCTCCGGCCACATCCGCGCGTAGGCGTCCGCGCCGAGCGACACCGGCTTCTGCTTGACCTGCTCCTCGGTCTCGCCCGGCAGGTGGTACCCGTTCAGCCGGAAGGCCTCGCCGAACGGGTTCAGCTTCGGGAAGATCGTGTGACAGGTCTGGCAGGACGTCTGGTACTTGCGGGAGAAGACGGGAACGGCCCCTGCCGTGCCGGCGCCGCCAAGCACGCCCAGTCCACCGATGACGAGAACGGCGAGCGCCGCGGCGCTTCTGGTCCTGATGAGCATGGTCGCGCTCCTTTCGATTCCTGGCATTTCGGAGGGAATGTGCACCCACGGGAAGGCGCACCTCCATCGCGCACACTCACCAATTCACGTAGGGAAGGCGCACCAGGCGGGGCGATCGAGACCGCGTTTACGCGGCGCAGCGGCTAAGGGAAGAGCTTCTTCTGGAACGCGAAGGCCACGGCCTCGGCCTTCGAGTGGACTTCGAGTTTCTCGAGGATGTTCTGAAGGTGGTTCCGCGCCGTCAGCGTCGAGATCTGGAGCCTCTCGGCGATCTCGGGGGTGGTGCGTCCGGCCGCGAGCATGCCGAGCACTTCGACCTCGCGGGAGGTGAGGCGCCGCGCGCGCGCGTCCGCGGACGAACGGGACGTGAGAACCGGCGTCGCCGGAGGCTCCGACGCGTCGAGCGGGAGCGGCCGCGCGTCCGAGGAGGACGGGTGTGCCAGCCGAAAGACGTGGACCAAATAGAAGAGATCCGGCCCTGGGACCGAGAGGTTGAGGATGGTGACCTGGACGTCGACGTGGTGGCCGTCCCGCGCCCGGAGACGAAGGTCGAAGGGCTGGACGGCCTCTCCGCGGTTGGCGATCTGGGTGATCGGACAATTGTCGCTGCAGTACCGGTTGCCGTACCGGTCCCCCCCCTCGAACGCCGCGAAGCAGCGCATCCCCACGGCTTCCTCGGGGGAGAATCCGAGGACCTTCTGGGCGCTGGCGTTGAAGAAGACCACCTTGTCGTGCCGATCCGTGATGAAAACGGGATCAGGAGAAGCCTCGAGCGTCCCGAACAGGGCGCGAGGATCGGAGGGATGCGCCGCCCCGGAGCCGGGCCCCGGAGAGGCGCCCGTAGTCGCCACTGCAATCCAGTCTACGCCGCAATTTGAATCAGGCGATTACGCACCGCCCTCGTCGTAGACTTCCACCCATGCCAATGAACAGACGCGACCTCCTCGGTGCGGCCGCCGCCACGGCTGCCGTGTCCTCCCTCCCCCGCTTCGCCCTTGGCACCCAGGCCTCTGACGATCGCGCGAAGGTCTTCGCCGAGATCGAAAAGCGTCACGGCGAAGCCGTCGCGCGGCTCCAGGACTGGGTGCGGAACCCGACGATCGCCGCAGAAGGGCGCGGCGTCGAGACGGGCGTCGCCCAGATGATCTCGCTCGCGAAGGACGCGGGCTTCCAGACGGCCGTCAAGATGCCGACCTCCGGCGTCCCGGGCGTCTTCGCGACGCTCGACGCGGGTGCGCCGCGGACGGTCGGCCTCTACTTCATGTACGACGTCAAGCAGGCCGATCCCGCCGAGTGGACGACCGGGAAGCCCTTCGACGCGTCGATCGTCGACAAGGCCGGCTTCGGCAAGGTCCTCGTCGGCCGCGGCGCGGTGAACCAGAAGGGCCCCGAGTCCGCGTTCCTTGCCGCGCTCCACGCCTTCAAGGGCGCGGGCGTGAAGCTCCCCGTCAACCTCGTCCTCGTCGCCGAGGGCGAGGAGGAGATCGGCTCGCCGCACATCCCCGAGATCGTGCGCAAGCCCGAGGTCCTCGCCGCCCTCGGAAAGACGATGGGCGTCTTCATGCCCGGCGCCGGTCAGGACCCCGACGGCTCCGTCACGGTGTCTCTCGGCGCCAAGGGCGTCGTCGAGTGCGAGCTCGTGTCGAGCGGCGCGAAGTGGGGCCGCGGCCCGTCGAAGGACGTCCACTCCGCGAACCGCGCGCGCCTCGACAGCCCGGCGTTCCATCTCGTCCAGGCGCTCGCGACGCTCGTGAACGCCGACGGCGACCCTGCGATCGACGGTCTCGCGGCTGCCGCGAAGCCGCCGAACGCGGCGCAGGCCGCCCTTCTCGACGCCGCCGCGAAGCGGCTGGACGAGGCGACGGCCAAGAAGATGCTCGGTGCGACGCGCTGGGCGCACGACGACTCGTGGCGCGCGTCGCTCGAGAGGCTCTGCTTCTCGCCCACCGTCAACATCGAGGGCCTCGTCGGCGGCTACACGGGCCCCGGCGGCAAGACGATGCTCCCGAACAAGGCGGTCGCGAAGCTCGACCTGCGCCTCGTGCCCGACATGACGTTCGACGGCGCGATTGCGGCCCTGAAGGCGCACCTCGCCAAGCGCGGTTTCGGCGACATCGAGGTCAACGTCTCGGGCGGCTACGGCCCGACGGAGACGTCCGCCGACGCGCCGCTCATCCGCGCGCAAATGTCCGTCTACAAGAAGGCGGGCCTCGACCCGTTCCTCTATGTGCGCAACGCGGGCTCGTACCCCGGCTACGTCTTCACGGGTGAGCCGCTCAAGCTGGCCTCCGGCCACCACGGCCTCGGCCATGGAAGCGGCGCGCACGCGCCCGACGAGTACTTCGTGATCGAGTCGACGAACCCGAAGGTCTCGGGCTTCGACGGCGCTGCACGCTCGTACGTCGACTACCTCTACGAGCTCGCCTCGATCCGCTGAGGAGCCTCGAGGGCCCGCCGACACGGGCGCACGCAGGATGAAGTTCGCGACGCGGTTCCGCGATGGAGCGATGGCCCTGGCCGCCACCGCGCTCCTCGGCTACGTCGTCCTGCGCGCCGCCCGGGTCCCGATCGTCCACGACGAGGCCTTCAGTACCCGGAACTTCATCGGCCGCTCGTTTGCCACGATCCTCTCGCACGACGCGCCCGGGTCGGTGAACAACCACGTCCTGAACTCGCTTCTCGCCCGCTCTTCGGTCCTCGCGTTCGGGCTGTCGGAGTGGTCCTTGCGGCTTCCGAACGTCCTCGCGTACGGTCTCTACCTCTTCTGCGGAGCCGCGCTGTGCCGCCGCCTCTCGGGCGCGGCCGCCGTCTGCGGGTTTCTGCTGTTTGCGGCGAACCCGTTCGTCCTCGAGCTCTTTTCCCTTTCCCGCGGCTACGGTCTCGCTCTCGCGATGCTGTCGGCCTCTCTTCTCTTCTTCCTTAGATCCGAAGAGAGGCCCGATGCGGCGCGCAGGACGCTCGCCCTCGGTGGGCTCTGCGGATTCCTCTCTGTGCTCGCGAATCTCGTGTTCCTCCTCCCCGTCCTCGCGCTCGTGGCCGTCTCCGCCGTCCGGAACCGTCCCCGCCTGCGCAGCCGGGCGCCAGCTCTCGCTCTCGCTCCCCTCCTCGTCCTGATCCTGCTGGGACCGCGGATCGCGTCGCTGAAAAATGCGGGCCAGTTCTACGCCGGGGGATCACGAGGTTTCTTCGCCGACTCCGTCGGCTCGCTCGTCCAGGCCACGTGCGAATACCCGGGCGAACGTCCCTTCCCCTTCGCCGCAGGATGCGCGGCGGCCGCGGCCATGGCCCTCCTGGGACTCGTCGGAGCGCTTGCCCCCGGACGGACAGGAGGCGCGCGGCTTGCCCGCATCGCCGGTGGGACCCTCGTTCTCTCGGCGGCGGGCTCTGTGCTACAGCACGCCGTGGCCGGGACGCCATATCTCGCCGACCGGACGGCGGTCTTCTTCGTTCCGCTCCTCGCGCTCAGCGCCGCGGGCGGCCTCGACGCCCTCGCGGCGGGCCCACGGCGGACGCCGCGTCTCGCCTCTCATGCGCTCGCGGCCGTGCTCGCGCTGGCCGCGCTCCTTCCGCTGGGCCGCTTCGGAAACTTCGATCGAACGGCCCTCTGGCTCTACGACGCGGACTCCCGCCGCATCACGGACGATCTCGTCGAGCTTCACGCACGGGGACTCGCCCGGATCCGGCTCGGCGGCGACTGGGTCTTCGAGCCCGCTCTCAACTTCTACAGGGAGATGAGGCATCTCGAGTGGCTCGAGCCGATCGTGCGCTACGACCCCCTTGACGCGTGCAACGTCGCCCTCCTGTCCCCGGACGCCCTCCTCGGGATCGCGCGCGAGGAGTTCGAGGTGCTGCGCGTCTACCCGCTCTCGCTGAACACTCTCCTCGCTCGGGTTCGGCCGGCCGGATCGGGAACGGCCCGCGAGGATCCCGGCCTTACGGGGTCGCTCGACACACCCGCGGAAGACGAGACGCTCGCCGGAGACCTGCGGGTCGGGGGCTGGGCGCGGATTCCCGGACAAGACCTGAGGGTCACGATCACCCTGGACGGCGTCCCGCGTGATCCGGGGCCGGCCCGCACGCCCCGCGCCGACGTCGCCGCGGCGCTGCCCGCTCTCGGCGACTGCTCGAAGGCGGGATACGAGACCGTGATCCCTCGTCCGCCCGGCGCGACTGGTCGCCACACGATCGGGATCGTCTTCACGAGCGCCGACGGGCACGAGCGGCACTATGCTGTGCGGCGGTTCTCATGGCGACGATGACGAACGCCGGGAGGGTCGGCGCTCTCGCGGGCGCCATGGCCGTCTCTGTCGCGGCGCTCCCGTTCTTC
>JBBQDQ010000173.1:0-7338 GCA_038319835.1 Thermoanaerobaculia bacterium | reverse complement strand
GAGGTCGGCGGCACGCAGGCCAACGTGAGCAAGCCCCTCTCGGTCCTCTACGCCTCGGCCCTCGTGGACCGGCGCAAGGACGGGACCCGCACCGTCTACCGGATCGCGGACCCCACGCTCCTGAAGATCTGTTCGATCGTCTGCGACGGTGTCGAGCGCCAGGCCCAGGGCAAGGCCGACGCGATCCTCGGGCGCCCGCGCCGGGGCCGACGCTGAATCCGGACGCATCCGGTCCGTCCCGTCTCGTCGACGCGACATCCGCCGCGCCGCGCGGCCCCGTCCACACCTCCTCGCCGGCCGACGAAGCCGCGTTCCTGACCCGGCTCCGCAGCCGCGTGATCGGAGCCGGCGCGCCCGTCCCGGGCCCCTTCGGAGAGAAGCCGCTCCGTTACTTCGACTTCATCGCATCCGGCCGCTTCCACCGTGACGTCGAGGACGAGCTGAACGAGCGCGTCCTTCCGTTCATGGCGAACACGCACACGGAGAGCAGCTTCACGGGCCACTTCATGACCGAGCGCTACACGGCGGCGCTTCGAAAAATCGGCGCTTACGTCGGCGCCTCGGCCGAAGACGTCGTGATCCCCGTGGGCTCCGGCTCGACCGGCGCGATCAACCGCCTCATCCACGTCCTCGGGCTCCGGCTCCCGGACCAGCTCGACACCCGTTTCGGCCTCGCGGCCCGGATCCCGGCCGACGGCCGGCCGGTGATCTTCCGGTCCCTCATGGAGCACCACTCCAACGACATCGCGTGGCGCGAGACGATCGGCGACTCCGTCTACGTCGAGTTCGATGCGGACGGCCGGATCAGCCTCGACGACCTCGACCGCAAGCTCGCGATCCACGCGGCGCGGCCCTGGAAGATCGGGACGTTCAGCGCGGCCTCGAACGTGACCGGGATCCTGAACGACGTCCACGGCCTCGCGCGCGTCCTCCACCGGCACGGCGCGCTCGCGTTCTTCGACTACGCGGCAGCGGGCCCCTACGTAAACGTCGACATGCACCCCGCGGGCGACGCCGAGGGCGCCCTCGACGCGGTCTTCTTCTCCGTCCACAAGTTCCTCGGGGGTCCGCGGACGCCGGGGCTCCTCGTCGCGCACCGCCGCCTCTTCACGAACCGCGTCCCGGCCGAGCCCGGAGGCGGGACCGTCCTCTACACGTCGCCGTGGGACCACCGCTACCTCGGAGCGATCGAGTCGCGCGAGACGGGCGGGACGCCCCCGATCGTCCAGACGATCCAGGCCGGTCTCGCGTTCGACCTCAAGGCGGCCGTGGGCGCCGAGCGGATGGAACGCATCGAGCAGGACTACCTGTCCCGCGCGATCGCCGCGTGGCGCGGGCGCGACGACCTCTATCTCCTCGGGAACCTCGAGACGCGGCGCCTCGGCGTCCTCTCGGTGATCTTCCGGCACGTGCACCACAACCTCGCGGCCCGCCTCCTGAACGACCGGCACGGAATCCAGGTGCGCGCCGGCTGCATGTGCGCGGGTCCTTACGGGCACCTCCTTCTCCACATCGACGAGGGGCGCTCGAAGGCGATCCGCCACCGGCTCGACGAGGGCCACCTCGGCGAAAAGCCGGGCTGGGTCCGCATCAGCCTCTCCCCCACCGTCAGCGAAGAAGACTTCCAGGCCCTGCTCGCGGGCGTCGACGACGTCGCGCGCCGCGGCCGGGACCTCGGAGAGAGCTACATCCAGAGCGACGAGACCGGCGAGTGGGCGCTTCGCGCGCCTGCGTCCGCCGGAAAGGAACCGACATGACCGACGTCCGCAAGATGCACCCCGCCACCCGGATCATCCACGCGGGGCAGCACACCGATCCCGCCACGGGCGCCGTCTCGACGCCGATCTACCAGACATCGACGTTCGCGTTCCGGAACGCCGACGAGGGCGCCGCGCGCTTCCAGGGTCGCGACCCGGGCTACAAGTACACCCGGCTCGGAAACCCGACCGTCGCGGCGCTCGAGGAGTGCCTCGCGGTCCTCGAAGGCGGGTGCGGCGCACTCGGCGCCGCGACCGGAATGGCCGCCATCAACACCGTCTACGTCGCACTCCTCGGCGAGGGCGCGCACGTCGTCGGAACGGACTCCGTCTATGGCCCGTCGCGCCTCGTCCTCGAGAACGAGTACCGGCGCTTCGGCGTCGCCTCGACGTGGGTCGATTCCTCGAAGCCGGAGAACGTCGCCGCCGCCATGCGGCCCACGACGAAGATGGTCTACATCGAGACGCCTGCGAACCCGACGATGAAGCTGACCGACATCGCGGCCTGCGCGGACATCGCGCACGCGCACGGGGCACTCCTCGTCGTCGACAACACGTTCGCCTCGCCCGTCCTGCAGCAGCCGCTCGCGCTCGGAGCCGACGTCGTCGTCCACAGCCTCACGAAGTACATCAACGGCCACACGGACGTCGTCGGCGGCGCGATCGTCGCGGGCTCGCCCGCGCTCGTCGACCGGCTCCGCAAGGTGCACGTCGCCTTCGGCGGGACGATGGATCCGCACCAGGCCTGGCTCGTCCTGCGCGGCGTGAAGACGCTCGGACTCCGGATGGAACGCGCCCAGGCCAACTCGCTCGAGGTCGCCGCGTACCTCGAGGCGCACCCCGGCGTCGCGTGGGTCCTCCACCCCGGCCTCCCGAGCCACCCGCAGCACGCGCTCGCGAAACAGCAGATGTCCGGACCGGGTGCGGTGTTCTCGTTCGGCGTGAAGGGCGGGCTCGAGGCCGGCAAGGCGCTCATCGACTCCGTGAAGCTCGCGACGCTCGCGGTCAGCCTCGGCGGCATCGAGACGCTCATCGAGCATCCGGCCTCCATGACGCACACGGGAATGCCGAAGAAGGAGCGCGAGACCGCCGGAATCTCCGACGACCTCGTCAGGATCGCGGTCGGCTGCGAGGACGTGCGCGACCTGATCGCGGACCTCGCGCAGGCTCTCGAAAAGGCCGCGAAGCCGGCACCCGTCGAGGCCGCAGCCTCGCTGGCGTAGCTTCGCACCTCCGGTCGGAGGCGCCCGCTCCGCCCTGATGCAGCCGCATCAGGGCGGAGCCTTCGAGCCGCACCTAAATGACCTTCGTGACCTCAGCACGCTGTTCGAGGAGATGGAGGGATTTGCGATGAAGAATCGTCCGTGGTCCGCCGCGCTTGCGGCCCTGGCTTTCGCAACCGCCCCCGCGCTGGGGGTCGAGTCCGCCAAACCGGCGGCGCCGCAGGCGACGACCTCAGGACCGGGCTCGAAGGCCTGCCCGGATCTCGCCGCACGGCTCACGCTCGAGACGAGCCTCGTGAACGGCAGGGGCCACGTCGCCCTGCACGCCAAGGTCTGCAACGTGGGCAACCGCGACTTCGTGGCGCCGCCCCAGCCGGCGATGCGCGCCGAATACCAGGTCACGACGTGGCACCCGCCCAAGACCCCCGCGCAGGAAGGGAACACGGCCGTCTTCGCCGGGCCGATCCCGATCGCCACGCAGATCCCGGTCGGGCAGTGCATCTCCTACGAGCAGTCCTACTCTTTCGACGGCGTGATCCGCTGGCTCGCCCCGGCTGTCCGTCCCCACCTCGCCGCGGACGAGCGCCTCGCCCAGAAACAGTTCTCCTTCGCGCTCGTCTACCCGCCGTCGGGATATGTGTACAAGCCCGCGGACGACTGCTCCCCGGCCAACAACTCCGCGAGCGTGGCCGTGTCGTACACAGACAAGAAATGACCGCCCGCACGCGCCTCCTCCTTCTCGCGCTCGCCGCGGCCTCGCTGTTCGTCGCAGCGTCCGCCGTGAGCGTCGAGCCCCGGACTCCCGCGCCCGGCGCGCAGGCGCCGCTTCCGAAGATGGCGACGCCGACGCCTCTCCCGGTGAGGAACGACGTTCCCCTGAAGCTCCCCGCGTGCACCGCCACCGGGATGCTGAAGTGGGACGCTCAGCTCCTGAAGGACAGCAACGCGTCTGCGCCTGGGTACGTCGTCTACAAGAGCGCGTACTCGGGCTCCATGACGATCACGGCGAACAAGACGCTGACGGGATTCCTCCCGCTCAAGGTCGTGGCCTCCGCGATCGGCTTCGGCGAAACGGGGGACTGCGGCGGCTGGGTGGTGCAGCAGGTGGATCTCGCGAAGGGGCAGACGAAGGCCTACCCGGTCCGCTGCACATGGGGCCCGAGGGACACTTCAGGCGACGTCGTGGAGGGCGTCGTCAAGGTCGGCTACGCGGGCAGCACCCTGTCGTGGTGCGACGGGAAGGTTGCGTTCGGCAAGTAGATCCGCGAGGGAAGCCCGTCAGCCGGAACGCCGGCCGAGCAGGCGTTCGACGAGCGATTTCGGCGGCGGGCACGTGCAGCGCTTCTCGCGGGGAATGCCGGCGAGCGCTTCCTCGACGTGCCGGCCGCAACCGGACCAGGTCGGCTTGCCGCACCGCGGACAACTCACTCGCTGGCACATGATCTGTGGTTCCTGCGACGCTGCGGACTTATCACTCAATGATTATATAGCATTGAACTCTTATCGATGCCCCGGCCTCGCTGGCGTGAACCGCGAGACCGGGGCGAACCCGGTCAGGACTTCAGCGGGCAGTTCGGGTTCGGGCCGCTGCCGTCCTTCGGGCCGGTCCGGGCGCCCCCACAGCCGCCGCAGCCCTTGCCGGCACCCGCACCCGTCCCACGTCCGGCCATCCGTCCGGCGAAGACGGGCGTCCCATCCGCGTTGCGGAGCTTGAGCGTCGTCTTCTGTGTCAGGTTCTCGACCTCGGCGACGACGGAGCCCTGCGGGCAGTCCGGACAGGCGTAGAGGAGCAGGCGAACGTTGTCGCCCGCGACAGGCGCGAACTTCTGAGCCGTCAGGTAACGATACGACCCGAGGACGAACGCCTCCTCCCTGGACCCGACCTTGACGGCGAGCGTGGGCATCCCGAGCCCGGGGCCTCCCTTGAGCGAGACGACGTCGCCGATCACGGTGGAGGGCTTCGTGACGTCGATCTGGGACGCCTTGGCCGCAGGCGTTCCGTTCCCTGGGCCGCGGCCCATCTGGGCAGCCGCCGGGAGGGCGAGGGCGAGGAGGGCAAGGGTGACGATCTTCTTGTTCATGGTTGATCTCCTTTTCGCCCGAGGTAATTGCACGCGCCCTGCCAACAGGACCCGAAGAGACCAAGGAGAGACCGGTCAGCGGCTTACGCCGATCGTCGGCGCCCAGGGGCTTTCCGCGCCTGCAGGCGTTGCAGCCCGGCGTGCAGCGCTTGCAGTCCCGCTCCCGGTGATGGTCACCAGGGCGTGCTGTATAGCCCCTTGGCGAGAATCCAGGCCGAAAGCCCGACCAGGAGACCTCCGCTCGCGACCCGGACCAGCATGGGACGCGAGCGCAGGAAGGCGGTCTTCTCCCGGAAGGCCTGAGAGGCGTATCCGGCGGCGAGCATCGGAAGCGCGAAGCCGACGCTGTAGAAACCCAGCAGGGCCATTCCCTCACCCAGCCGGGCCCTGGCCGCGACCAGGCCGAGAACCGCGCTGAGGAATGGCCCGACGCACGGGATCCAGACGAGCCCGAGCGAGGCGCCGAGGACGGAGCCGGACCAGAGCCCCCTCTTGCGTTCCGGAGCGATCCCGACCTTCAGGCCCTTGAACGGGTTGACGTCCGCGAGGACGAGCAGGCCGATGACTCCGATGAGGATCGCAACGGGCTTCTCCAGCCGCACGAGAAGTGGCCCGACCACGGCGCCGAAGAGAGACGAGAGGATCCCCATCGCAAAAAACGTCGACATCAATCCGCCCACGATCGCGAGCGGCCGGAGGCGGTGCTCTCCCGGCTGTCCCGCCATGACGATCGGCAGGACCGGCAGCACGCACGGAGAGATCGTGCTGGCGAGGCCCGCACCGACGGCAAACGCGGCGTTGGTCAGGCTGAAGCCGGCGAGAGTATCCACGGCAGGCGCCCGGATCAGCGGCCGGACTTGCCGGGGATGCCGGCAAGAACCGCGTCGACGGGTTGGATGCCCGGGGAGTACCGCGTGATCTCCTTGCCGTCGGGGCCGACGAGAATAAGGTTGGGGAGAGAGCGGACGCCGTAGGTGTAGAACGCGTCGCGGTCCGCCGCGACGTCTGTGCGCACGTAACGGAGATTCGCGAGCGGTTCCCACTTGACGCGGCCCTCGGCGAGGATCTGGTCCTGCGTCTGGCAAGGGCGGCCCGCCGGATTCATGAAGAAGAGGATCGTGGGCTTCGACACGGCCGGCGTCGCGGCCTTTGCGCCCTTCTCGGCCGCGAGCAACGGTGCCGCCGCCAGAACGGCGAGCAACAGGACCAATCCCAGGCGGAATCGCATTTTCTTCTCCTTCTCGATCAATTGAGGCCCCATCGGCGGAGGCGGTAGTAGAGAGTCCGGACCGAGATTCCGAGCCGCCGGGCCGCGTCGTCGCGGTTTCCACCCGAGAGCCGCAGGGCCTCGAGCGCCGCCTCGCGGTCGCGTGTCTCCTCGTCGAGCGTGGGCGCGGGCGCGGCGGACGCCTCGGGAGGACGCACGTCCTCCTCCCGGATCGGCTCGCCTCCCCGCACGACGACGGCACGTTCGAGGACGTTGCGCAGCTCGCGGACGTTTCCCGGCCAGGGACGGCGCTCGAGCGATTGGAGTGCTCCAGGCGTCAGCTCCGGAACCGGCGTCCTGTGGCGCACCGCGAGGCGGCCAACGAAATGGCGCGCGAGAAGCGCGACGTCGCCGGCGCGCTCGCGAAGGGGCGGCAGGCCCACCGGAACGACCGCGAGTCGAAAGTAGAGGTCGCGCCGGAAGCCGCCCGTCTCGACCTCGCGCGCGAGGTCGCGGTTCGTCGCGGCCACGAGACGGATGTCGACGGGCACGTCGCGCTCACTGCCGAGGCGCCGCACGCGGCCGTCCTCGAGAACGCGGAGAATCTTTGCCTGAAGAGCCGGCGCGAGCTCCCCGATCTCGTCGAGAAAGAGCGTTCCGCCGTCCGCCTCCTCGAAGCGCCCCGCGCGGGCGCGGTCCGCGCCCGTGAAGGCGCCGCGCTCGTGGCCGAAGAGCTCGCTCTCGGCGAGGGACTCGGGCAGGGCCGCGGCGTTGACGGCGACGAAGGGCCCCGCGGCCCGCGACGACCGCGTGTGGAGACGCCGCGCGATGAGCTCCTTCCCCGTCCCGGACTCCCCCGTCACCAGCACCGGGACGTCCGCGGGAGCGACGCGATCGACGAGCGCGAGGATCTCCAGGGTCTTCGCGTCGCCGGTCACGAGGTCGTCTCCGGGCGCCTCGGGCGCGAGGAGCCGGTCGACGACCGCGAGGAGGGCGCGCGGGGATTCGAGCGGCTTCGTGAGGTAATCGGCGGCCCCGAGGCGCACCGCTTCGACGGCGTCGGGAATCGT
>JBBQDQ010000172.1:0-7355 GCA_038319835.1 Thermoanaerobaculia bacterium | reverse complement strand
AGCGGCGTCGTCTGCGAACTTGTAGATCGAGGGCCGGATCAGGCGGGTCTCGACGACCGTCCCCTTCTCGTCGACGAGCGCCATCAGGACGGGAGTCCCGATCGAGCCGTCCGCGGCGCGCTTGACCTGACGGGCCTGCATCGGCAACCCGCTCATGGAGCCGAGGCGCACGAGCTTCGGCTCCACGACGCCCTCGCCGGGGCCGACGAGGTCGCCCTCCTTGACGGGCGCGTTGGTCGCGGCCGGGATCACGGGCGCCTTCTCGGGCGCGGAGACTTCCGTCGGAACCGGCGCCGCGGCCGCCGCGGGCTCCGGTTTCGGGGGCGCTGCCGCCACGACGGGAGGAGCGGCGACGGGCAGCGGCTCCGGAGGTTTCACGGCCGGCTCCTTCGGAGCCTCCGCCGCGGTCTTCGCGGGCTGAAGCGTCAGCACCGCGGGTGCCGGCGCCGCACCGGACTTTGCCGCAGCCGACTGCTTGCCGGCTTCCTTCGCGGCTTTCTCGCGATCGGCGGCGAGACGGCGCGCCTCGGCCTCGACGGCCTTCGGGTCGATGACCTTCGGGGCCTCGGCCACAGGCGCCGGCGCCGCGGCCGTCTCCGGAGCGGGCGCGGCGGACTCCGTCTTCGGGGCGGGCGCCGGAGGGACGGCCTTGGGTCCCGACCACTTGTTTTTCGTCATGAAGAGCGCGACGCCGAGAAGAGCCGCCGCCGCGAGGCCGATGCCCGCGTAGAGTCCGGTTCGGCTGCCCTTCGACTCGCCGGCGGCCGGGATCGACGCCGCGGCCTCGGCGGGCGCGCGCGGCGCCTCGCGGCGCGGGACGGGAGCGCTCTCGCGCGCCAGGGGCGAGGAGGACGGGGGCGGGAGCTGGATCTCTCCCGTCTGCTGGATGAGCAGGCCCTTGCCCTTCTTCGGGAGCACGGGGGCCGCGGGCGGAACCGGCTCCCGGTCGCGCGCCGCGTCGAAGGCCGCGTCGAGCTCGTCGCCCGTGGGGGCCGACGCCGGAGCCTCGAGAAGGCGGTGCAGGTAGATGGCGATGTCCGCGGGCCCCGGAGAGGGCTGAAACGCGTAGAGGACCGCGTGAAGGTCCTTCTCCATCTCCGAGGCGTTCTGGTAGCGGTCCTGCGGGTTCTTCGCGAGCGCCTTGAGGACGATCTGGTCGACGCGCTTCGAAACCTCGACGCCGCGTACCGACGGCGGCTCGACCTCGCCCTCGCGAACGCGCTCGAGGATCGACATGTCCGTGTCGCCCTCGAAGAGCGGCGCGCCCGTAAGCATCTCGTAGAGGACCGCGCCGAGCGAGAAGACGTCGCTCCGGCGGTCCACGCGCTTGCCCCACGCCTGCTCGGGGGACATGTACTGGAGCTTGCCCTTGAGCGCGCCCGAGATCGTCGTCGACACCTTGCTCGCGGCCTTCGCGATCCCGAAGTCGCAGAGCTTGATGTCGCCCTCGTAGCTGATCAGGATGTTCTGCGGCGAGACGTCGCGGTGGACGAGGTTCAGCTCGGTCCCGTCGGCCGCGGGCCGGCGGTGCGCGTAGTCGAGCGCGTTCGCGATCTTGGCCGCGACGAAGAGCGCGAGCTCCGGCGGAAGCGGGTAGGACCGCTCCTTGCCGAGCTTCAGAAGCGAGCGGAGGTCCTTGCCCTCCACGAACTCCATCGCGATGTAGTGCCAGGCGTCGACCTTGCCGAGGTCGTAGATGTGCGTGATGTTGTTGTGGTTCAGCTGCGCCGCGAGCTTCGCCTCGTCGATGAACATCGTGATGAAGGCGTCGTTCGCCGCCATGTGCGGGACGATGCGCTTGATCGCGACGATCTTTTCGAAGCCTTCCTCGCCGCGCATGCGGGCCTTGAAGACCTCGGCCATGCCTCCCGAACCGATCTTCTCGAGGAGCTGGTAGCGCCCGAACTGCCCCGGCGGGGGCGTGACGCGCGGGGTCGCGGCGGGCGCCACGGCCGCCACGCGCGGCAGCGGAGCCGGAGCGGGCGCCGGGGCGACGGAGACCGGCGCGGAAGGCGAGGACGCGGGCCGCGGCGCCGCGGGCGCCGGCGGCTCGTACGGCGGCGTCTTCAACCGCAGCGTCTCGCCGGAGACCTCGCGCGAGATCTCCTTCGGGCGCGACGCCTTCGGAACCGGCATGAGACCCGAGAGCGTGTCCTTGAGAAGCTTGTCCACCGAGGCGCTCGCGGAGGGATCCGCCGGGCGCGCCGCTCCGGACGCGGTGGACTGCGTGAGCGCGCCGAGCGCCTGCTCGACGTTCACACGGGCCGTCCGCTCGGTCGGGGCCGGACGAAGGGGCTCGCTCCGGAGCGGCTCGTTCGCGGCCGGGAACGGAGCGCTCGCCGGTTTCTTCGGGGCCGGCATGAGGCCCGAGAGCGTCTGCTCGAGGCGCTTCTGGACCGACGGGTCCGCCGCCGGCGACGAGACGGGCTTTGCGGGCGGAGAGGGGAACGCCGGATGCGTGACCGGCGGGGACCGATGAGCGGGCGCACCGGGCATCGCGAGAGTGGAGTTCGGCACGGCGTCGTTCGAGCCGCCCTCGCCGAGGCCCGTGAGGACGTCCGAGAAAATGTCGTCCGCCGAGAGGAGCGGGGCTCCCGCGTCGATCGCGCCGGGCAGGGACGACGTGTCGTGGATCGGGCGCAGGCCGAGGGCCATCGCGACCTCGGCCTGGAAGACCTCTTCCGTGAACGGCTTCTCGAGGATGCTCGTCGCGCCGACGCGCTGGGCGTCCGCGCGCTTGTTGCGCCCCTTGTAGCCCGACATCATGAGGAGGATCGGCGGGGTCGGCCCCATGGCCTGCATCCCCTTGATGACTTCCGGCGTCCGCATCTTCGGGAGCACGGACGAGACGAGGACGAGATCCGGCCGCCCGCGGCGATAGGCCTCGAGGCCCTCCTCGCCGTCGCGCGCGGCAATGAGCTCGACGTCCGGCTGCGTCAGAAGGATGCCGCGGATCCGGTCGAGGTAACGTGGTTCGTACTCGATCAGCAGGAATTTCATTTGTCGAAAAATCTATTATCGCCCGCATGTCGGGCGTGTCAACGAATCCCCGCGTCCGGCGCCTCTTCGTCGAGTCGCTGGGCTGCAAGGTGAGCCGCGTGGACGCGGCCCGCACCGCCGCGCCGTTCACGCGGGTTGCCGCGCCGGGCGCCGCCGACGTCCTCCTGCTCCACGGCTGCGCCGTGACCGAACGCGCCCTCCGCGACGGCCGGCGGGCGGTCCGCCGGCTTCGCCGCGCAAGCCCGGGAGCAACGCTCGTCGTCTCGGGCTGCCTCGCCGAGGACGTGTCCGAGGCTCTCGCCTCGATGCCGGAGGTCGACCTCGTCGTGCCCCTCGCGGCGCGCGCCGGCCTTCCGGCGCTCCTCGACGCCCGCGACGCGGGCCTCCTGCCCGGCAAGATCGCCCGGGCCGAGGGGACGCGCGACGCCGCCCTCTTCGCGATGCCGGCGCACGGCCAGGAGGCCTCCGCGCTCCTCGACGCGGACCGCACGCGCGCGTTCCTGAAGATCCAGGACGGCTGCCGGAGGCGCTGCGCCTTCTGCATCGTCCCGTCGCTGCGCGGGAGCGAGCAAAGCGCCGCCCCGGCGGCCGTCGCGGACGCTGTACGGGCGCTGGGGGACTCCGGCGTGCCGGAGGTCGTCCTGACGGGAATCCACCTGGCCGCGTTCGACGCGGACGGACGCGGGCTGTGCGGCCTCCTCGACGACCTCGAGAAAGCCCCGCCCTCCTGCCGCGTGCGGCTCTCCTCCCTCGAGCCCATGGAGCTCGGCGAAGACCTCGCCGTGCGCATCGCCTCTTCGCGCGTCGTCGTCCCCCACCTGCACCTGCCCCTGCAGTCCGGCTCGGCGGCCGTCCTCAGGCGGATGCGCCGCGGGATCGTCCCGTCGCGTTACCGGGCCCTCGTCCTCGCCGCGGCCCGCGCGAATCCGCGCCTTCACCTCGCGACCGACCTCATCGCCGGGTTCCCGGGCGAGACGAACGCGGACTTCGAAGAGACGCTGCGGCTCGTCGAGGACATGCCCTTCGCCTCCCTCCACGTCTTTCCGTTCTCTCCCCGCGCCGGCACCGACGCGGCCGCCTGGCATCGGGCGTCGCCCGTGCCGGCGGCCACGGCGACCGGGCGGACGCGAGCCCTCCGCCGCCTCGGCTCCGCGAAGGCCCGCGCGTTCGCCGTCCTCTCGGCCGGAACGAAGGCCGACCTCGTCGTCCTGCGCGGCGGACGGGGCCTGACGGACCACTACCTCGAGGTCGGACTCCGCCTTCCCGCCGCCGACGCGACTCCCGGCCGCCGGCTCGCGGTACGCCTCCACGCCTCGGGAGCGGACGGCTCCCTCGAGGCTCATCCCTGCTAGACTCTGCCGCCCCGAAGAGCCCGTCCCGCCGCGGTTTCCGTGCGTCGCGGAGCTCGATCACGCCAGAGGTGAGGCCATGTCCGGACACAGCAAGTGGAGCACGATCAAGCACAAGAAGGGTGCCGCCGACGCCAAGCGCGGGAACCTCTTCACGAAGCTGATCAAGGAAATCACGATGTCCGCCAAGGTCGGAGGCGGCATCGTGGAGTCCAACCCGCGCCTCCGGTCGGCGGTCCTCGCCGCGAAGAAGGCCTCGATGCCGTCGGACAACATCGACAGGGCGATCAAGCGCGGCACGGGCGAGCTCGAGGGCGTCACCTACGAGGAGCTCCTATACGAGGGCTACGGCCCGGGCGGCGCAGCGATCCTCATCGAGGTCATGACGGACAACAAGAACCGGACGGCCTCCGAGGTCCGCCACCTGCTCACGAAGTACGGCGGCAACATGGCCGCCTCGGGCGCCGTCGCATTCCAGTTCTCGAAGAAGGGCTACATCGCCGTCGAGAAGAGCGCCGTCAAGGAAGACGCGCTCATGGAGCTCGCGCTCGAGTCGGGCGCCGAGGACTTCAAGACCGAGGATTCGGACGTCTTCGAGATCCTCACGGACCCCGCGTCGTTCGAGGCCGTGAAGGCCGCGGTCGAGGCGAAGAACATCGCGATCCAGACCGCCGAGATCCAGATGGTCCCGCAGAACACGGTCGCCGTGGAGGACAAGGCTCCCGCGCTCATCAAGCTCCTCGAGATGATCGAGGAGAACGAGGACGTGCAGAAGGTCTGGTCGAACGGCGACATCGACGACAAATACCTGACGGAGTAGCGTGAAGATCCTCGGGGTCGATCCGGGGAGCCGCGCGGCCGGATGGGCCGTCGTAGACTTCACGGCGGCGCCCCGCCTCGTCGCCGCCGGCGTCCTCCGCCCGCCGGTGGGCCCTTCTTTCGCCGAGCGCCTCGCCTGGCTCTACCGCGCACTCTCCGAGGTCGTCGTGCGCGAGGCGCCGCAGGCCGCCGTCGTCGAGAAGGTCTTCGCGGGCGTGAACGCCCAGAGCCTCATCGCCCTCGGCGAGGCGCGCGGCGTCCTCCTCCTCGCTCTCGCCCAGTCCGGCCTCGCGCCGGCCGAGATCACCCCCGCCGAGATCAAGCGCGCGGTCGCGGGGTCCGGCGGGGCCGAGAAAGAGCAGGTGCGCCGGATGGTGACGGCGCTCCTCGGGAAACGCCTCGCGCTCGACGCCGCGGACGCTGCGGCGGCAGCCCTCGCCCACGGTTTCGTCGTTGCCCGGCGGGGCGCCACGCGCGGTCCGGAGGCGCTGACGGCGGCGGCACGCGTCGTCGTGCGGCGGCCCGCAGGGTGAGCGTGTTGAGCGCGACCGCCTCCGGCTGTTATCGTCCCGACGGCAACTGATGTCCTTTCAAGGTTCTCTGAACGAGCTGCCCCTCGCCGACATCGTCCAGCTGGTCGCGGTCTCGGGCAAGACCGGTATGTTCTCGCTGACGCGTGCGGCCGAGAAGGGGTACGTCTATCTCCAGAACGGGCAGATCACGCACGCCAAGGTGGGAGACCTCGAGGGCGACGACGCGGTCTACGCGCTCGCTTTGTGGAACCAGGGTACGTTCCAGTTCTCGCCCGGCGTCGAGAGCGACACGCACTCGATCACGCGCTCGAACACGAACCTCCTGCTCGAGGCCGCCCGGCGGAGCGACGAGTGGAAGATCCTCTCGCGGAAGATCCCCGCGACGGACTCGATCCCCGTTCTCATCGCCCGGGACGGGATGACGGGGCCCGTCACGCTGACGCCTCTCGAATGGAAGGTCGTCACGAAGGTGGACGGCCAGCGCTCGATCGAGGACGTCGCGCGGGTCCTGAAGACGTCGTCCTTCGACGTCGCCAAGACCCTCTACGGCCTCGTGACGGCCGAGCTCGTCGAGATCTCGAAGGGCCGCGGGGCCGCTCCCGCCGCGCGCCCGGCCTCCGGCGGCGCGGCGCCCCCTGCGATGCCCCCCGCCACAGGCCAGAGCATTCCGAACGTCTCCAGCCACAGCGGCGCCTTTCAGGCCCTCTCCAAGGGCGACGAGAAGCGCAGCCTCCAGATCCTCTGCACGAAGGTCAAACAGGAGGCCGAGGGCTCGGCCGGCGCCGCCGGGGACGCCTCGATCGAGCGCCCCTACCGCTCGGCGCTGGCCGAGTTGGACCGCGGCCGGGGCCTCGAGGTCGTGCGCGAGCTCATCCGGACGCTCGAGGATGCGATCGCCGTGCTGCGCGGCCCGGCTGCCGCCCGGGGCTTCCGCGAGAAGATGAATCCCCTCCTCTGACCGTAAGTCCTTCCTCTCGTTTGCTCTCGCGGGCCGGGACGGGTTAGACTCAATCGGCAATTTACCGTCTTCTGGGCATCGGTTCGAGGCAAGTCCCCGCCAAACCCGGGCACGCACGCCCGCCAGAGGCGGCAAAGGAGATTCGATGAGACGGATGCGGACCCGACTGTCCTTCGCCGCGGCCGTGTGTTTCGTGCTCTCCCTCCCGGCGCGGGCGCAGGTCGCCCCCACTCTCTCGGGCGAGACGGGCCTGTTCGAGATCGCGACCGCCGACATGATCCCAGCGGGCCGCTTCTCGCTGGGCCTGTCCTGGAGCATGTGGACCCGCACCGCGGCGCCCATCCCTTACTCCACCTCCTGGGCGGACGACCCGCTCCGCTACGACCTCCAGCGGATCGGGGGCAGCGTCGGCTACGGCCTGAGCGACCGGTGGGAGGTCGTCATCGGGACCGGCTCGGTCCGGTACCACGCCGACGACATGAACTGGCAGGGCGTGATCAACGGCCACGCCCGCGCCTACGGGTTCTCGCACACCGAGACGGACAAGATCCGGATCGGAACGAAGATCCTCATGAACCCGCGCGACCCCGTCCGCGTGGCGATCTTCGGCGGAATCTCGATCCCGACGCAGTCCAAGAACGACGTGAACGCGCTCGGGACGACCCGCGCCGATTACGACTTCGGCGCCTCCTTCAC
>JBBQDQ010000171.1:0-7366 GCA_038319835.1 Thermoanaerobaculia bacterium | reverse complement strand
CGTCACCGTAACGCCCGGCAGGCCTGCGCCCTCGTTCTCCACCTTGCCCGACAGGTTGCCGGTCGTGAAGCCCTGGCCCAGCGCGGACGTCGTACCGACGACGACCACGAGGAGCAGAGCCAGGAGCCCGAAGATCCTGTTCCTGGTCATGCTGTTTCTTCCTCCTCCGCAAAAAACAAATTGAGTATTTCCCGTCCCGGACTTCGTGAGCGCCAACGGGATGGATCTCATGCGCCGGGGTGGGTCTGCAACTCTCTGGGACTGTTTAGGTCCTAGCACTCTACATGCCGTTGTCGTCATCTGTAAACACCGTTCGATCCCTCTGCAACGGAAGGACTTCGTGATGCAGCCCGATACGCGGGTGACGGGGATGAAACGGCGGACGGGATCGTGCTCCAAGTTTCCGGAGTTGAGGCCGGTTTTGACGGCCGCGAGAGGCGTCGGACGCTCCTGTATAGTCGAGAATTGGCGCGCCTCCCGAAGGCGCCCGACCGAAACCGCGCCCCGCGCGCTGGAGTCGTCATGAAGCGATCGATCCCCGTTCTCGCCCTCCTCGCCCTGCTCGTCTCCGCGGCGTTCCCCGCGTTCGCCGCGCTCGACAAGTACAAGGACTGGGAGAAGTCCCCCGAGTTCCAGTACCTCACGACCGACGCCGAGAAGAAGGACTGGAAGAAGGTCACCTCCGACGAGGAGGCCGAGAAGTTCATCGCGCTGTTCTGGGCGCGCCGCGATCCCGACCTCAAGACACCGCAGAACGAGTTCCGCGATCGCTTCACGGCTCTCGTGAAGCTCGCGGACGAGAAATTCGCTCTCGGCAGGAAGCGCGGCGCCCTCACGGAGCGCGGCAAGGCCGTCATCCTGATCGGACCTCCGCTCGAGATCGCGGCCAAGGCCGCGTCGTCGGGGGACACTCCCTGGGGCAGCACGGGCGGCGCGGGCGGCGTGTCGGGCACGGGCGGCGGCGCCTCGATGCTCTACACGTTCGTCTACGACAAGACGCACCTGCCCCCGTGGGCCGACGTCCAGTCCCAGGACCTCAAGTTCATCGTGGACGTGGGCCTCGGGAACGAATCTCTCCTCGACATGGGACCCGCCAAGCGCCTCGAGAACAAGGCCGCGCAGATGGCGCTCAAGAACCCCGACCTCAAGGAGGTCCCGGTCTACAAGACGCGCGAGCAGGCCGAGGCCGAGCAGAAGGCCGCCGTCGAGGCCGCCAAGGGGCCCGCCCTCGCGCCCGCGGCGCGCGCCGCGATCGACGGCCTCCCGAAGGAGCCGTTCGGGTCGCTGGCGGCCATCCCGCTCGCGTATCGCGACGGGGCGACGCGCCTGAGCGTCCAGCTCTACGCGCCCGCGGCCGCGGTCGGGACGGGCGAGGGCGCGCGCCTCGCGATCGTCGCGCGCGCCGCCGACGGCAGCGAGGCCGCCCGCATCGACGAGGATGTGAAGCTCAGGAAGTCGCGCTCCGATTTCTTCGCGGATCGCGCGCTGCGCGTTCTGCCGGGCGACTACGACGTGGCCGCCGTGATCCTCGACGCCTCCGGCAAAGTCCTCGTCTCGGGGCGGCGCCGCGTGACGGTCCCCGCGCTCCCGACGGAATTCTCGGCCTCGCCGGTCGTCATCGCCGTCAACGATTTCCCGAGCGAAGCGCCGATGCCGGACGACCCGTTCACGTTCTCGGCGCGGCGGTTCGTCTCCCGGGGCGACGGCAAGCTCGATCCGGCCGACGGCCTCTCCTACGCCGTGCGCATCTACAACCCGCCGGTCGACCCGGTCCAGCGCACGGTCACGCTCCGGCGCACGATCAAGCTGAAGCCGAAGGGCCAGCCGCCGATCGACGTCCCGACGCCTCCCGAGGAGCCCCAGAAGGTTCCCGACGACAAGGAAGGCGGCGCGCTCATCGTCGACCTCGCCGGCGGGGTCATCGAGTCGAACCTCGGCCAGTACCTCAAGCCGAACGACTACGAGCTCCGGATCACGATCCTCGACACGTCCACGCAGAAGAAGCTCGACCTCGTCGCGCCCTTCTCGGTCGTCGGGCCCGCGGCCCCGGCTGTCGCGCCTGCCGCGGCGCCGGCCCCGAAGAAGAAGGGCTGAGGATTAGTCGACCCGCACGCTCGCCGAGCCCACACCCACCCGGTTCGTGGCGACGTCCCGCACGGTCGCCACGAACCGCATGTTCCCGGTCCGCGTCTTGAATTCGCCGCGGTAGACGAAGGGCTCTCTCCCGGCGGCCGCGAGGGACTCCGGCGTCACGACGATCTCCTGCCTCTCGGTCACGGGCGTCGACCGCGCGCCTGTGTCTTCGACGGCCGCTAGGCCGATCTCGACGACGGCCTTCTTCTTGCCCCCTTCGTCGAGAAACGTGAGCGAGGAGACGTTGACGGCGACGGCGAAGGGGACGAGACGTCGGCCCAGGCCGCCGCCTTTCTTCGGCGCGTCCGTCCGGACCGCCACGGCAAAGTCGCCGGACGCGTCGGGGCTGATGAGCGCCATCTCGAGCCGGTCCCGCGCGGCCTGCGAGGCCGTGAGCGGCGCGAAGCCCCGCCGCGCGCGCAGCGTGACGCCCGGCCGCGTCGTCGTGACCTTCACGCTGTGCAGCGGCTTTTTCGCGTCGAGGGACGCGAGGGTGACCCCGACCGCGTAGTAGCTGGCGGACTCGAGGTAGATCCGATCGAGGGAGGGCGCGAACGCGTTACGGTTCTCGACGAGGATGCCGCCCGTCTCGTCCGCGAAGCCCGCGAGGATCTCCCGGCGGTTCGCGTTCGCGAGGAACGGGTCGATCGCGGGCGGGTCGGCCTCGGAGGCGTCGCCGCCCGCGACGAGACCGAGGGCGTCGAGGGAGTGGATCGTGATCCCCGAGCGGTTCGCAGCCTCGAGGACGGCCCGGTATTCGCGCGTGATGTCGTAATCGAACTGGTTGAGCGCGGTCCCGCCGAGGGCCTGCGCGAAGCTCTGACCCGGACGCAGCTCCATCCCGTGCGAGACGTAGAGGAGGACACGCTTGCCGGAGCGCGCCCCGAGCGCGTCGACCGACCGCCGGAGCTCTTCCAGTGTGCCCTTGTCGCGCGCCCACGCCTGAGCGCCCCAGTTCCTCACGGTCGCGTCGCGCGCGTTCTGTCCGCGGGGCGTGAAGGCCGACTGGCGGCGCGCGTCCTGGATCGCCTGCCGGTAATGGGTGTCCCAGGTGAGCCCGCGCGGCGGCGTCTTCTCGAGCCTCGCGAGGCCGAGGAGGAGATCCTCCTTCGAGTTTGTGAACGGCACGTGGACGCGCGTCGAGACGTTGTAGGCGAGGAGCGCCATCGAGTCGGACGGCGCGAGGCGCGTCACGAAGTCGCGCAGCCCCTCGACGACGCGCTTCCTCTCGAACGGCATGAGGTGCTCGTCGTCGAAAAAGGCGAGGAACTGGCGCGGGACCCAGCGCGAGGCGCCCGCGAGAGTCGTGTCGAGGATCACGTCGGGCGACGCCGTCGCGAGGTCCGGACCGTGGACCTGCCCGGAGGCGATGCGGGCGAAGTAGTCCGGGGCGTAGGGCTTCCCGTCCACGACGACCGTGATCTCGTCCTTCCGGAGGTCCGTCACGCTCTGGCCGCCCTTGCCGGTCGCGATGACGTCGATGTCCATGACCGTCACGTCCACGGCCGCGCGAACGCCCGTTCGGGGCGCCGGGTCGGGCGCGGGCTGCTGCGCCGCGGCGGCGGCGGCGAGGAGGACGGCGAGTGCGACGGCGCTGGAGCGCCGGAGACGGTCGGCTGGGGTCATCGGATCACCTCGACGGGATCGGCGTCAGAGCTGGAGGATCTCGCGCAGCATCGACGCGTCGCGGGCGACGAGCTCGGGGAGGTCGGCGCGCGCGGACAGCGCCACGACCTGGTCCGAGAGCTTCGGGTCTTCGGTCGTCCACTCATGGCCGATCTGCTCGGACGGCGCGATCTGCTTGGCGAGAAAGATCAGCTGTTCGGCGGCCGGGCTGCGCGAGGCGACCCGTCCGTTCGAGCCGAGGACGTCCTCGACCGACTGGGGGAGATTCAACTTCCGGGCCAGCACACGGCCCGCCGCGGCCCGGAAGCGCGAGAGCGCGCCGATGCGGATCGGGCCCGGCGGGAAGGGCACGGAGATCAACAACTTGAGGAGCTGGTAGCTGCCGAGCGGCTCCAGGAGGCCGAGCGTGTAGGCCTCCTCGCGCGGGATGTCCGTCCCCTCCGCGAGATGGGAGGCGGCCACTGCGGTGGACAGCGCGGCCCGGCGGATGACGCGCTCCATCTTCTCTTCGGACGGGACCTTCGGCGTCGAGGGGTCGGCGAGCAGGCCCGCGAAGCGCTTGAGCGCGGCGGGGCCGAGGGCGTTCGCGGCCTCGCGGGAGGTCCCGACGAGCTCGGCGGCCTCGGTGCGCAGGGCGTTTGCGAGATAGAGGAGGTCGATCGTCAGGAACGGGTCGAGCGCGGCCACCTGGACGATCCGCTCGGGATCGCCGCCCTCGTCGAGGGCGCTCTTCAGCATGACGGCCGTGTCGTCGTACACGGGGAACAGGCGCGACGGCTCGCGGAGGCGCTTGTGGACGCGGTTCGCGAACGCCGTGAAGCCCTGGAACGAGTCCCGGAGCTGAGCCGGGGACGGCGATTCGCCGGGGAGCCCCTCGAGGATCTCCCAGAACATCGCGGCGAGAACGTCCGGCTTGAACTCGCGCTCCCAGCGCGCGCCTGTCTCGTCGCCGCCGGTCGCCGTCCCGACGTTCACGCGCGAGTCGTCCACGGACTTCGCGCCGTGGAAGGCGAGCACCTGGCCGCGGAGGGACAGGTGGATCCGGATGAGGTCCTCGATCTTGAAGAGCGGGTCGAATTCGAACGACGCGCCCGCCCAGTGGAAGAGGTCGAGGAGGACCTTCATCGCGAGGCCCTCGACGGCCTCGGCGAGCTTCTCGCGCGGAAGCAGGTCGCGCTCGAGGATGAGGCGCGTCAGGTTCCGGCCCGTCACGAAGCTCTCCGCGAGGAGCTCGAAGACGACGGGCTCGGTCAGGACCTTGCGGCGCGTGAGGAACACGCCGAGGCGCTCGTTCGGCAGCGACGAGGACACGAAGACGATCGCGCCGCCCTTGAGGTCGATCGTGCGCACGACTTCGCCGCGCCAGACCGTGACGCGTCCCGACAGGGCGTTGATCTCCAGCCACTGCAGGAGGTCGGCGAGTGAAAAGGTGTCGAGGTTGCCGCTGAGCGTGCGTGCCACGTCTACGCCAATCTTGACACGAACGCTCCGATTCGCGCGGGAACGGGTCAGGAGGCGGTGCGGAGAAGCCGGGTGGCCTTCTGGAGGGAGATCAGCTCGCGGGCGTCCTTCTGGAAGACGGCGTCGCCGTAGCCCTTTTTCGAGACGAAGCGGTACTGGAGCTCCTGGAAGGGCAGGCCCTTCGGGATCCGGTCCTTGCGGTAGTACCAGATCTCGACCTCGCCTTCGATCTCGCCCGGCGTCAGGGACCCGCGCGAGGTCGTCGGGACGCGCATGATCGCGGCGCCGCCCGTCGGGCTTCGGGCGATCACCGGCTGGGTCGTCTTGAGGTACGTCATGGGGTCCTCCGACTGGAGAAGCGGCGACCGCCCGATGTACGACGGGGGACCGAGGACGATGAGGACGCGCCCGCGGTCCGAGAGCGAGCCGCGGACAGTCTCCGTGGAGAAGTGCGTCTCGGCGTACTGGACGCGGCGATAGAACTCCGCCTCGTACTCGTTGTCGGGTGTCGCGGGGTCCGGGTCCAGCTTCTTCCAGAACCGGAACACCCACTCGCGCCGCGCCGCGTCGTCCGTGAGATTCGCGAAATCCTTCCTCTCCGGTTCCGTCAGGAGGAACGAGACGGCTCCCGCCGGCCACCCGGGATCGCCCGCGTACTGCGGGACCGTTCCGGCGTCCGGGAGCATCGTGGAGAAGTCCGGGAGCCCGGCCGCGGGAGGCGGAGACGGATTGCGCCGCTCGGCCTCGGTGCGCTGGGCGTCGAAGAAGATGCAGTAGCTCTTCGGGTACGTACCGGGGTCGATCGTGGCGTCGGGCTGGAACTCGAAGTAGCGCGCGAGCTCCTGGCGGGCGCGGGCCTCGTCCTTCCGCTCCCAGGCGACCGCGGCCGCGTAGAAGTGGTAGGCGGGGAGGATCTTCGGGAGGACCGCCTCGCGCCCGGGCGCCGCCGCGAGCTCGAGGAGACGCCGGAGCGCCGCGTCCGCGTCGTCCCAGCGCTTTTCGCGATAGGCCCTCTTCGTATCGACGAGAGAGAGGAGGAGCGGGTCCTCGACAGCATGAGTCTCGGTCGCCGCGAGAGCGGCCGCGAGGAGGAGCGCCGGGAGACGACGGGGGGCCACTTGGGAACCTCGGTCCGGGCAGCTTAGCATCGGCTGCATGAGCGACTCCAGCGTCACGACGACCTCCGGCCTCCCCGTAAAAGCCTCCTACGGGCCCTCGGACGTTCCCGCCGGCTGGGACCCGGGAACGCCCGGCGTCGCGCCGTTCACGCGCGGCACGCTGCCCGGCGGCTACCGCACGAAGCTCTGGACGATGCGCCAGTACGCGGGATTTTCGAGCGCGAAGGAGTCCAATCGCCGGTACCGCTTCCTGCTCGACCGCGGGCAGAGCGGCCTCTCCGTCGCCTTCGACCTCCCGACGCAGATCGGCTACGACTCGGATCACGCGCTCGCGCGAGGCGAGGTGGGAAAGGTCGGCGTGCCGATCGCCTCGCTGGACGACATGGAGACGCTCCTCGACGGGATCCCGCTCGACGCCGTATCGATCTCGATGACGATCAACGCGACCGCGTCGATCCTCCTGTCGCTTCTCCTTGCCGTCGCGAAGGGCCGGGGAACGCCGTGGGCGAAGCTGTCGGGCACGATCCAGAACGACATCCTCAAGGAATACGCGGCACGCGGGACCTATGCGTTTCCGCCGAAGCCTTCGATGCGCCTCGTGACGGACGTCTTCGCGTTCTGCCAGCGGGAAGTTCCGCGCTGGAACACGATCTCGATCTCGGGCTACCACATCCGGGAGGCCGGCTCGACGGCGGTGCAGGAGGTCGCCTTCACGCTCGCGGACGGCCTCGAGTACCTGACGGCCGCGAAGGAGGCGGGCCTCGACCCCGCGGCGATCGCGCCGCGCCTGTCGTTCTTCTTCAACGTCCACAACGACTTCCTCGAGGAGATCGCGAAGTTCCGCGCGGCGCGCACGCTCTGGGCGCGCCTCGTCGGGGAGCGCTTCGGCGTGACGGATCCGCGGGCGGCCGCACTCCGCTTCCACACGCAGACCGCGGGCTCCACCCTCACCGCGCAGCAGCCCGACGTGAACGTCGTCCGCGTCGCGATCCAGGCCCTCGCGGCCGTGCTCGGCGGCACGCAGTCCC
>JBBQDQ010000170.1:0-7387 GCA_038319835.1 Thermoanaerobaculia bacterium | reverse complement strand
ACGCGGGCTACGGACAGGCGGCCCCGGGCACGGGCGGCACGGTCTACCCGGAGTCGTCGGGGGATTTCCTGTCGGCCACGTTCTTCCCGTCCGTCCGGTTCCGGATCGGCGAACGCTTCGCCGTCGGCGTATCCGGCAGCTCGACGAAGCTCGGCTCGACGACCGGCTACGGCTCCACGACGTACGTGACGGTCCAGCGGTCGTCGGCCGACGTCGCGGCGCTCTTCTTCTGGAGGCCGCTGCCCGGCGTCCGCCTCGGCGCCGGCCCGGCGTGGTACCGGCTCACCGCTTCGCCGAGCGGCGGCGACGACCTGACGGACTCGCACGCCGGCTGGCTCGCCGAAGCCGGGGCGGCATTCCCCGAAACAGGCCGCATCTACGCTGATCTCGGCATCCAGTACCGCGGCGCGGGCCGCGCCGACTTCGGGACGTACCAGCCTCCCGCGGCTGGCCGGACGACGCCAGCGCCGATCCCGCTGAACGGGATCGGCTGCGACCACTGGGCGCTCGTCGTGGGAGTGGGCTTCCGGTTCTGACCCGGCCTCAGCGCCCCTCGACCCCGAGCCAGCCGCGCGTGCCGTAGTCGGCGAGCAGGTTGGCGAAAAGGAGGAAAAGCATGAAGACGCCGGAGAAGATCACGGCCGGGATGAGGCGCGAGTTCTCCTTCACGTGCATGAAGAAGAGGACGACGAGCGTGGCTTTCGCGATCGCGATCGCGAGCGCGACTGCGTTGTTCGCCCAGCCGAGGTCGACGTACGCCGCGGCGACCGTCAGGGCGGTCCCGGCCATCAGCGCGATGAACACGAGCAGGTAAGTCCGGATGGGCATGACGTGCGGGGCGGGCGCGGAGGAGCTCTCGTGGTGCGCCATCAGTGGTGCCGTCCGATGAGGTAGAGGAGCGGGAACAGGAAGATCCAGACGAGGTCGACGAAGTGCCAGTAGAGGCCGAAGCCCTCCAGGAAGTTGTGGTTCCGCGGGGTCCAGGCGCCGCGCAGCGCGGGGCGCAGCATGAAGACGAGGATGGCCGCGCCGATGATCATGTGGACGGCGTGCAGCCCCGTCATCATGAAGTAGAGGCTGAAGAAGAGCTGCGCGTGCGGTGCGTCGGGACCCTCGAAGTGGAAGAGCGGGCCGGGGACATGGTGCTCGACGAACTTGTGGTGATACTCGAACGCCTTCACGCCGAGGAACGTCGAGCCGAGGAGAAGCGTCGAGAGGAGCATGCCGAAGACGACCTTCGGCTTGCCCGTCTGGCCGCCGCGCACGGCGAGCGCCATCGTGAGGGAGCTCCCGATCAGGACGGCCGTGTTGAACGCGCCGAGGCGGATGTCGAGCGTGTGGCTCGCCGCGCGGAATGCCTCGGAATAGAGCGAGCGGTAGAGGCTGTACGCCGCGAAGAGGCCGCCGAAGAACAGGATCTCCGTGACGAGGAACGTCCACATCCCGAGCGTCGCGGATTCCTTCTGCTGCTCGTAGGAGTCGAAGTGGTGGGCGAGGCCGGGCTGGCCGTGTGCGTCAGCCAACGGAGACCTCCTTTGCGCCCGCGAGCGCCGGAGCGTACGTGTACGGCGGTACCGTTACGACCGGCGGGATGAGGAAGTTCTCGACCGGCGGCGGAGACGTCGTCTGCCACTCGAGCCCGGTCGCGTTCCACGGGTTCGCGGTTGCGCGCGGGCCGTACCGTATGGACCAGATGAAGTAGATGAGCGGGATCAGGTACCCGATCCCGAGGATTGTCGCCCCCGCCGATGACATGACGTTCAGGACCTGGAACTCCGGCGGGTACGAGTGGTACCGCCGCGGCATCCCGAGGTAGCCGAGGATGAACTGCGGGAAGAACGTGACGTTGAACCCGATGAAGATCACGAGCGCAGAGAGCTTCGACCAGAAGACGGGGTAGAGGCGCCCCGTGATCTTCGGCCACCAGAAGTGGAGGCCGCCGAGGTAGCCCATGATCGCGCCGCCGACCATGATGTAGTGGAAGTGCGCGATGATGAAGTACGTGTCGTGTACGTGGGCGTCGATCCCGAGGGTCGCGAGCATGACGCCCGTGAGGCCGCCGATCGTGAAGAGGCCGATGAAGCCGAGCGCATAGAGCATCGGCGTGTCCCACGAGATCGAGCCCTTGTAGAGCGTCGCCGTCCAGTTGAAGACCTTGATGGCCGACGGGACCGCGACGAGCATCGAGAGCACCGAGAAGACGACGCCCGCGTAGATGGACTGCCCGGCGACGAACATGTGGTGGCCCCACACGAAGAAGCCGAGAACGGCGATCCCGATCGACGCGAAGGCCACGAACTTGTAGCCGAAGATCGGCTTGCGGGAGAACGTCGCCACGAGCTCGGACACGACGCCCATCGCCGGGAGAACCATGATGTAGACGGCCGGGTGCGAATAGAACCAGAAGAGGTGCTGGAAGAGGACCGGATCCCCGCCGAGCTTCGGGTCGAAGACCCCGATGTGCAGCACGCGCTCGGCCGCGACGAGAAGGATCGCGATCGCGACGACGGGCGTCCCCAGGATCATGATGATGCTCGTCGCGTAGTGGCCCCACACGAAGAGCGGGAGGCGGAACCATGTGAGGCCCGGTGCTCGCATCCGGTGGATCGTCACGACGAAGTTGAGGCCCGTGAGGATCGAGGAGAAGCCCGTGATGAAGACACCGAGACCGACCGTGACGACCGCCGTGTTCACGTAGTTGGTCGAGAGGGGCGTGTAGAAGGTCCAGCCGGTGTCGACGCCGCCGTGCAGGAGCGCCCAGAACGTGAAGAGGCCGCCGATCGTGTAGAGATACCAGGAGAGAAGGTTGATGCGAGGGAACGCGAGGTCCTTCGCGCCGATCATGAGCGGGATCAGGAAGTTCCCGAGGACCGACGGGATGCTCGGAATCAGGAAGAAGAAGACCATGATCACGCCGTGCATCGTGAAGAGGCGGTTGTAGACGTCGGGCTGGAACAAGTCGCCCTCCGGCGTCACGAGCTCCATCCGGATCAGGACCGCCATCAGGCCGCCGAGCGCGAAGAAGAAGGTGACCGAGAAGAGGTAGAGCAGCCCGATGCGCTTGTGGTCGCGCGTGAAGAGCCAGGACTTCAGGCCGTACGCCGCGTTGAGGTAGTGCGTGCGCGGGAATTCGGCGGGGACCGGGTTCGGCGACGTCGTCATTTCCGGGCCTCCGCCGCGCCGCCGTCGGGCGCCTTGAGCGTCTTCACGTAGTTCACGAGCTGGATCAGCTCCTCCTCGGTGATCTGGCCCTTGAACGTCGGCATGACGGGCTGGTAGCCCTGCACGATCTTCGCGGCCGGGTTGAGGATGGACTCACGGATGTAGTCCTCGTCCGCCGTGACCTTCTTGCCGTCCTGGAGCGTGACCTGCGTCCCGAAGAGGCCGTTCAGGATCGGCGCGCGCGCCGAGCTGTCGGGGCGGTGGCAGGTGTTGCAGGACTTCGCGAGGAAGAGCTGCTCGCCCGAAGCGACGGCCGGGAGGGCGCCGCCGGCGGACTCGCCCGCGAGCCAGGCCTCGTAGGCCCGCGGCTCCATGACGACGATCTTTCCGACCATCCGCGAGTGCTCGGTGCCGCAGTACTGGCCGCAGAAGAGGTGGAACTCGCCCGTCTTCGTCGCCTTGAACCAGTACGTCGTGTAGCGCGACGGAAGGACATCCACATGGATGCGGAAGGCGGGCACGAAGAAGTCGTGGATGACGTCCTCGGAGATCATGCGGAGCTGGACGGCCTGTCCGAGCGGGACATGCAGCTCGTTGATCTCGCGGCGGCCGTTCGGGTGCTGGATCTTCCACATCCACTGCCGGCCCGTGACCCAGTACTGGGCCGCGCCCGCCGGCGGGCGGTTCTGGTCGAAGAAGACCTTCGTGCCCCACCCGAACAGAATGAGGAGGAGCCCGAGCGGGATCACGGACCAGACGAGCTCGAGCACGTGCGACTTCGGGTTCGTCTCGTAGACGTCCTCGCCGATCTCGCCCTCGTGCTTGCGCCGGTACTTCACCATGAAGACGAGGACGAGGACCGCGATGAGCGTCGAGAAGACGACCAGCCCCGAGAGCGCGAAGAGCATGAGGTGGTCCACCGAGCGCGCGATGTCGGAGCCCTGCTCGGGGAAGATCGGGGAGTTCGGCATGTTCGGCATCAGGCCGCTCCCGTCCTGCGCTTCTCGCGACGCAGCAGGGTGAGGACGAGGCCCGCGAGAGCGACGACCGTGATCACGGCCCCGCCGCGCAGGAAGTTGCGTACGGTCGCGGTGTAGCGGCCCACCTTCGGGTCGTAGTGGTAGCAGAGGAGGAGGAGCTGGTCGACGACGTTCCCGAGCTTCTCCTCGGACGCCTCGATGAGGCCGAGGCGGAGGTCCTTGGCCGGGTACTCGATGCCGAAGAAGTAGCGCGCGATGCGCCCCTGCGGTGTCAGGACGAGGATGCCGGTCGCGTGGGCGAACTGCTTCTGGTCGGCGTCCCACACGTAGCGGAAGCCGACGGCCTTCGTGAGCGCGTCGACGGAGGCTTTGTCGCCAGTCAGGAAGTGCCAGCCCTCCGCGCCGCCCTTGCGGCCGTACTGGCGCATGACCGGACCCTTCTTCGCGGAGGCCATCTCCGGCGTCTCGCGCGGGTCGAAGCTGATCGAGAGGACGTCGAATTCGGTGCCGACGGAGAGGCGAAGGGCGCGCAGGCTCCTCACGAGGCCGTCCGTCGTCATGCCGCAGAGCATCGGGCAGTCGAAGTAGACGAGGGAGAGGACCACCGGCCTCTTGCCGAGGTAGTCGCGCAGGTGGACGGTCTTGCCGGCCTCGTCGTGGAAGGGGAGGTCGAGCGGGACGGCGTCGCCGATCTTCTGGTCGAAGCCGATGTCCTTGACGGGCGGGGCCGGGAGCGGCGCCTCGGCGGGCGGTGCGCCGGGCGCCGTGGCGCGCGCCTCCCCTGCGAGTACGCCGAGAATCGAGGCGAGAACGAGGAAGCGCCGGGTCACTTTTTTACCTCATTGGCGGGAGCGGACTCCGCTGGCGCGGCGGTCCGCGGCGGGAAGCCTCTCGCGGCGACGATCTCGATCGCGCGATCGACCGGAATGCGGGCCCGGGTCCTCGAAGCGTCGATCCACGACCACCCGGCGAGGACGGCGTCCTCCCCGGCCCGGAGCGTCTTCAGGTCACGCTCGGGGTCGGACTGCAGAAGCGGCCCCGCCGGAACGCTCTTCGTGCGCGCCTCGGCGAGAACGGGTGGCGGCGCATCCTGCCTCGCGAGGCGTGTTTTCTGCCACGCGGAGACCCCCCACACGACGAGGAACACGACCGCGAGAAGGACGACGAGGGCGATCAGGAAGCCGAAGATGCCCTTGTAGTTCAGCTCACGGTCGACGCCGCCGCCCTGATCAGCCATGAGCGTGCCTCTCGAGCGCGACGGCGAGGTTCGGGTCGTTGACGGGGAGGAGGGAGCGCGCGCCGAGCTCGCGCGCGAACGCCGCGAGCCAGAGCGCGTAGAGGGCGATCGGGAGCATGACGTCGAGCCAGTGCAGCGAGAGGCCCTCCGGGTGGTACGCGGGCGCGACGAGCCAGAAGAGGTCGACCCAGCGCATGACGAGGAGAAGGAGGGCGACGGCCGAGAGCTTCCCAAGGTTCTTCTTGAAGTTCGCCGAGAGCAGGAAGACGAACGGGACCGCGAACTGGAAGAGTGCGAGCGCGAGCGACACGGCCAGCCATCCGCCCGCCACGCGGGCCTTGTAGAACGTGATCTCCTCGGGGAGGTCGCCCGACCAGATGATGATGAGCTGCGAGACGGAGAAGTACGCCCAGAGCATCGTGAAGGCGAGGAGGAGCTTGCCCCAGTCGTGGACATGCCGTTCCTGCACGGCGCTCCGGAACGGCTCGCGGCGGGCGAGAAACAGGGCCGCGAGGATCGTGAAGGCCATCCCGGAGATCGCCTGGCCCCCGACGACGTAGATGCCGTAGATCGCGGAGTACCAGTGCGCGTCGGTCGACATGAGGAGGTCGATCGACACGACCGAGATCAGGAGGCAGTAGATCGCGAGCCCCGGTGCGGCGACGAGCTGCATCCGCCGCTCGAGCCCGGCGGCGGGCGCCTCGTCCTGCCTCTTCGAGAGGCGGCTCAGCGCGAGCGCGAAGAACGTCCAGACGGCGAGGCAGACCGCGAGCCGGACGATCACGCCCGTCGGGTTCATGTACGCGGCGCGGTGGCGGAGGAGCTCGTCCGTCGCGACGCGCGCCGGGTCGGCCCACGGGTAGACGTGCCGGAAGCCGAAGAGGAGAGGCACCGCGAAGAGCGCGACGAGCGGGAGCGTCCGCGTGGACGCCTCGAGGATGCGCCGGATTACGAGGCCCCACGCGCCGCCGGTCATGTGGTGGAGGGCCAGGATCGCGAGGGAGCCGAGAGCAACGCCGAGGACGAGGCAGAACGCCACGAGGTACGAGCGGTAGAACTGCACGGGATTCAGGAAGAACCCGGCCGCGGAGACGGCTGCAAACAACGCTCCAACGATGAGCGCGCGACGCCCGACCACCGCGAGGTCGGCGGCGGGGGGCGCCCAGGTGGTGCGAGTCTCAGTCATCGGGTTGCCGCTGCCGCGTCGAGAGCGTCGCGATCTTCCTTTCCAAGAAATTCCCCGGGCATGTTCTGGGAAGCCTGCAGGGTCTTCACCCACGCGACGACCGCCCAGCGGTCCTCGGGCGTGATCTGGGAGGAGTAGCTGGACATCTGTCCGAAGCCGTTCGTCATGACGTCGAAGTAATAGCCGGCCCGCTCGTTGCGGAGGCGGTCGACGTGGTACGTGCTCGGGTTCTTGAAGCCGCGTTGGACGATCATGCCCTGCCCGTCGCCCGTCCGGCCGTGGCACGGGGAGCAGAAGATGTTGAAGCGTTCCTGGCCGCGCAAGAGCAGCGCCTTCGTGACGGGGACGGGAATCTCGGGGAGGAACTTTCCGTCCTTGCCGACGCCGCGGTAGAGGGCCGCGTCCGCACGGAGGAAGCCGCGCGCGACGACGCCTTCGGGGAGCGGACGGGCCGAGCTGTGGTCCGCGAAGAACGGCGACTCGCGGAGCGGCTTCGTCTTCGCCTGGTTGTGCATGTCGTCGCGGCACGCGCCGAGGGAGAGTGCGAGGAGGGGGAAGAGGAGCGCGCGGCGCATCAGTCCTCCACGTCCTGCACGTGGACGCCGCCGAGGGTCTCCATGAACCGGAACGTGTCGCCGGCCCGGAACTTCGGGTCGCGCGCGAGAATCATGAGGAAGTACTTGTCGCGCGACGCGAGCTGGAAGCGGTCGACGGAGAAGACCGGGTGGTACGGCATCGGGAGGCCGTTCAGGACGAGCATCCCGAGGACGGCCGAGATCCCCGCGACGAGGATCGTGCACTCGAACGTGATCGGGATGAACG
>JBBQDQ010000169.1:0-7477 GCA_038319835.1 Thermoanaerobaculia bacterium | reverse complement strand
GGCCCTCCTGGCACCCGGCGTTCGGGCGGACCAGCGCGCGGATCGCGCGGCGGCTCGGCCTCCCGGACGTCGTGGACGTCGGCGCGGGGGAGGGCGAGCTGCTCACCGCGGCCGACGAAGCGGCCCGGGCGTGGGGGATCCGAGATGAGTTCCGCCTCGTGGGCGTCGAGCGCTCTGCGGTCCGCCGCGAGCGGGCGCGCCAGAACTGCCCCGGCGCCGCATGGATCCCTTCATTCGAAGAAATCCCCCGGAATTCTCTCTCGGGCCTCGTCGTCTGCTACGAGCTGTTCGATGCGCTCCCCGTCCGGGCGCTTCTGTTCGAAGGGGAAAGGCTGCTGGAGCGCGTCGTGACGCCGGGGCCCGGCGGCGAGGGCTTCGCGTGGGGTTCCGCCGAATGCCCGGACGGCGAAGAGCTGCTTCGGCGGTTCGAAGGCCGGGGTATTCACCTTCAAAGGAATCAGAAGCTGGAGATCAGGCCCGGCGCGACGCGACTCGCAACGGAGCTCGCCGCGCGTCTTTCTCGCGGCCTCCTTCTCGTCTTCGACTACGGCGCGCCCGCGAAGGCGCTCTACTCGGCGGCGCGGCCGAACGGGACGCTCGAGGCATTTGTCGCCCACGGCGTCACGCGCGACGTCCTGACGGAGCCTGGCAGCCGTGACCTGACGGCATGGGTCGACTTTTCAGAGCTCGCGGACGCCTTTGCCGCGGCGGGCCTCCCCGTCGCGGGGCCCGTCAGCCAGTCGCGTGTTCTCGCAGCGGGCGGAATCTTCGAGGAGCTCGCGACGGACCCCGCTGCGCCTCCGGACCCGGCACGCGAGGCCGACCGCCGCGGGGCCGCCGCCCTCGTCCAGCCGGGCGGAATGGGAGAGTCGATCCGCGTTCTGATCGCGTCGCGGGGAACCGATCTGGGCTCGGCACTCGCGTCCTGGACAGACCCCGCGTGATGCCTTTGCATCGTTTGACATCGACCGGGTCGGAACACAGAATCTCCCCCGTCTTGATCGATTCCGGGTGGCGTGCAGGCGCGGGAGGACCGCGAGGGGTGTGCTCATGAACCCGTCCATGGCGTCCTACCTGCCCATCCTTTACTTCGCGATCATGGCGGCGATCGTCCCGATCGCAGGCCTCGCGGCGATGTCGCTGCTCCGGCCTTCGAAGCCCACTCCCACGAAGCTCGCGCCGTACGAATGCGGCGTCGCGTCCCCGACCGAGGCGTTCGACCACCGCTTTTCGGTGCGCTACTACCTGATCGCGGTGCTCTTCGTCGTGTTCGACGTCGAGACCATCTTCCTGTTCCCGTGGGCGGTCATGTACCACAAGCTGAAGCTCTTCGGCTTCGTCGAGATGCTCGTCTTCCTCGTGATCCTCGTCGTCGGATACGTTTACGCGTGGCGGAGGGGAGCGCTTTCGTGGGCCTGATCGAGAACGCGTTCCCGGACAACGTCCTCACGACCACGGTCGACGCCCTCATCGGATGGGGTCGCAAGAACTCGCTCTGGCCGATGCAGTTCGGGCTCGCGTGCTGCGCGATCGAGATGATGGCCGTCGTCGACAGCCGGCACGACATGGCCCGCTTCGGCGCCGAGGTCTTCCGCGGCTCTCCGCGCCAGTGCGACATGATGCTCGTCGCGGGAACCGTCACCGAGAAGATGGCGCCGATCATCAAGCGCCTCTACGATCAGATGGCCGACCCGAAGTGGGTCATCGCGATGGGCTCGTGCGCGACGTGCGGCGGCCCGTACCGAAGCTACGCGGTCACGCAGGGCGTCGACCGGATCATCCCCGTGGACGTCTACGTCCCGGGCTGCCCGCCGCGGCCCGAGGCCCTTCTCTACGGCCTCATGGAGCTCCAGAAGAAGATCCAGAAGATGCGCGTGATCCGGCGCGCTCCCGAGGAGCTCGCCGTTGGCTGAAGACCCGAAGGACGCTCCGGCCGCGGCGCCCGCCGCTGCGGCTCCCGCAGCCCCGAAGCCGGCCGCGCCTCCGAAGGCACCCGTTCCGGCGCCCGTCGACGCGATGGGCGAGCCGCTCGTCGCTGCGCTGGCCGCGGCCGTGCCCGGCGCGGTCCTCGGCGCGAAGAAGATGGTCGGCCAGACGACCATCGAGCTCGCGCCCGAGAAGCTCGTCGAGGCCTGTCGACACCTGAAGGACAAAGAGACGTTCACGTTTCTCGTAGACCTCACGGCCGTCGACTGGAAAGAGCGCGCCCCGCGCTTCGACGTCGTCTACTGGGCTCACTCCTTTGCGCGCGGCGAAGAACGCGTGCGCCTGAAGATCGGCGTCGCGGACGGTGCCGCCTGCCCGACCGTGAGCAGCGTCTGGGAGACCGCGAACTGGATGGAGCGCGAGGTGTTCGACCTCTTCGGGATCTCCTTCGCGGGGCATCCCGACCTCCGCCGCATCCTCACGTGGGACGGCTTCCAGGGACACCCGCTCCGGAAGGACTTCCCGGTCGAGGGGATCGACACGGGCGCCGCGATCTACCCGGACCGATACCCGGAAGGCGGCGGCCCCGCGCCCGGCGACAAGAACAGGAAGACCGTCTCGTGAGCGACCTCGTCGGCACCGCCGGAACCGTTCCCGAGTCCGAGGAGACGATGCTCGGGCTGCGCGAGATGGAGCTCAATTTCGGGCCGCAGCACCCGTCCACGCACGGCGTCCTGCGCATCGTCCTCAAGGTGGACGGCGAGCGGATCGTCTCGGCCCGCCCGGACATCGGCTACCTCCACCGCGGCACCGAGAAGCTCTTCGAGACCGAGACGTACCCGATGATCATCCCGCACACGGATCGCCTGGACTACGTCGCGGCCGCGACCAACAACCACGCGTACGTCCTGGCGGTCGAGAAGCTCCTCGCGCTCGAGATCCCCAGGCGGGCTCAGTACATCCGCGTCGTCCTCGACGAGATGCAGCGCGTCTCGTCGCACCTTCTCTGGCTCGCGACGGCCGCGATCGACCTCGGCGCGATCACGCCGTTCTTCTACACGTTCCGCGAGCGCGAGGTCATCCTCGACCTCTTCGAGGACTACTGCGGCGCGCGCCTCACGCTGAACTGCATGCGCGTCGGCGGCCTTCAGGAGGACCTGACGCCCGGCTGGCTCGAGAAGCTCCGCGCGTTCACCGAGGACCTCGGGTCGAAGATCGACGAATACGAGGATCTCCTGACCGAGAACCGCATCTGGAAGATGCGGACGATCGGCGTCGGGATCCTGAACACGGAGCGCTGCATCGAGTGGGGCGTTACGGGCCCCCCGCTGCGCGCCGCCGGCTTCAAGTGGGACGTACGCCGTGCCCTCCCGTACGAGTGCTACTCCGAGCTCGACTTCGAGATCCCGGTCGGGAAGAACGCGGACACGTACGACCGTTATCTCGTGCGGATCGCCGAGCTGCGCCAGAGCCGCCGGATCCTCCTGCAGTGCTGCGACTGGCTCGCCGCGAACCCGACCGGCGACATCCGGGGCAAGGTCCCGCGCGTCATCAAGCCGCCGGCGGGAGACGTCTACGCGAGCGTCGAGTCTCCCAAGGGCGAACTCGGCTTTTACCTCGTCGCGAACGGCGGCAACAAACCCTATCGCCTGCGGGTGAGGCCGCCGAGCTTCATCAACCTCCAGGCGCTGCCCGAGATGGCCCGGGGCCATATGGTTTCGGACCTCGTCGCGATCATCGGAACGATTGACATCGTGCTGGGCGAGGTCGACCGATAGACATGGAAATCTCCGAGAGCCTCATGACCTACGTCCTGATCCCGGCCGTCAAGGCGGTCGTGGTCGTGATCCTCGTCGCGACCGCGGCCGGCGTCATGACGTACATCGAGCGCCGGCTTCTCGCATTCCTGCAGGTGAGGAAGGGCCCGAACCGCGTCGGACCCGAAGGCATCCTCCAGTTCGTCGCCGACGTCGTGAAGCTCCTGACGAAGGAAGACGTCGTCCCCGCCAAGGCGCAGCACTTCGTTCACTTCCTTGCGCCCGTCCTCGTGATGGTCCCGGGCCTCGCGGTATTCGCGGTGCTTCCGTGGGGCCCCGAGTTCACGATGAGGATCCCGGGCCTCGGCAAGATCACGACAGCGTGGTACGCGGCAGACCTGAACGTCGCGCTCCTCCTCCTTCTCGCGATCTCCTCGGTCGGGATCTACGGGATCATCCTCGGAGGCTGGGCGTCGAACTCGAAGTACGCGCTCCTCGGCGGCCTCCGCTCGGCGGCGCAGCTCATCAGCTACGAGGTTCCGATGGGCTTCGCGATCGTGAGCGCGATCCTGATGGCGCGGTCCCTCTCCCTCGTCGAGATCGTCGAGGCTCAGCGGACGCACCACATGTGGTTCATCCTGCCCGGCCTCGTCTCCTTCTTCCTCTACTTCGTCTCGGGAGTCGCCGAGACGAATCGCATCCCGTTCGATCTGCCCGAGGCCGAGAGCGAGCTCGTTGCCGGCTTCCACACGGAATACTCCGGCTTCCGCTGGGCGATCTTCTTCCTGACCGAGTACGCGAACATGATCACGATCTCGGCGGTCGCGACGGCGCTGTTCTTCGGCGGATGGCTGCGGCCGTTCCCGAACGTCGCCGCCCTCGGGTTCCTCGACGTGATCCCGGGCGTGATCTGGTACGTCCTGAAGGTTGCGTGTTTCCTCTTCGTCTACATCTGGTTCCGTGGGACGTTCCCGCGCTACCGGTTCGACCAGCTCATGGCGCTCGGGTGGAAGACCCTGATCCCGATCTCGCTCGTGAACCTCGTCGTCGTCGCGCTCGCGGCGCTCGGCGGGTGGCGCGGGCTCCGCATCCTGGGCGCGGTCCTCTGGATCGCCGCCGTCGGCGCCGTTCTCATCGTGACGCGGCTCAACGCGGCCCGAAAGCCGCGTGCGACCCCTCTGATTCCGGCGCCGGTCGGCGCCCAGAAGGCGGAGGCCTGACGTGGGTTTCTGGGACGACGTTCTCCTCCTCGACATTTTCGGCGGCCTGAAGATGACCGGAAAGCACTTATTCCGGAAGGCCGACACGGTCGAGTACCCCGAGCAGGCCCGCGAGCCGAGCGACCGCTTCCGCGGCATGTTCCGGCTCGACGAGGAGCGGTGCATCAAGTGCACGCTCTGCGCGATCGAGTGCCCGATCAACATCATCTTCATCGACTGGCACAACGAGAAGAACCCGCAGGGCAAGAACGAGAAAGTCCTCGACCGGTTCGACGTGGACCTCAAGCGCTGCATGTTTTGCGGCCTCTGCGAGGAGGCCTGCCCGACGAACCCGAAGTCGATCTGGCTCCGGACGAAGACCTACGAGCTCGGCACGTACGAGCGCAACGATGCGCTCTACCTCGACATCAAGAAGCTCACGAAGTGGGACGAAAACGTCAAGCCGTTCATCGTGATCGAGCAGGGAGAGGATCGGTGACGGCTCCGTTCTTCTTCTGGTTCTTCGCGGCCATCGTCGTGTTCGGAGCCGTCGGCGTCGTCGCGATGCGCCAGCCGGTCCACTCGGCGCTCTTCCTCCTCCTCTCCTTCTTCGGGATCGCGGCGCTCTTCATCACGCTCCGCGCCGAGTTCCTCGCGGCGGTCCAGATCCTCGTCTACGCGGGCGGGATCATGGTTCTCTTCCTCTTCACGATCATGCTCGTGAACATCCGGCGGACGGCGGGGGAGCCGTTCCTCCACCGGCAGGCGGGCGGCGCGCTCCTCGTCGCGTTCCTCCTCCTCGCGGTCGTCGGCGGGACGATCGTCGCCTCCTCGCGCACGAGCGGCCTCGTGGACGCCGGTCAGCCGGCGGACCCCGCGAAGCTCTCCTCGACGACGATCACGCGCACGATCACCGAGACGGTCGACGGGAAGACCGTGAAGACGCCCGTCACGGAGCAGGTCGCCGGCAACAGCCAGGCGGTGGCGTGGAGCCTCTATCGCGACTACCTCCTCCCGTTCGAGGTCGCGTCGGTCTTCCTTCTCGTCGCGATGATCGGGGCGGTCGTCCTCGGCAAGCGGACGATGGAGCGGGTGGACTGATGATCACGGTCACGCACTACGTCGCCCTGTCGTTCCTGCTCTTCGCGATCGGGGTCACGGGCGTCCTGATCCGCAGGAACCTCCTCACCGTCCTCATGTCGATCGAGCTCATCCTGAACGCGGCGAACCTGAACCTCATCGCGTTCTCGCGCCAGCTCGGCGACCTGAACGGCCAGGTCTTCACGGTCTTCGTGATCACGCTCGCCGCGGGCGAAGCCGCGATCGGCCTCGCGATCATCATCTCGCTCTACCGACTCAAGAACTCCGTGAACCTCGACGCCGTGTCGGAGCTGAAGGGATAGCCGCGTGAAGGCTGCTGAGATCCTGCCCTGGATCCCCGTCTTCCCGCTGATCGGGTTCCTCGTCAACGGGCTCCTCTACCTCGTCTCCCACTCGAAGCTCGGCGGGAAGGATTCGCCGAAGGGCCCGCACGGCGACGCGCACGGCGGCGCCGCTCACGCGGCCCATGACGACGCCGGACACGGTGGCGGACACGGCGACCACCACGAGATCCCGTTCGCGGCCGTCCACTCCGTCATCGGTCCCCTGGCGTCGATCCTGTCCTTCCTGGCGTCCGCCGCCGCGATCGTCCTCTGGTGGGGCGAGACCCACGGCCACGAGGGAGTCGTCGCGACCCTGTGGACCTGGATGCCGCTCGGCGCGAACCCGACGTGGTTCGGCGGCAAGATGCTCGTCGTGGACGCCGCGTTCCGGCTGGACGCCCTTTCGGCGCTCATGATCGGCTTTGTCACGTTCGTCGGCTCGCTCATCCACGTGTACTCCGTCGGGTACATGGGGCACGACCCTGGTTATGGGCGGTACTTCTCGTACCTGAACCTCTTCATGTTCGCGATGCTCACGCTCGTCCTCGGTGCGGGCCTCCCGATCATGTTCGTCGGCTGGGAAGGCGTGGGCCTCTGCTCGTACCTCCTGATCGGCTTCTACTGGAACAAGGACTACGCGGCGGACGCCGGCAAGAAGGCGTTCGTCGTGAACCGCATCGGGGACTTCGGCTTCGTCCTCGGGATCTTCGGCTGCCTCGCGCTCTTCGGAACCGTGGATTTCACGACGATGTTCTCGCTCGCGGCCGCCGACCCCGCAAAATACGCGGCGGGCGGCCTCATGACGGCCGTGTGCCTCGCGCTCTTCATCGGCGCCTGCGGCAAGAGCGCCCAGATCCCTCTCTACGTCTGGCTCCCGGACGCGATGGCCGGCCCGACGCCCGTCTCCGCCCTCATCCACGCGGCGACGATGGTCACGGCGGGCGTCTACATGGTCGCGCGCTGCAACGTCTTCTACCGGATCTCGCACGAGTGGGCGCTCCGGACGCTCGGCGAGAGCGCGACGGTCTGGGGGCTGCTCACGCACGATGCGTCCTTCGTCGTCGCCGTCGTGGGCGGCGCGACGGCGCTCTTCGCGGCCACGATGGCCCTCGCTCAGACCGACATCAAGAAGGTCCTCGCGTACTCGACGGTCTCTCAGCTCGGGTATATG
>JBBQDQ010000168.1:0-7517 GCA_038319835.1 Thermoanaerobaculia bacterium | reverse complement strand
TCAACGGGCCCGGCGGGCGCGAACGGGGCGGGGATCTTCGGCGCCACGTTGATCAACCCCGTGACCCCGAACACGTTCTTCGTGTCTCTCACCGGGGCGTCACAGGTGAATACCAACAATCCGGAATTTGAGGCCGTCGCGATGCCGGTGGCCTGCACGTTCGACACCCTGGCCGTCTCGACGTTCGTGGTGAGCGGGTCCACGGCGGGTTCATTCACCGTGACCTTGTTCAAGAACGGGCTCCCGACAATCCTCGCGTGCACCGTGGCCACGTCTTCTACGACGGGCTCGCGCGCGACGTGCACCGACACGTCGCACGCCGTCCCCGCAGGAGTTGGCGACGTCCTCAGCCTTCAGGTCACGCAGACCTCGGGGGTCCCGTTCGTGCGCCTTGGCATCGGAACTCGATGTAACTGAAGGCGGTGCGGCACCCCGGACGGCCGCCGGCTAGACTCGCGGGCGTGACGCTCCCGCGGCTCGAGTCCGGACTCGACGTCCTCCTGGCCGGAGGCGCCCCGCGTCCGCGCGGGCGCGTCGGCCTCCTCTGCAATCCGGCCTCCGTGTCGCTCGACTTCGTCCCGGCGCCGCGGGCCCTGCTCGCCGCGGGTCTCGACGTGCGCGTCCTCTTCGGGCCCGAGCACGGCCTGACGGGCGCCGCGCAGGACATGGAAGCGGTCGCGGCAGGGGAGCCGTCGCGCCTGCCCGTGATCTCCCTCTACGGGGAGACCTTCGACGACCTCGCCCCGAAGGACGAGCACCTCGACGGCCTCGACGCCGTCGTCTGCGACCTCCCGGACGTCGGGAGCCGCTACTACACGTTCGTGTGGTCGATCGCGCTCGTCATGCGCGAGTGCGCGAAGCGGAAGATCCCCGTCGTCGTTCTCGACCGCCCGAACCCGCTCGGCGGCGAGGCCGTCGAGGGAAACCTTCCCGAGCAGAAGCTGCTGTCCTTCGTCGGGCTCTACCCGGTTCCCGTCCGGCACGGGATGACGCCTGGCGAGATCGCGCGCTGGACGAATGCGACGCAGGGGTTCGGATGCGACCTCACGGTCGTGCCGATGCGGAAGGCCGGCCGCGCGCCGACGCGCCGCGAGATCGCCGAGACGCCCGCGTGGGTCCTCCCGTCGCCGAACATGCCGACGCCGGAGACGGCGCTCGTCTACCCGGGAGGGTGCCTTGTCGAGGGCACGAACCTCTCGGAGGGGCGCGGGACGACGCGGCCGTTCGAGCTTCTCGGGGCGCCGTGGCTGGACGCGGACGAGACGGCGGACTGCGCGAACGCGCTCGGGATGCCGGGCGTCGTCTTCCGTCCCCACGTCTTCAAGCCGACGTTCCAGAAGCACGCGGGCCAGACGTGCGGCGGCGTGCAGGTGCACGTGACGGACGCGGCGGCGTTCCGCCCGTACGAGACGTACCTTCGCCTTCTCAAGGCGCTTTTCGACATGGATCCGGACCGCTTTCGCTGGAGGACCGAGAAATACGAGTACCGCGACGACGTCCCCGCGATCGACCTCCTGACGGGCACGGCGACGTACCGCAGGCTCGTGAGCGAGGGTGCGAGCCTGGACCCCTGGATTGCGAGCTTCCGGGAAGACGAGGCGCGATTTGCCGAGCAGCGCCGCCCGCATCTCCTCTATTCCACTCGAAGAAATTCCCCGGTGGTCTTCCTCGTGACCGGCGCCCATGAATCCGGCAAGACGACGGTCGCCGTGCAGCTCATCGAGGCACTCGTGAAGGACGGGCTGAGGGTCGGCTCCCTCAAGCACACGGACCACGAGTACGAGACGGACGTGGAGGGCAAGGACTCGCAGCGCCACAAAGCCGCGGGGGCGGAGCCGGCGGTGCTCGTCGCGGGGGGCCGCAGTGCGGTGCATCGCTCGAGGCCCGGGCGGTCGGCGCTTTCGGATTTCTTGGAAGGTGAATACGGGCTCCGCGAGTGCGACGTCATCGTCGTCGAAGGATTCCGGAGCGCGGCGTACCCCAAGATCGAGGTGTGCCGCGCGGCAACGGGCCGGGCTCCACTTTCGGAGAACGATCCTTCGGTCGCCGCCGTCGTCACGGACCGTGCCACTCAGCACGCCTCGACCGTCCCGCGATTCTCATTCGAAGAAATCCCCGGTCTTATCCTCTTTCTAAGAGAATCCAGAGTGTTCACTTCATGAAAGCCATCCTCGTTCCGAAGCCCGGCGGTCCCGACGCGCTCGTCTACGGCGACGCTCCCGATCCCGTTGCCGGGCCGGACGAGGTCCTCGTCCGCATCCGCGCGACGGCCGTGAACCGCGCCGACCTCCTGCAGGCCGAGGGCAAGTACCCGCCGCCTCCGGGCGCGTCGGAGATCCTCGGCCTCGAGGCGGCAGGCGAGGTGGAGGGCACGGGCGAAAAAGTCTTTTTCCTCCTGCCGGGCGGCGGCTACGCCGAGAGGGTCGCGGTGCCGCGCGGCATGCTGATGCCGGTTCCCCCGAACCTCAGCCTCGCGGAGGCCGCCGCGATCCCGGAGGCGTGGTTCACGGCCTACCTGAACCTGTTTCGTGAGGGCTCCCTCAAGCCCGGAGAGCGGCTCCTCGTCCACGCCGCGGCCTCGGGCGTTGGGACGGCCGCGATCCAGCTCGCAAAACGCGCGGGTTGCTCCGTCGTCGCGACGGCGCGCTCCGAGAAGAAGTGCGAGGCGCTCTCTGCGCTCGGCGCGGACCTCGTCGTCGACACGTCGCGCCAGGAGTTCCTCAGCAGGATCGAGGCGAAGTTCGGGAAGGAATCCGTCGACCTCGTCCTCGACTCCGTCGGAGGGCCGCTCTTCTCGCCGAACATCCGCTCGCTCCGCCGCGGCGGGCGCATCGTCCTGATCGCGAGCATGGCCGGGCCGGGCGCCGAGATCGACCTGCGCGCCGTTCTCTCGAAGCGCCTGAGGATCATCGGATCGACGCTGCGGGCGCGGCCCCTCGAGGAAAAGGTCGCGCTCACCGGGGCCTTCGTACGGGACGTCCTGCCCGCTTTCGCAGACGGCAGCGTCGTTCCCGTCATCGACTGCGCGTACCCGCTCCGGAACGCCGGGGAGGCTCACCGCCGCATGGCCGCGAACGAGAACGTGGGCAAGATCGTCCTCCTCGTGGACTGACGTGTCACCCCTTCCGTCTCCTCCGCGCGCGGTCGTCTTCGACCTCGACGGCACGCTCCTCGACTCGTACGCCGCGATCCACGAGTGCCTCGGGCTCGTCCTCGCCGCCTTCGGGCGACCGCCCGTGACGCCCGACGAGACCCGGCGGATGGTGGGCCACGGCCTCGAGGTCCTCGTCGCGAAGGCCGTCGGCGAGGCCAACGTCGCCGAGGGGGTCCGGATCTTCCGGGAGCGGTACGAACGGGTCGGGCCGGAGACGTCGACGCTGCTCCCCGGAGCGGACGCCGTCACGCGCCGGCTCGTCGACGCCGGCATTCCGATCGCGATCGCCTCCAACAAGCCGGCCCGGTTTTCGCGGCAGATCCTCGAAACGCTCGGTCTCCGCGGCCGGTTCGCGTTCGTCGGCGGCCCGGACGACGGCTTTCCCCCGAAGCCGGCCCCACACATGGTCTTCATGGCCCTCGCGACGATGGGCGCGAAGGCGGCCGAGAGCGTCTACGTGGGGGACATGCCCGTCGACGTCGCGACCGCCCGGGCGGCGCAGATCCCGGTCGTCGTCGTCCCGACGGGGAGCGCGACGGAGGCGGAATTGCGGGCCGCTTCACCCGATTTCCTGATAAAGGATCTCAACGAGCTCCCCGCTCTCCTGCTTTCGTAGAATCCCGCCATGAGCAACTTCGATTCGACCACCGGCTCCGCCGGCCAGGTGCGCTTCTTCAACCCGGGCCCCGTGTGGGTCCGGCCGCAGGTGCTGCAGGCGCTCACCGGCCCCATGCTCTCCCACCGCTCCGCCGCGTTCATGGACCTCTACGGGCGCATCCTCGACAAGCTCCCGAAGGTCTTCCGGACCGCCCCCGGCCGCGCGCACACCCTCGCGTCTTCCGCGACGGGCGTGTGGGAGGCCGCCCTCGTCTCCTGCGTCGAGGGCCCGGTCCTCTGCCTCGGCAACGGCGCCTTCTCCGAGAAGTGGGGCGAGATGTCCCAGCGCCTCGGCCTCGAGACCGACACGCTCAAGGCCGAGTGGGGCACGCCCATCTCTCCGGACGACGTGAAGAGGAAGCTCGCCAACAAGAAGTACGCCGCCGTCACCGTCGTCCACAGCGAAACGTCCACGGGCGTCCTGAACGACCTCCCGGCGATCGCGAAGGTCGTCCGCGAGAACTCCGATGCGCTCGTTTTCGCCGACTGTGTGACCTCGGTCGCCGGCACGAAGGTCGAGACGGACGCCTGGGGCCTCGACGTCGTCCTGACGGGCTCGCAGAAGGCGTTTGCGCTCCCGCCGGGCCTCGCCCTCTTCGCGATGTCCGAGCGCACGCTCGCGGCCGCGAAGAAGAAGAAGTTCCGCGGCCTCTACCTCGACCTCGTCGACATCGACGCCTTCGCCCAGAAGAAGCAGACGCCCACGACGCCGTGCCTCTCGCTCCTCTACGCGCTCGACGTCGAGCTCGACCACATCCTCGCCGAAGGGATCGAGAACCGCTGGGCCCGCCACGAGGAGATGAGAAAGACCGTCGCCGACTGGGCCGCGGCCAACGGTTTCTCGATCTTTGCGCAGAAGGGCGCCGAATCGCCGACGGTCACGTCGATGATCCCGCCGGCCGGCGTGAATGCCGAGGAGCTCAACAAGGCCCTCAAGGCCGCGAAGTGGACGACGGGCTCGGGCTACGGAAAGCTGAAGGCCACGAACGTCCGGATCGGCCACATGGGCGACGTGGACGTCCTCTCCGTGAAGAACTACCTCAAGGCTCACGAGGAGGCGGTCGCCGCCCTCAAGGCCAAGGCGGCCGTGCCCGCGTGAACGGGCGCGTTCTCGTCGCGGAGCCCCTCTCGGAGACGGGCCTCGCCGTTCTGAAGACGGCGGGGCTCGCCGCCGACGTTCGGACGGACCTGACGCGCGAGGCCCTCCTCGCGGCGATCGGGGACTACGACGCCCTCGTCGTTCGTTCGGCCACGCAGGTCGACAAGGAGCTCCTGACGGCGGGGAAGAAGCTCCGCGTCGTCGGCCGCGCCGGCGTCGGCCTCGACAACGTGGACGTGAAGGCGGCCACGGAACGCGGCGTCCTCGTCGTGAACGCTCCGTCCGGGAACGTCGTCTCCGCGGCGGAGCACGCGATCGCGCTCCTCCTCGCGCTCCTCCGGCGGATCCCCGAGGCACAGGCTTCGCTCAAGTCGGGGGAATGGAAGCGCACGAAGTTCGTCGGCACCGAGCTGCAGGGCAAGACCGTCGGCCTCGTCGGGCTGGGCCAGGTCGGCTCGCGGGTCGCCGCGCGCCTCAGGCCGTGGAACGTGACGCTCCTCGCGTTCGACCCGTTCGTGACCCCGGAGCGCGCGGCGGAGCTCGGCGTGACGCCGGTCTCCCTCGAGGATCTCCTCGAGCAGTCGGACGTCGTCTCGCTCCACGCGCCGGGCGGCGCCGAGACGAAGCACCTTCTCGGGCCGATGCAGTTCGAGAGGATGAAAAAGGGCGCGCTCCTCGTGAACTGCGCGCGCGGCGCGCTCGTGGACGAGGCCGCGCTCGTCGAGGCTCTCGACTCCGGACAGCTCGGCGGCGCCGCGCTGGACGTGTTCTCCGTCGAACCCCCGAAGGACTTCACGCTCATGAAGCACCCGAAGGTGCTCTGCACGCCGCACCTCGGGGCTTCGACGGTCGAGGCGCAGGACCGCGTCGCGGTCGAGACCGTCGAGATGGTCTCGGAGGCCCTGAAGGGATCCCCGTTCGTCGCCGCCGTGAATTTGCCGTTCCCCGCGGGCGGCGACCCGCACGCGGCGCTGCCGTGGATGCGGCTCGCGGAGCTCGCCGGCTCCTTCCTCGGCCAGGCCGCGGAGGCCCCGCCGACGCGCATCAGCGTCACGCTCTCGGGCGTGCCGGAGGGTGCGCGGAAGGCGGCCGTCGTCGCGGCGGCCAAGGGCGTCCTCTCGGGCGTCGAGGAGGTCAACCTCGTGAACGCGGCCGCGATTGCGAAATCGCGCGGAATCGCCCTCGCGGACTCCGTGCGCGAGGAGGCCTCCGGTTACGCGAACCTGCTGACGGTCGCCGTCGAGACCCCGAAGGGGTCGCGCAGCGTCTCGGCGACGCTGTTCGGCGACTCGCACGGCCGCATCGTGTCGCTCGACGGCCTCTCGCTGGAGTTCAAGCCGCAGGGGACGATGCTCGTCCTGTCGAACCGCGACGTTCCCGGCGTCGTCGGGCGCATCGGGACGTTTCTCGGGAGCAAAGGGGTCAACATCGTCGACTTCGCTCTCGCGCGCGGGAGCGGCGGCCGCGCCGCGGCGGTCGTGCGGGTGGACCCGCCGGCGGGCGGCGTCGGTGCGGACCTCGTGGCTGCGCTCACGAAGCTGGAGGGCATCGAGTCGGCACGGCTCGTGACGGTTGGGTGACCCCGTGAGGGCCGCCCGGCTGACCGGGAGGACGCGCGTGGGCGTCGTCTTTGGCGGCCCCTCGCGCGAGCACGGGGTTTCGTTCCTTTCGGCGAAGTGCCTGCTCGAGAACCTGCCGTTCGACCGCTACGAGGCGATCCCGGTCTTCGTCGGGAAGGACGGGCTCTGGAACGGGCCGCAGGCCTCGAAGGCGGAGATGGCGCGCCAGCTGGGACGGCCGCCGAAGGATCTCCTTCTCGACGGCGTGAAGGCCGGAAGCCGGCCGGCCCCGACGGCGGAGATCGTGGACTCGTTCTTCTCGGCGTGGCACGCAGCGGGAGCCGACGTCCTGTTTCCGATCGTGCACGGGACGTTCGGGGAGGACGGCGTCGTCCAGGGGCTCTTCGAGGCTCTCGGCATCCCCTACGTCGGGTGCGGAGTCGCGGCGTCCGCGGTCGGGATGGACAAGATCTTCATGAAGGCGGCGTTCGCGGCCGTGGGGCTCCCGCAGGTGAAGTACGTGGGGTTCTCGCGCGCCGACTGGGGCTCGCCCGCGTCGCGCGCGTCCCTCGTCACGCGGATCGGCGCGCTCGGGACGCCGCTCTTCGTCAAGCCGTCCTGCGCGGGCTCTTCGGTGGGTGTCACGAAGGTGAAGGCGGAGGACCAGCTCGCGGCGGCCGTCGAGACCGCGCTTCTCGTGGACGCGCGCGCGCTCGTGGAGCAGGGCGTGGATGCGCGCGAGATCGAGTGCTCCGTCCTCGAGGGCGAGAACGGAGGCCCCACCGAGGCGTCGCAGCCGGGCGAGATCGTGCCCGGGCACGAGTTCTACGACTACGCCGACAAGTACATCGACTCCGGCTCGAGGAGCATCGTCCCGGCGGACCTTCCGGCGAGCACGCGCGAGGAGGTGCGGCGTCTGGCGTCGCGCGCCTTCGACGTCCTCGGGGGCGAGGGCTTCGCCCGCGTCGACTTTTTCCTCGAACGCGGCACGCACCGGATCCTCGTGAGCGAGATCAACTCCCTTCCGGGGTTCACGCCGATCTCGATG
>JBBQDQ010000167.1:0-7529 GCA_038319835.1 Thermoanaerobaculia bacterium | reverse complement strand
ACCGTTCCGTTCGCCGTCGCGGACGGCCCGCCCACGACGGCGCCCGCGACGTCGATCTTCCTGCGGTTCGTCTTCGCGCCGTCGGACGGCTCGAGGCTCGCGATCTGCGGGCCGGAGGCGCGGACGGTGACCTGACGTGTCGCCGAGGCCGTGCGCGCGGCGCCGTCGGCCGCGATGGCGACGATTTCGGACGGCACGTCGGGCGGCAGGACGAGATCAGGCAGCGACCACGTCGTGCCGGCGAGCGTTGCCGGGCGGCCGTTCACCGCGACCGACGTGACGGACGCGCTCGCCGTCCCCGTCACAGCCACCGTCGGGCCCGGAAGGACCGCACGATCGGGCGGCGCGGCAATGTCGATCGCCGGAGGCGGCGTGAGGTCCACCTTGAACGACGCGCTCGCGGACGACGAGTGGCCGAGCGCGTCCGAGGCCGTTGCGGCGAGCAGGTAGTCGCCCGAGGCGGCCACTGGTGTGCCGGAGACAAACGCGGCGCCGTTGAGCGTCGCCGTGACCGTGGCCCCTGCGTCGTTCGACCGGACGGTCGGCGTCACGGCGCGGAAGAACCGCGCGCCCGAACCGAGCGGAATGCCCGATTCGAGGATCTCGACAGAGGGCGCGAGGGATTTCACGTTGAAGGAGCGGGAGAAGGTCGAGCGGTTCCCGGCCCGGTCGGCGAGCACGATCGACAGGGGATTCGCTCCTTCCCTCGAAGGGAACGGAGCGACCGAGAAGGCCCCGCCGCTGACGACCGCCGCCGCCCCGTTGACGGAGGCCGAGGCCAGGTCGGGGTCGGACGTGCCGGAGACGCTCGCGACCGCGGCGCCGAGAGAGGCGCCGTCGGCCGGCGACGACGTCAGCAGCCGCGGGGGCGTCAAGTCGATCGTGAAGAGCGCATGCGCCGCGGCCGTGTGGCCCGCGCAATCCGTCACAGTCGCCGCGAGGACGTGCGTGCCCTCGGCGGAGATCGGCGCACCCGCCCACGGCAGGCCGTCCAGCGTGACGACAGCCGGCGGCGGCGCCGAGCCGGAACCGTCCGACACGGACACGCGTGGCGAGAGCGCGCGGCCGAAGAGGACCGGCGCCTCTCCGGGGCCGGCCGAGATGCCGGCCGCGGCACCCGGCATCGGGCCGCCGTCGAGGAGAACGGAGAGCGAAGGCGAACTGGCCTTGATGTGGAACGAGCGGAGGACGCGCACGGCGTGCCCGAGCGCATCGGACGTCGCCACCGTGAGCGTGGCCGTGCCGTCCACGAGGCCGAGGTCGACTGCCGGGACGGTCCAGGTCGTGCCTCCGGCGTCGAGGGTTCCCGTGAACGACTGCACCGCACCGCCGGCAGGCCGAACCTCGAGCGTGACCGTGGGCCGGGCTCCGCCCCGGCCGTAGACGCGGCCCGAGACGGCGACCGGAGGCCCGGGCGCCCGGCATGCCGCCGAGTCGGCGGGAGGAGCGTCCATTGTGAGGACGGGCGGCGTCGAGTCGAGGCGGTACTCGACTGCGGCCGACTCGCCGCGATGCCCGAACGTGTCGAAGGCCACCGCCGTGATCCGCTGCGCGCCCTCCACGAGCGGGACGTTCGTGGCGACCCATCGCCCTCCCGAAACGCTCGCGGGAACCCCGGCGACCGTAAGGGAGAGAAGGTGCGGCTCGACAACGGTGCCCGTGACGGTGACGAACGCGGACCCCGTGAGCGGGTCGGCCGGCACGTCGATCGCGACGAACGGGGCGAGCGTGTCGACCGTGACCGTGACGCCCGGCGACGCTCCGGCGTTGCCGGCCGCGTCGGTCGCGCGCGCGACGAGCGCCGTGTCGCCCTCGGCGAGCGGGACTGTCGCGCTGAACGAGCCGCCCGAGACCGCCGCCGCGACGCCGTTTACCGTGACGGCGGCGAGGTGTGCGTCCGCTATGGCGCCCGTGACCGTCACCGTGGACGAGGAGAGCTGCGCGTTCGGGGCCGGCGACGTGATGGTAACGACGGGCGCCTGTGTGTCGCGGTTCACCGTGAGCGCGTTCGAGTCTGCTGCGTGACCGAGCGTATCGGTCGCGCGCGCGCGGAGGACGTTGTCGCCTTCGACGAGCGCAACGACCGCGGCCGTGAAGCTGCCGCTCGAGACGATTGCTGCGGTCCCGTTGACCGTAACGCCGCCGAGGTGCGGGTCCGACACCATTCCCGAGACGGCGAGGGCCGTGAGATTCGTGAGCGCAGGCAGTCCAGTCGGGTCGAGGGTGATGACCGGCGGCAGCGTGTCGAGCACGACGAAGACGGGCGCCGACAGGAACGTCCGGGTGGACGCGTCCGTCGCTTCGGCCACGAGACGGTTGTCGCCCTCAACGAGTGGCACACCGGAAGCCGTGAAGCTGGACCCGGACAGCGTCGCGGCGATCCCGGAAACCTTCACGCCGGCAAGGCCCGGCACGTCGGCGGCGCCGGTGACCGTCGCCGTCGTGCTCCCCGTGAGAGCGCCGGAGACCGGGCTCGTGATCCGCACATTCGGCGATGCGAAATCGAGGGAAACGGAGATACCACTCGAATGGCCCGAGCGCCCGACACGGTCGCGCGCGACGGCCACCAGCGTCGTAGCACCGACGGAAATGGGGACCGTCGCCGTGAAGCGGCTGCCGGAGATCAAAGCGGGAACGCCGTTCACCGCGATGTCGACGAGATTCGCTTCGACGAAGGTCCCTGTGACCGAAATCGGAGACGTGGCAAACACCGTGCCGGGCGCGGGGCTGTCGATCGCGAGGATCGGTGCCTCGGTGTCCACGATGAAGGCCGACACGGCCGTGGAGCTCGAGCAGGCGTTGGACGCAATGACCGTCACGGTCGCAAGGCCGTCGGGACCGAAGTCCACGCCGTTCAGCTGGAAGTTTCCGCCGGAGACGGAGGCGAGGGCGCCGTTGACCGTCACCCTCGACGCCGATCCGCACGAGCCGGACACGACGCCCGCCCGCGCGGAGACCACCGAGCCGCTCGCGGGCGACTGGATCGTCACGCTCGGTGCACCCGAGCAGAGGGGGCGGCGCAGCGTCGCGGTGAGCCCCGCGGCATTCGTCGCGTCGGCGCGGATCTCGCGCGTGGCCGTCGCGTCCACCGTTGCGGCGAACGTCCCATCGGCCGCGACGGTCACGGCGACCCCGTTCACGAAGACGGAAGCGATCGCCGTCTCGGGGTCGCGGACGCTGCCCCGAACGCGGACGGACGCGAGCGAGACCGCCGCGTCCTCCACGGGCTCGACGAGGTCGACGAGCGGGGGGGTGTCGTCCACGGTGCGCGTCGCGACCGACGCGTCGCGCACGACGACCGAGTCCGCGAAGACGGAGCCCACGAGGCGGCTGCCCCCGAGCAGGCTCATCGCGGCACCGGGTGCGTAGACGACGGCCCCGAGCGTCGAGAGGGTGTCGAGGTCCACGTGCGCGCCGGCCGCGACGAGCCGCAGCCGGAAGCCTCCGCCCGCCGGATTCAGGTGGCTGTTGCCGGAGAGCGAGACGTCGCCCATGACGAAGACGTGCGTCTCGCCGGAAAGGTTCACGTGCGCGCGATTCGAGAGCGCGATCGACGAGAAGACGTACGTCCCCGCCGGGAGCGTCAGGGGGTCCGGCCCGTCGAGAACGAGCGCGCCGTTCCTCACGGCGTCGCGGCCGGCCACCGTCTTCGGAATGCGCGCGTCGTCGTTCTGCGACCGGAACGAGTCGAAGGCGGCGAGATCGACCGGCCGGCAGTTGACCGCGTCGCGGGCCGGCGTCGTCAGGCCCGTGACCCTCGACTCGGGCGGCACGACGGCGCGCCGGCCCGGCCCGGGGGTCACGTCGCCCAGGACCGTCGTCCGGCCGGAAAGGACGACGTCGCCGTTCGTGCCCACGTGCCCAAGGCCCTGCTTCGCCGCCCACGTCGTCGCGCCGTCGGAGCCGACAGAGGCGTCCACGAGCGTGACGCCGCTGCAGCCGAAGACCGCCCGCGCCGCCAGCGGCGCACCGACCGCGAACGGCGCGTCGGCGGCGCACGCCGCGGACGCGCCCACGAGTGCGAGCACGAGCACGGCGGACCCGGCGGCGAACTTCACTTGACGAGCCTCGACGAGTCGCGCGAGGCCTCGTCCTCAGCGAATGCAACCATCTCTTCCAGCGGGCTCGGGACGCGGCGGAATCCGTCGGAAATCAAGAGGAGCTTCTGCGGAAACGCGGGGAGCGGCGTCAGCGACGTCACGACGTCCTCGGTGGTGCCACCCGCTGCCGAGAGTGACCTCGTCACGCGTACGGGAACCGCGCCGTCCGCGGTGCGGCGTGCAGCGGCGACGAGCTGCGCGGGCGACACGCCGGCGGCGCCGCTCCCGAGCGCCTCCTTTTCGAAGGACTCGAGCGCCTCGAGCGCGCGTGCCGAGAGCCGCACGGCTCCGTCCACCCAGACGTCGGCCAACGGGCCGTTCTCGACGAACGCGCGGAACCGCCGCACTCCGGATCGCGGCGTGGGGCCGCCCGGAACTGCGGGAGCGGCCAGGGGCTCGCGCACAGAGTCCGCCACTTCCTCGACGCGGATGTTCTGCAACACCACGGCGTTCGGCGTCCGGCCGGCCGCGGTCGAGGGACGCTCGTCGGCCTTCTGAAGCCGCCGGGAGAGTTCGCCCATCTGCGAGAACGTGAGCGTCCAGTACGTGGACTTCTCGACGCTGATTTCCGTGACCGTGCGCTTCGCGAAGTCCACGATCACGCGCGAGCCGCCTGGCCGCACCGAGACGAGCGTCGAGCCGCCGTACGTGTCGACGACGGGCTCCGACTGGAACGCGTCGCCGCCGGGGCCGGTCTGGGTGAGCTGGTGCTCAACCGAGAACGCCGCCGGGAAAAGCACCGAGGAGGCTTCCTGCCCACGTATGGGCAACGCGAGAAGCAGCGCGGAGAGGGCGACGAAGAGCTTCTTCATGGCGCGACGCCTCCGGAGGTCACGGGCGGCGTGCCCGGAGGATCGGGCCGCACGCCGCTGGCCGGGCACGCGACTGCACCGGCGACGGGAGAGGGAATTTGAAGATTCTTAGAAAGGAAAAGGGAGCTGGCGTCGACGTGAATCGCGAGGGCCTCGACGACATCCGTCGCACGCAAAACCGCGCCCTTCGTGAGATCGATGCTCTCGAAAACCCAATTACCCTCTAGGACATCCCCTCTTAGGACGTTCCCCTCCGCACCGGCCTCGAGGCGCAGGATGAACCCGTCCTCCGAGATGGCCTCGATCCGGAACCGGCCGACGAAATCCCCTCCGCGCCGCACGTCCACCGAGCCGCCGTGCACGGCGGAGCGCGCGACGGCGCCGTCCAGCGCGACGGCGGCACCGTCCACACCGATCACGGTGTGCGTGCCGATGGCCGGCAGCTCGAGCGCTCGCCCGCGCGTCTCACCGTCCGCATCGCGCCAGGGCCAGCCGCCATCCACCTCGAGGCGACCGTCCACGAGGGCGACGCCGGCTCGGTCCACCGGCGGGGCGGCCGCTACGCGAGCACGTAGCGCTCTTGATGGGAGAACCGTAAGGGCCGTCTCACGCCTCGCGACGTTGCCCGACGGGTCGAAGACCTCGATGACGACGGCATACGTCGTCTCCGTTGCGACCGGTGGCGCCGCGAGGTCGGCGGCGTATGGCGGCGAGGTGAGCCACTCCGTGCGTCCCGCGATGCGGATCGCGACGGATGCGATCCCGACGTCGTCCCACGTCTCAACGGCAACGCGCAGCAGGTCGCCAGCGTGGAGCGTCGTTGCGGAGGACGGCTCGACGGAGACGAGGACCGGCGCGAGCTCGTCGGCGACGACGGCGCGATGCACGACGCCGGACACCATGCCGCCCTCGCCGTCCTTTGCAATTGCAACGATGTTCAACGGCCCGGCCTTTGCCGAGCCGGGAATCGTGATCGGTTCGCTGCAGTTGCCGTAGCCCGTAATCCGGGCCTCGAAGGCGCCCGAGATCTCGAGGTCGACGTTGCGCGCGTCCGAGTCGGCGCAGACGGTGAAAGAGCCGCCCGGCATCAGCGGACGCCCCTCCCCCGCGCACAGCGAAAGCGTGCGGGCCGAGCGGAAGCTGCCTCCGACGACAGTGAGCGTGCCAGAGTCCGTCGAGGCCAGGCCCGCTTTGGCCGCGTGAATCGCTGCCGATCCGACCAGGTGACCCGTGAACGTCGCGCTCCCGCCCGTCGCGATCCGACCGATCTTGCTGGCGCCGCTTTCGGTGAACCAGAGGTTGCCGTCCCGGCCAGCCGCGATACCGAATGGCTGACTACCGGCCGTGGGAACCGTGAACTCTGTGACGACCCCCGCGGGCGTAATCCGCCCGATCTTGTTGGCGCCGTACTCGGGGAACCAGAGGTTCCCATCCGGGCCAGTCGCGATACCGGCTGGCCCGCCGCCGGCCGTGGGGATCGAGAACTCGGTGACGACTCCTGCGGTCGTGATCCGCCCGATCTTGTTGCCGTTGACTTCGACAAACCATAGGCTGCCGTCGGGCCCGGAAACGGGACCTGAGGGGGCGCTGCCGGTCGTTGGGATCGAGAACTCGGTGACGGCTCCGGCAGCCGTGATCCGCCCGACCTTGCTGACGTTGTACTCGGTAAACCAGAGGTTGCCGTCCGGCCCCGCTGCGATGCCGAAGGGCCCACTGCTCGACGTCGGGATCGTGAACTCGGTGACGACCCCCGCGGTCGTGATCCGCCCGATCTTGTTGGCGTTGTACTCGGCGAACCAGAGGTTTCCGTCCGGCCCCGCCGCGATCCCGCGGGGCACGCTGCCGGCTGTGGGAATCGCGAACTCGGTGACGACCCCGGCGGTCGTGATCCGCCCGATCTTGTTGGCGCCGTACTCAGTGAACCAGAGGTTGCCGTCCGGCCCCGCCGCGATCCCGTATGGTCCGCCACCGGCCGTGGGAACCGAGAACTCTGTCACGATCCCCGCGGTCGTGATCCGCCCGATCTTGTTGGCGTTGTACTCGGCGAACCAGAGGTTTCCGTCCGGCCCAGCCGCAATTCCGTTTGGCCGGCCGTTGGCCGTTGGGATCGAGATCTCAGTCGGGGCGCCAGGTGCACGGGCCACCAGATCTCCCGCAACCACTCCGCCGCTGACGCCGGTGAGCGACCAGTTGTCGGGTAGGACGTTGGCCACGAAATTGTTGCCGGCGTCGCGGCTGATTGCGTAGACGGTCGAGGAGCCGCCCACCGTCATGCTCTGAGCGGGGACGACCGTGCCGGTGCCGTCGGCCGCCGTCTCTACGAGGATCTTCGTCGCCGCGCCGGCCGTGACATTGAACGTGTTGCTCGTCGCCCCAGTCAGGCCCGTGCTGACTGCCGTCAGCGTATAGCCCGCCGCGACTTTGTCGACGGAGAGACTGCTGAACGTAGCCGCCCCAGCAACCGCTGCCACGCTCAGGGTGCCGGAAAGCGTCCCGCCACCCGGATTCGTCCCGATCGCGACCGACACCAGCGCTGCGCTCGTCGTCTGATTACCGGCGGCATCCAGGACCGTCACCGTCACGGCGGGTGTGATCAGAGAGTCCACGGGGCCGTTGT
>JBBQDQ010000166.1:0-7562 GCA_038319835.1 Thermoanaerobaculia bacterium | reverse complement strand
CGGTGACGGTGGCGTGCGGCGAGAAGAGTGTTGCCGGCGAAACTGACAAGAACGGAGCGTACCGCCTGTTCGCAGCGGAGGAGGGGAAGTGCACCCTGACCGTAAAGGTCGGGAACGAAGCGCCCTCGACCGTCATCCACTCCTACGCCGACTCTGCCCGGTACAACCTGGCCCTCGAAAGGAAGGACGCCAAATACATTCTTAGGGCCGAGTAGACATGGAGCCGACGCAGAAAGACTGGTGGGACAAGGCGGCGATCATCCTCCACCCCGTCGGTGGTCTGCTCGCCGCGCTGGCGGTGGCCGGCCTTGGTTTCTTCGGCTCGCGATTCCTGGAGAAGCGTCAGTCGGAGGAGACCCGGGCCCGTTTCTACTCCGAGCTGATCAGCAAGCGCGAGGAGGCGGACAGCGCGCTGCGCAAGGACATGTTCATGTCCATCATCCAGTCGTTCCTCAAGCCGGACTCGGCCTCGATCGACGACCGGATCGTCAAGCTCGAGCTGCTGGCGTACAACTTCCACGAGTCGCTCAACCTCAAACCGCTGTTCGTGCAGCTCGCGAGCGACATCTCCAAGTCGGCTTCACCCACTAAGCGTGAGAATACCGATCGCGTCGAGAAGGTCGCGCGGGAGGTCGTCCGCAAGGAGATGGTCGTGCTGGAGGGCGTGGGATCGTCGTTCGAGCGGACCGTGGACTTCGAGGATGTGGCCAAGAGTCCGGGCGGTCTCGCGCTCGACCCCGGCCGCCTGACCTTGGGCGGGATCGCGCGTGAGTTCGCGATTGTCGTCAAGAAGATCGAGGTTCCGACCAAGGAGATGCAGATCCGGCTCGAGGTCAAGACGCCGAGGGAGGGCTCGAGCGAGATCGACACGGATGACGCGGAGTTCTGGGTCGACTTCTTCGACTTCCCGATGATCGACCACACGCGACTCTCCCGCGATCATCGCTGTGCCGTCGTCGTCAAGAACTTCGGGAAGGCCAGCGCGAGAATTGGGCTCGTCTACTTCCCGGGGTCGTACGCCAGCCTCAAGGAGAAGCCGTACATCCAGGAGATGATCAAGGATCTCCTTGGCGCCAAGCAGGCCACGGACACGGACAGGCGCTAAAGGCGGTGGGACGCCCTGAAAATGAAAGTGCTGAGCCCCGCTGTCGGACCATAGCGAGCGAGGCAAAGGGTTGATGATGCGCGCCCCGCAAACAGTCGCGCCGGGCGACAATGCGTCATGGGCTTCTTGAACGAACGTCTCCACGGCTCCCTGGATCTCGTCACCGTAGCCGTCTTCGTCCTCGCGCCGTTTGTCTTCGGCCTGGGAGGGTACGTGGCGGCCGTCGCGTGGGGCCTCGCGGCCGTGCACTTGCTGATGACGCTTCTCACGCGCTTTCCGCTGGGCATCGTCAAGGTGATCCCGTTTCCTGTACACGGGGCCGTCGAGCTCATCTTGGGAATCGTCCTCTTCGTCGCCATGCCCCGGCTCCTGCAGGCTGGACCCAACTCGCCGGCCCGAACCTTTTTCGTGGGCGCGGGCGCAGCGATTCTCTTCGTGTGGGTTTTGACCCGTTACAGAGAATCCGCTCGCCCGTAAGAAGGGGATTCCGGCTTCGTCCGCGGCGCTGGGGCGCGGTCATGTGTTGAAGACGCGGCCCCCGAATCCCCGGGTGGTAATCGAACCTAGCGTGCCTTAGTTGACTACGCCCACGCACCGGATTCAGTCCACCTAGGGCGCGCCGTGGACGGCGATCTCGCGCCGCGGGACCGCCGCGAGGGCGGCGGCCTCGACGTCGAGCATCTCGTCGAGACGCTTCGCGGTCGCCGCGTCCCCGGCGTGCGCCGTCGCGAGGTCGAGGTAAACGGGGCCGTGCCGGGCCTCGGCCTCCGCGAGCTCGCCGTAGAACTTCGCGAGCCGGGCGTCCGTCAGGCGCCCGAGCAGGACTTCGAACCGCTCGTGGCTGCGCGCCTCGATGAGCGCGGCGACGAGGAGGAGGTCGAGTCCGCGCGCGGGCTCGGCCCCGTTCCGGCAGGCCGCGCGCAGGCCGGCGACGTAGAAGTTCCGCCTCTTCGTCGGGAGCGGCGCACCGTAGCACTTCGCCTCGCGCGAGGCCTTGCGAAAGTGCGTGAGCTCCTCGGCCGCGAGCGCCGAGAGCGCGTCCGCGAGGCCGGGCACGCCGGGATAGGACCCCACGAGGGAGAGCGCGTACACGGCCGCCTGCAGTTCGCAGACGGCGTGATCGGCCAGGAACGCGGGAAGGTTCGGCGGGGCGAGGACACGCTCGGCCCAGGCGGCGGGCGTCTTCGAGCGGAGGGCGATTGCGATCACGGCTCGGGCGCCGGCTCGCTCTCGGTGGCGACGGTGGCCGCCGGAGCCGCGTAGACCCTCGGGGCCGCGGCCTCGGACGCCCGGGCCAGGAACGCGGACGCGGCGCCGAGGTGCGCCGTCCGGGCGAGGATGCGGATGAAGACGACCGCCTGCTGGCCGAGAACGATCAAGGCGAGCGCCGCGGCATCCTTCCCGTCCCAGAGGGGCCCGAGGAGCGCCCAGAGGAGGAGCGACAGGATGCCGACCGCGCCGAAGAGAATCTCGAGCGCGAGAGCGCGGACGGGGCGGCGCGCCAGGAATCCGAGGGCGGCACCGAGGGCGCCGGCGAGGTTGGCCTTGCCGGCGCGGCCCATCGCGGCGCGCGTGTAGAGGACGACGAGGCGGACGATGGCCGCGACGACCAGGAAGGCGCCGAGCCTCAGGAGGCCGAGCAGGATCGCCTCCCACTCGTAGCGCAGGTCGTCGGCCTCGTAGAGGGTCCCCGTCGCGGCGTAGATCCACCGGTACGCCGCCGCGATCCCGACGAGCGAGAGCGCGCCGAGGACGATCGACGGCAGCGCGAAGCGCGCGGCGTCGGCCCCGAACGCCGCGAAGCTTCCGCGCTCCCTCTCTGCGCCGAAGCGGCCCGCGAAGCCACCCGCGAGGAGCGCCGCGAGAGCCGCCGCGAGGACGGCGAAGCCGGCGGCGGAGCTCGAGACGCCGGTCGTGCTCAGGAAGCCGGCGAGCGGCGCGCGGCGGGCGCCGCCGCGCTCGCCCTCGTCGCCGGTCGCCACCGCGTCCCACGCGGAGAGGTCGCCGAAAACGTCCGGCCGGGCGCGGGACATCTCGCCGTAGAACTCGAAGAGCGGCGCGTGCGGCGCGGCGAGGCGGGCGGCCCAGGGGCTTCTGTCGAGCGCCTGACGCAGCGCGGCGTTCACGGGATGCGCGAACGCGTACGCGAGAAGGAGGTTGAAGACGAGCGCGAGGAGGAGCGCCTTCCAGGTCGTGAGCGCGGACAGGAAGCCGCGCGCCGCGAGGACGAGGACGGAGTCGCGCCTCACGGCGTTCCCGCGATCCCGAGCAGGGAGAACGCCTCGAGGAGGTTCTGCGCCCAGAACATGAAACGCGTCGTCCACACGCGCGATGCGCGCGGGTCCGGCTCCGTCCGACGGCCGTTGTTCAGCGTGTTCCCGTCGAGGAGGCACTTGCGCGCCGGATCGACTTCGGCTGAGATGAGCTTCGGCCCGCGCAGCTTCCACCGCACCCAGCGCTCGGCGCCGGACCACGGCCGCGTCAGGGTGGAGCCGCCCTTGAACGTGAAGACGACGTCGACGGGCCACGCCGCCTCGCCGAAGCGCTGGACGACGACCGCCGACTCGAACGTGGCCGTCTTGCCATTCTCCGCAACCTCGAACTTCCGCGCGGATCCCTCGCCCGAGAAGCCCGTGAGGGCGCGTGCCTCGTGCGTTTCGATCGACGTGACGGCGTAGTCGACCGACCCGGCCGTGGCGACGATTCCCGCAACGGACGCCGCCGCGCCCTCGCCGGCGACTTCCCGGACCACGGCGAGGAAATCGGCCGTCGTGGGGTGCCGGAACGCGAAGCGCGTCGCGTACGTCTTCATGACCTTCGCCCACACCGCCTCGCCGAACGTGCGCTCGCACGAGCGGAGGAGAAGGGTCGTCCGGAGGTAGGCGTTGTTGCGGACCGCGTTTCCGTCGAGCTGGCGGTACGAGGGGACGGCCTGCGCGTCCGAGCGCGAGGTGAGCTGCCAGCGGTGGAACCGGTCCGTGGCGCCGAAGGGATACGGCACCGTCACGCCCGCGAACGTCACGGGGAGTCCGTAGAAGCGCACGACGAGCGACGGGTTGCCGTACGCGGCCTCGAGGGCCTTCGTCGTCGCGTACGTGTTGAAGCCTTCGTCGAGGTGAGCTTCCTCGAATTCGTTCGAAGCGAGCATCCCGTAGAAGACCTGGTGGCCGTACTCGTGGATCGTGACGCTCTCGGGTGCGTGCGCGGCCTTCGGCGCGAGCTCGCGGCCCCCGCCGACGAAGAGCGTCGGGTACTCCATCCCCTCCGTGTGGCTGCCCCACGGCGGGTCCACCACGGTGACGACCGGGTAGGGATAGGCGAGGTAGCGCGTCCCGAAGTCTTCGAGGCCGACCTTCGTCGCCTTGAGGTATCGGTCGCGGAGCGGGCGGTGATCGGGCTGCAGGAGGAGGACGATGTCGACGTTCGGGAGGCCCTTCGCGCTGAACGTGTCGCGCACGACCTCGAAACGCGGGCAGGCGGCGAACGCGAAGTCGTGAACGTCCTCGGCGACGAAGTGCGCGCGCACGAGGTCGCCCGCGAGCTCCGTCTCCTCCTTGAGGACGCCCGTTCCCCCGACGTGCCCCTTGTTCGCCTTCGGGAGCGTCAGCGTCACGTCGTAGTCGCCGAAGTCCGCGAAGAACTCCGTGCCCGCGTGAAACTGGTGGGCGTTCCAGCCGTCGTCCGTCGCGACGCCGAGCTTCGGGAACCACTGGGCGCCGAGGAGGTAGTCGTCCTTCCACCCCGTCCGTGCGACCGCGCGCGGGAACTTCGCCTCCCAGTCGACGCGGAAGACGAGCGTCTCGCCGGGCGCGACCGGACGGGGCAGCGGGACCGAGACGAGCGTGCGGTCGTCCGGATTTCCGTCGTCGGGCGACACGAACTTCAGGCCCGGCGTGAGGTCGGTCCCGTCGTCGAGGGCGATGCGGTGGATCTCCGACCATCCCCAGCGGGCAGGGTCCTTCGCCGCGAGGCCGCGGTCCGCGCGTCCACCGCCTCGGGCCTGCTCGACGAGCCACGTCGAGCGGTCGTTCCGCCACGCGTTCAGGTAGAGGTGGAGCGCGAGGTCCGTGAACGCGTGTTTCGTGCGGTTCGTGAAGCGGACCGTCTCCTTGCCCGTCACGACGCGCTCGGCGTTCACGGCCGCCTCGATCGTGTACGAGGCGACGGGCGGAACGCGCGGACCGGCCTCGAGGCGCGCGGCGGCCAGGAGGGCGACTCCTGCGAGGAGCAGCGTCGTACGGGCGGAGGTCACGGCGCGGGATCGTAACAGGGGGCCGCCGGCAGCCCCTCACCCTAGAATCGAGAGGTGGCGAAGACGCAGACCCCGGCAGCGCGCGCGGCGGATCTCAGGAAGGAGATCTCGAAACACGCGCGTCTCTATTACGTCGAGGACCGTCCCGAGATCACGGACGCCGAGTACGACACGCTCCTCAACGAGTTGATCGTGCTGGAGGAGGCGCATCCCGACCTCGTGGCGCCCGACTCCCCGACGCAGCGCGTGGGCGGGGCGCCGGTTTCGAGCCTCCCGAACGTGAAGCACGAGATCCCGCTCCTCTCCCTCGAGAACGCCTACTCGCCCGAGGGGCTGAAGGCCTGGGCGGACCGCGTCGTCGACCGCCTCGGCCGGACGCCGGAGTTCGTCTGCGAGCTGAAGATCGACGGCCTGTCCGTGTCCCTCGTCTACGAGGACGGGCGCCTCGTGCGCGCCGCGACGCGGGGAGACGGGACGACGGGGGAGGACGTCACGCCCAATGTGAAGACGATCCATGCCGTGCCGCTGGAATTGAAGAAGGGGATTTCTTCGAAGGTGAAGATTCCGGCGCTGCTCGAGGTGCGCGGAGAGGTCTACATGTCGAAGAGGTCCTTCGCGGCGCTGAACGAGAAGCGCGAGGAGGCTGGGGAGCCGCTCTTCGCGAATCCGCGCAACTCCGCCGCCGGCTCGCTGCGGCTCCTGGACGCGAAGGTCACCGCGAGCCGCAAACTCTCGGCCTTCCTCTACTCCATTGCCCGCTGGGAAGGCGCGGACGAGCCGCAACGCCAGAGCCAGAGCCTCTTCACACTCGAAGAAATCTCCCTCCCGGTCAATCCCCATCGCGAGCTGGCGGCGGACGTAGAAGGGATCCTGAGGTTCATCGACGCCTGGCGGGAGAAGCGCCACGCGCTGCCGTTCGAGACCGACGGCGTCGTCGTGAAGGTGGATCCCGTGGCGGACCAGAAGCGCCTCGGCCAGACGGCGAAGTTCCCGCGCTGGGCCATCGCGTACAAGTTCCCGCCCGAGGAGGCGACGACCGTCGTGACGGACATCGTCGTGCAGGTCGGGCGGACGGGCGTCCTGACGCCCGTCGCGGAGTTCGAGCCCGTTCTTCTCGCCGGGTCTACCGTCCGGCGCGCGACGCTCCACAACATGGAGGACCTTTCGCGCAAGGACGTCCGCGTCGGCGACACCGTGGCCGTCGAGAAGGCCGGCGACGTGATCCCGAAGGTCACGCGCGTGCTCGTCGAAAAAAGGCCGAAAGGCGCGAAGGCGTTCGCGATGCCGGCGCGCTGCCCGGCCTGCGGCGAGAAGGTCGTCGAGCGCGAGGACGAGGTCGCGATCCGCTGTGTGAACCCGGGCTGCCCGGCGCAGGTCGCGGAGTCGCTACGGCACTTCGTGACGCGCCGCGCGATGGACGTCGAAGGGCTCGGCGACGAGCGCATCGAGCAGCTGCGCGAGGCGGGGCTTCTGAAGGACGTCGCATCGCTCTACGACCTGGCGGCGGACCAGCTCGCGCCGCTCGAGCGCTGGGGCGAGAAGTCGGCCGCGAACGTGGTCGCCGAGATCGAGCGGTCGAAGGCCGCCGGGCTCGCGCGGCTCCTCTTCGGGCTCGGGATCCGTCAGGTGGGCGAGAAGACGGGGAAGGTGCTCGCGCGGCGCTTCCTGTCGATGGACGCCCTCATCGGGGCGGACGAGGAAGCCCTGACCTCGGTCCCCGAGATCGGGCCCGAGACGGCCCGCGGGATCCTCGACTGGTTCGCCCATCCGCCAAACCGGCGGCTCCTGGAGAAACTCCGGGCCGCCGGCGTCCGTATGACGGAAGAGGCCGGCCCCACAGGGGCGGGCGGAGCCCTGTCCGGCGGTATCTTCGTCCTTACGGGGACCCTGCCCCGCCGGACGCGCGACGAAGCCGCCGAAGCGATCGAGATGGCGGGCGGGAAAGTGAGCTCGAGCGTGTCGAAAAAGACGACGGCGGTCATCGCCGGCGAAGAAGCCGGAAGCAAGCTGGAAAAGGCGAAGGCCCTCGGGGTCCCCGTGTGGACCGAGGACGACCTGGACCGCGAGCTGAAGGGCGGAACGCGTTGAGCGCCGAGCCGCTCGTCCTCGTCGTCGACGACGACGCCGCGAGCCGCAAGGCGATGGCGCTGACCCTCCAGACGGATGGGCGCCGCGTCGAGGAGTTCGGGGACGCGGACTCCGCGC
>JBBQDQ010000165.1:0-7586 GCA_038319835.1 Thermoanaerobaculia bacterium | reverse complement strand
ATCAGGGTCGTCTTGCCCGCCCCGGACGGGGACGAGACGATGAAGAGGTCTCCGCGGGTCATCGGGCTTCTCTCATTCGACGTTCTGGACCTGTTCCTTGAAGGCTTCGAGCTCGGACTTCAGGTCGAGGACGAGCTTCGTGGCGCCGGCCTCCCGGACCTTCGAGCCGGACGTGTTGACCTCGCGGTGGAGCTCCTGCGCGAGGTGATCGAGGCGCCGCCCGACGGGCCCGTCCGATGCAAGGAGGCGGCGCGCCTCGACGAGGTGCGTCTTCAGGCGGTCGATCTCCTCGGTGATGTCGGCGCGGTCCGCGAGCTGGGCGACCTCCTGCGCGAGGCGGCCCTCGTCCAGCGGGATACCGGCGGCGAGCTTCGCGATGCGTTCCTTCAACGCGATCGCGATGCGCTCGGAAATGCCGACCCGTTCCGCGTCGAGATTCGCCACTCCCTGGTCGATCCTCTGAAGAATTGCTTTGAAGGTCAGAGAGAGAGAGGCACCCTCCCTCGCGCGGCTCGCGTCGAAGTCCTGGAGCGCCTTTTCGACGACGGAGACGAAGACCTCTTCGAACGTGCCCTCGCCGGGCTCGCCCGGCTCTTCCTGACGGACGACTCCCGGCAGACTGAGGAGGTCGCGGGCCGTGAGGTCTCCCGGCAACCCTCTATTCGAAGAATCTTCTCTCCACGCCTTTGCAAACTTCTCCGCCGTGTCCATGTCGATACGGGCGTTTGCCGCCGCGCCCGCAGGGCGGGTCGTCCGGACGAGGACGTCGACGTGGCCGCGCTGGACGACCTTTCCGACGGCCTTCCGGATCGCCGGCTCGGCCATCGCGTACTCGTCGCGCAGCTTGATCCCGAGGTCGAGGAATCGGTGGTTCACACCCTTCACGACGACGCTCACTTCGGTGCCGTCCGGCAGCGCGCCGGAGGCGCGGCCGAAACCGGTCATGGACTTCATGGGGCGGCTCCTCCCCCGCTGTCTTCGCTGTCGAAGACCTGCAGGTCGTGGAGCCGACGATACAACCCTCCCGTCGCGAGGAGGTCAGCGTGCGAGCCGAGCTCGACGACGCGGCCCGCCTCGAGGACGGCGAGCTGGTCGGCCCGGCGAACCGTGGAGAGGCGGTGCGCGATCACGAGCGTCGTCCGGCCCGCCATGAGGCGCTCGAGCGCCTGCTGGACGGCCCGCTCGCTCTCGGCGTCCAGGGCCGACGTCGCTTCGTCGAGGACGAGGATCGGCGGGTCCTTCAGGAGAGCCCGCGCGATCGCGAGGCGCTGGCGCTGGCCTCCCGACAGGCGCGCACCGCCCTCGCCGACCCGCGTGTCGAGCCCCTCCGGAAGCACGTCAACGAACGCGAGCGCGTTCGCGGCGCTCAGGGCCTCCCGGATCTTCGCATCGGGTACGTCCGGGACCCCGTAGGCGACGTTGCGCCGGACCGTCTCGTCGAAGAGGACGACCTCCTGTGTTACGAGGCCGATCTGCGCGCGCAGCGACGCGAGCGTCACGTCGCGCAGGTCCGCCCCGTCGATGGTGACGCGTCCGGCGGTCGGATCCATGAAGCGCGGGAGCAGCGACGCGAGCGTGGACTTGCCGCCCCCGGACGGGCCGACGAGGGCCGTCACCGAACCGCGCGGGAGGACGAGGTCGATCTCGTGCAGCACGGGCCCGCCGCCGGGATAGGCGAAGGTTACGTGCTCGAAGCGGATCTCGCGCGCGAGGCCGGCGAGCGCGGGCGTTCCGGGCCGGTCCGCGACGTCGTTCGGGGCGTCGAGGACCTCGAAGACTCGCCGCGCCGAGGCGAGCGCCTGCTGCAGGGCGAGGTTCGTCCGCGTCGCGCGCTTGAACGGCTGGTACATCATGACGAGGCCGACGCCGAACGAGAGGAACGTCCCGAGCGTCATCTTTCCCGACGCGATGCGCGTCGACGCGTACCCGAGGAGGAGGAGGAACGTGAGGACGGAGGCGGACTCGACGAGGGGCGAGGCGAACGCCATCACGCGCGCGCCCTTCTTCGCGAGGCGGAACGTGCGCTCGTTCACCTCCGAGAACCGTCCCGACTCCCAGCGCTCGGCCCCGTAGGCCTGGACGACGCGTGCCCCGCGGATCGTCTCCGAGAGCACGCCCGTGAGGTCGCCCATCCGCTCGCGGGCCGCCTTCGAGAGCTGGCGCAGGCGCCGGGCGATGACGACGACCGGGATCACGATCGCGGGCGTGATGAGGAGCGCCGCGGCCGTGAGCTGGGGCGACAGCGAGACGACGAGCACCATGAGCCCGAGGAGCGTGGCGACGGACTGCACGAGGTCGGCGAGGTCCGTCCCGAAGAGGCTCTGGATGCGGTCCACGTCTCCCGTCACGCGGGCGATGAGATCGCCGGACGGGTGTTTCGCGAAGAAGGACCCCGACTGGCCGAGGACCTTCTCGTAGACGCGGCGCCTCAGGTCGCGGACGAACGCGAGGCCGACGGCGTTGAACCGGTATTCGGCGAAGAACGTGCAGAGGTTCTTCAGGAGGAAGGCGACGAAGAGGAGGCCGGGGAGAAAGTATTTCCGGCTCTTCTCGTCCACTCCCACGGCCTTCTCGAGCGAGACGAGACCGCGGTCGAGGGTGCGGGCCACCGGCGTGCGCCGGAGCGCCGCCTTGTCGCCGACGAGGCTCCCGACGGGGGTCGATCCCGCCTGCGACAGGACCGCGCTGCGCGCCTCGGCGGACAGGACCTCGTCGAAGAGCGGTCCGATGAGGTACGCGACCGTCGACGTGAAGAACGACACGCCGAGCATCGCGCAGATCGCGACGACGGCGGCGCTGCGGTGGGGCCTGAAGAGGACCGCGAGGCGGCGGAAGTCGTTCACGCGGCCTTCCCGCTCCCGAGCGCTTCGAGGAGAGCCTCGGCCGTGCGCGCGCCCGCACCGGGCGGGCCGAGGTCCGCGGCGCCTTTCGCGAGGAGCTCGCGTGTCGAGGCCGTAAGCGCGGCATCCGAGAGGAACTTCTCCGCTTCGGCCGCCACGTTCTCCGGCGTCGCGTCGTCCTGGAGGAGCTCGGGCACGGTGCGTCGCCCGGTCCCGTCGTCGGAGACGATGTTCGCCATCGCGACGTCGGCGACCTTCACGATCCGGCGGGCGATCCAGAAGGTCACGGGGTGAACCTTGTAGACGACGACCATCGGGAGCTTCGTCAGGAGGCCTTCGACGGTGGCCGTGCCGGACGCTACGAGGAGGACGTCGGAGGCGGCGAGGAGGGCCATGTGTTCGCCCGTAACGACGCGCCAGCCCGCGAGGGCCGCGCCCGCGAGCTCTTCGAGCAGCGCGTCGGGGATCGAGTCCGCGCGCACGAGGACGACCTCCAGGTGTGGCCTGGTCCTTCGAAGGATTTCGACCGCGTCCCTGAGGACCGGAAGGATGCTGCGAACCTCACCGTTCCTCGAGCCGGGCATCAGGACAACTCGTTGCGCGCCGGCAGGCGGCGGCGCCGCCGGGTGCTCGAGCTCCGCGGCTGCGGCGTCGACGAGCGGGTGCCCGACCCACGTGACGTTCGACCCGAGGCCGCGCGCGTCGTACCAGCGCTTCTCGAAGCCGAAGAGAACGAGGACGGCGCGCCCGATCCGGGCGATCTTCCTGGCGCGCCGCGGCCGCCAGGCCCAGACCTGCGGCGAGACGTAGAAGACCACCGGCACGCCCGCCTTCGCGAGACGCCGGGCGAGAGGGAGGTTGAAGTCCGGAGAGTCGATGAGGACGGCGGCGTCCGCCTTCGCGCGGACGGCCTCGTCCACGAGCGCGCGGATGAGCCGCCGGGCGAACCGGATCTTCGAGAACGCCTCCACGAGGCCGATGATCGCGAGGTCCTTCTGGTGGGCGAGGAGGCGCGCGCCGGCGCTCTTCATCCCCTCGCCGCCGACGCCGAACACCTCGAGCGACGGGACGCGGGGGCGCAGGGCGGCGAGCAGCGCCGAGGCGTGCTGGTCCCCCGAGACCTCTCCGGCGACGACGAGGAGCTTCATCCTGTCACCGGGGCACCGCGGCGATCAGCCACGCCGCGAGGACGGAGCCCCCGACGAGGGCGCCGAACGTCTTGAGGAAGAAGGACCCGCGGGCGCGCGGATCGTCCTTCCAGAGCAGAGCGAGGAACGCGGAGAGCAGGGCCGCGAGCCAGACGAGAAGGACGAAGTGGTCGCGGAGGAGGCTCACCCGCGCCTCCCGCGCGCGCGCTCCCAGACGTCGAGGACGAGGAGCGCCTGCATGATCCCGGCGACGACGAGGAACGTGCGCGCGTATTCGGCGAGCGGGGCGACGTCGTTTCTCGGGCCGAGGAGCGCTCCCGTGAGAACCGTCAGGAGCACGATCGTGCAGAACGCGGCGCCGCGGGCCCGCTGCCCGAGGAAAACGTGTCCGACTCCCGGGAATGCCGCCGCGACGAGTGCGAGGAGGGCGGCCTCTCCCGGCCGCTTCGTCACGAAGCGCGCGCGAACGCGGCCGCGAGGCGGCCCCGCGTCGTGGGCAGGTCCTCGGGGATCGTGCGCGTGCCTCCGAGGACGGTGAGGAAGTTCGTGTCGCCGTCCCAGCGCGGGACGACGTGCAGGTGGGCGTGGTGCTCGACCCCGGCGCCGGCGCTCCGGCCGAGGTTGAGACCGGCGTTGAAGCCGTGGGGCCGGTACGTCTCGCGAAGGAGCGTCTCGAACGTGGCGGCGAGATCCACGAGCTCGTGGCGCTCGTCCGGCGTCATCTCCGCGAGCCCCGCGCGATGGGCGAAGGGCGCGATCATGACGTGGCCGTTCGTGTACGGGTAGCGGTTCAGAACGGCGTAGACGCCGCGGCCCCGGTGCACGACGAGCGCCTCGGCGTCGTCGTGCTTCGGAAGCTCGCAGAAGAGGCAGCCGCCCGGGTCAACGCCGCCGCCCGCAAGGTAGGCTGCGCGCCAGGGCGTGAACAGGGCCTCCATCAGCCCTTGTCCGGCTCCCCCGCCGCGGCGGCCTCCGGGACCGCCTGGTTGATGAGCTCCTTGAGCTTCTTGCCGGGCTTGAAGTACGGCACGCGCTTCGGAGGAACCATGACCTTCACCCCGCTGCGCTTGGGGTTGCGCGCGATGCGGGCGCCGCGCTGGCGCAGGCGAAAGCTCCCGAATCCGCGCAGCTCGATCTTCTCGCCCGAGCGGAGCGACGCGATGATCCCGTCGAAGACGGACTCGACGATCACCTCGGCCTGCTTCTTCGTCAGATCGGTCGCCTTCGCGACCTCCTCGACGAGGTCGGCCTTCGTGGTCGTGCCTTCGCCGCGGCCTACCACAGAAAGAACACGTTCCATCCGCCCCCCACCGGAGCGCCCGACATGAGGCGCCCCGCAATCGACGATTCCGAAGGTCCCCCGGACAGCAGCTCGAACAGGCCCGGACGCACCGGCCTCGGACGCCACACCTCGGCGGGCAGGGACATGTGGGCCAGCCGTGCGGCCCGGTCCACCGCGTCGCGGTAGTCGCCGATCTCGTCCACGAGCCCGAGCGCCAGAGCCTCTTCGCCCGTGACGACGCGCCCGTCGGCCATCTTCTCCATCGTGCCCGGCTTGAGCTTGCCCTTGCGTCCGTCCGTGACGGCCGCGACGAACTGGGCGCGCAGCTTCTGGATCAGGTCCTCGAAGTACGCACGATCCTCGTCCGTGATCGGGCGCGTCGGGTTGCCCGAGTCCTTGAGCGCGCCGCTCTTGATCGTCACGGCCCGGAGCTTCGCCCACTCGAGGAGGTCGCCGTAGTTGACCCATTGGATGATGACGCCGATCGAGCCCGTGATCGTGCCCTCGTTCGCGACGATGTGGTCGGCGGCAACGGCCGTGTAGTAGCCGCCGGACGCCGCGACGGACTCCATCGAGACGACGACGGGCTTCTTCGTCTCCCGCCGGAACCGCGCGATCTCGCGGTTGAGCTCCTGCGAGGCCGCGACGCCGCCGCCCGGCGAGTTGATCCGGACGACGACGGCCTTGACGTTCGAAGCGTCGCGGAACTTCTTGAGCGTCTCGCGGAAGCGGTCCGCCGAGAGGATCACGCCCTCGAGGTCGACGACGCCGACGCGGCCGCCGAGCGCGAAGCCGAGGCCGTCTCCGCCGGTGCGTCCGCGCGAAGCGGCTCCGGTCACGAGGACCGCCGCCGCCACGAGGAGGACGAGAAACGCGCAGCCGAGGCCCGCGACTCCCCACGCGACGGTGGAGCGCTTCATCGGGCGGACCCCGCGCGTCTCACGGCGGCCCCGCTACTCGGACGGTTCCGTGTCCGCGGGGACGTGGTCGTCCGCGGGCGCTTCACCTTCGGCCTGCGCCGGGCCTTCGGCCGGCGCGGCAGCCTCCGGCTGGTCGACGTCGCGCGAGGACAGTCCGATGCGCTGCTCCGCGGGCTCGATCCGCAGGATGCGCACGCGCACGGGGTCTCCCTCGTGGTAGACGTTGCCGGGCTTCTCGCCGCGCGGAAGGGGCGTCTCGGAGACGTGCATGAGGCCCTCGAGGCCCTCCGGCAGCCGCACGAAGACGCCGAAGTCGGCGACCTTCGCCACATGGCCGTCCACGACGTCGCCGGCCTGGTGCTTGCCCGCGAACTCCTCCCACTCGTTCGGGCGGAATTCCTTGATCGAGAGGCTGATCCGGCGGTTCTCGACGTCCACCGCCGTGAGGACAGCCTGGACCTCGTCTCCCTTCTTCAGGATCTCGGAGGGGTGCTTCACGCGGCGGCCCCACGACATGTCGGACACGTGGATCAGTCCGTCGATGCCGTCCTCGATCTCGACGAAGGCGCCGAAGTCGGTCAGGTTTCGCACGGTGCCCGTGATGCGGTCGCCGATGTGGAACTTCTCGGCGAGCTGCTCCCAGGGGTTCGGCTCCGTCGCGCGCAGCGACAGGGAGAGGCGGCGCGTCTCGGGGTTCACGTCCGCGATGACAGCCTCGATCGTGTCTCCCACGTTCAGGAGCTTCGCGGGGTTCTTGACGCGCTTCGTCCAGGACATCTCCGAGACGTGGATGAGGCCCTCGACTCCTTCCTCGAGCTCGACGAAGGCGCCGTAGTCGGTCAGGGACACGACCTTTCCGCGGACGCGGGCGCCGACCGGGTAGTGGGACGGGAGGTCCTGCCACGGGTCGGGCTTGAGCTGCTTCATGCCGAGCGAGATCCGCCCGGTGGCCTCGTCGAAACGCAGGACCTTGACGTCGACTTCCTGCCCGACGTGGACGGCGTCCGAAGGGTGCGCGAGGCGCCCCCAGGTCATGTCCGTCACGTGGAGGAGGCCGTCGATGCCGCCGAGGTCCACGAACGCGCCGTAGTCGGTGAGGTTCTTGACGATTCCCTTGAGGACGCGGCCGTCGGCGAGCGCGGACGCGGCTTCCTTTTTCTTGACCTCGGCGACCTCGTCGAGGATCGCCTTGCGCGAGAGGACGATGTTGCCGCGCTTCTTGTCGAAGCTGACGATCCGGAACTCGAGCTCGCGGCCCCGGAGGACGTCGAGGTTCTTCAGCGGGCGGATGTCGGCCAGCGACCCGGGGAGGAACGCCCGGACCCCGATGTCGACGGAAAGACCGCCCTTGACGCGCTCGAGGACCTTCCCCTTGGCGGGCTGGTTCTCCTTGAAC
>JBBQDQ010000164.1:0-7591 GCA_038319835.1 Thermoanaerobaculia bacterium | reverse complement strand
AACAACGGGCTCTACATCCTCGTCTCGCTCTTCCTCGGCGCGCTCGTCGTCTCCGGTGTCGTGTCGCGCCGGAACGTCGAGAACCTCTCGGTCGGGCTCGAGGGCCCGCCGGAGCTCTTCGCAGGAGCGCCCGCCCGCTTCACGCTCCACGTGACGAACGCGGGCCGCCTTCCGCGTCGTGCGGTCCTCGTCAAGATCTCGGGCACCGCCGCGCCCCTCCTCTTCGGGCGCGTGAATCCGGGGGAGACGGCGTCCCGGGGCGTCGACCTCATCTTCCCGAAGCGCGGGCTGCGCTCCCTCGAGTCGCTCCTCGTTTACAGCGGCTATCCGATCGGCCTCTTCCGGAAGGGCCGCGTCCACCCGGTGGCCGAGGAGCGCCTCGTCTACCCGGCGCCCGCGCGCGTCGCGGCCGTGTCGCCCGACCCGCGCCAGGCCGAGGGCGGGGACCCGCGCAGCTTCCTTCGCGGACGCGGGCCCGAGATCCGGAACCTCCGCGAGGCGGGGATCGGCGACGACCCGCGCGATGTCCATTGGCCGCAGACGGCGCGCCAGGGCAAGTTCATCGTCAAAGAGCGCGCGTCCGAGGAAGGGCGCGACGCGCTCGTCGCGCTCGACGTCGCGCGGCCGGCCGGAGCGCCGCCCTCGTGGGACGCCGGGTTCGAGAGGGCCGTCTCCGAGGCAGCCGGCCTCGCCCTCCAGCTCCTCGCGCGCGGCAACCGGACGGGGCTTCTCCTCGGCGACGTGCTCGTCCCGCCCGGCGCGGGCCCGGCGCACCGGCGGGGGCTGCTCCGCGCCCTCGCCCTCGTCGTTCCGTCCAACCGGCCCGCCGCGCCGCGGGCCCTGCCCGCGAGCGTCGCCGTCTTCCGTGCCGGCGCCGGCCCGAAGGGGAGAGCCGCGTGAAGGACGTGCCCGAGACCGGGAAGGGCGTTCTCCCGATGCCGTTCCTCCGCGAGCGTGTCCTCGCGGTGGGATCGCTCGCGCTCCTCGCGCCCGTGCCTCTCTTCTTCGCGAACGCGCTCGAGCTCGCGGTCCTCCTCGTCTACGCGGGCGCTCTCGCGCTCCTCCTCGCGCGGACCCGGCGCGGCGCGGTCCCCCGGCTGCCGAACTGGGTCCTGAACCTCGCGGGTCTCGCGTACCTGCCCGTCGTCTACCTGGACGTCCGCTTCGGGAGCCAGACGCTCCTGAAGACGATGCTCCACCTCCTTCTCTTCACGACGGTCTTCAAGCTCGCGGCGATCCGGAAGGAGCGCGATCTCTCGCTTGCGCTCGTCCTCTCGGGGATGCTCTTCGTCGCTTCAGTCTCGACGTCGTTCCACGTCGCGATCCTTCCGTACGTCGTCCTCGTGTCGCTCGTCGCGTGGACCGTCCTCGTGAAGTGGGCACTCTGGCGCGACCTCGCGGCGGCTCCCGAGGAGTGGGAGCGCGACCGTGCGGCGCGCGCCCTCCCGGGCCTGGGGCCGCTCGCGTCGTCGGTCGCGGCGGCGATGGTGATCGCCGTCCCTCTTTTCCTCTTCCTGCCCCGGCTCAAGGCCCCCATCGTGCGCGGAGCCGAGGTGGGCCGCGAGATCACGACCGGCTTCTCGGACGCCGTGGATCCCGACGTCTTCGGGACGCTCAAGAACAGCGACCGCGTGATGCTCCGGATCACGAGCGACGAGCCGCTCGACGCCAACGGCCCGGTCCTGCGGCTCCGGACGCTCGCCCTCACGCGCTGGGAGCGGGGCGTCTGGAAGAGGCCCGAACGGCCCGGGAACGTCCTGCCCGGGACGCGCGGCGGAGTCGTGTCGCTCGGGCCGCACGCCGGCAGCGGCGCGGCGATGACGATCGACCTGACGCCCATCCAGAGCCGCGCGATCCCCGTCCCGCTCGCCGCGAACGGCCTCCGGCTCTCGGAGGCGACATTCCGGAATCCTGACCGTGCGGCGGTCTACGTGGACGCCGCGCGCAACCTCAGCCTCGGGTTCGAGCCGGAGACCACGATCCAGTACACCGTGACGTCGGGCCGGCGCCCCGAACGCGACCTCGGTCGTGGACGGGAAGAGGACGGGCTCGCCGGGCCGGACTCCGAGGTCCTGCGCGCGTTCGCGAAGGCGGCGCTCGCGGGGGTCGACCCGGCGGCCGATCCCGAAGGTGCGGCGCGCGCCCTCGAGCGCGTCTTCCACGAACAGCCGTTCCGCTACGAGCTCGACCTCGCGCCGCGCGGTCCGAACGCCCTCGAGGACTTCCTGACGAGGCGGCACGCGGGCCACTGCCAGACGTACGCGAGCGCGATGGCGCTCCTCCTCCGGTCCGTCGGCGTCCCGTCCCGGTTCGTGACGGGATTCCTCGGCGGCGAGATTGGCGCATTCGGCCGGTACGTCCTCGTGCGGGGCAACAACGTGCACGCGTGGGTTGAGGCGTGGTGCGGCCCGGAGAAGGGCTGGGTCACGTTCGACCCGACGCCCGCGGCGGGCCAGCCGGGGCTCGAGCGCGTCCCGCTCCTCGCGCGCCTGAGGCAGGTCACGGACGGAGTCGAATTCTTCTACGACCGCTTCGTCCTGTCCTTCGGCCAGAGCGACCAGGTCGAGATGCTGCGCCGGATCCGCGAGGCGACGGGCGGGGCGGCCGCGGCGCTGAAGAGCGCGGGCGCGGCCGCCCGTAATGCGCTCGCGCGCGCGACGGGCGGCCGCGTGTGGGCCGGCGCCGCGGCCCTCGCCCTTCTCACGGCGCTCCTCGCCGCCGCACTGAGGCGTTTCCTCTCGCGCGCCCGGTTCGGGACGCGCGGCCTCCCTCCGGCGTCCGCAGCCTATCGCCGCCTCCAGAAGGCGCTCCACCGGCGCGGCGCAGCCCTCACGCCGTCGTCGGCGCCCGCCGAGACGCTCGAGGCCGCGGCGAAGTTCGGCCCGGGCGCATCGCAGCCCGCGGAAGCGATCGTCCGCGCCTACGTCAGGGAGTCCTTCGGAGGATTTTCTGCTTCGGAGGACGAGAGTATGGCGCTGAACGAACTGCTGGAGCGTTTCAGGTCCGCGCTCGCAGGTGCGAGGCCCGTGCGGTCAGCCGCCGCCCTCTTCACCTTCTAAGAAAATCTTCTTCTTCTCTTCCCGTTTCCGTCTTCCTCAGTACGCGTTCTTGTGGGTGAAACCCCACCGGACCGTCGCCCAGAGGATCTTCACGTCGAGGCCGACGGACCAGTTTTCGATGTAGTACAGGTCGTACTCGACGCGCTTGGCGATCGGCGTGTTGCCGCGCCAGCCGTGGATCTGCGCCCAGCCCGTAATCCCCGCGCGCACGCGGTGGCGGAGCATGTACTGCGGGAACTTCTCCTTGAACTCCTTCACGAACTCCGGCCGCTCCGGCCGCGGGCCGACGAGCGACATGTCGCCCGTGAAGACGTTCACGAGCTGCGGCAGCTCGTCGAGGGACGTCTGGCGGAGGAACGCGCCCACGCGCGTGCGCCGCGGGTCGTTCTCCTGCGTCCAGCCTGCGCCGTCCACCTCGGCGTTCACGCGCATCGAGCGGAACTTGATCATCCGGAAGAGGCGCCCGTCGAGGCCCATGCGCTCCTGCGCATAGAAAACCGGGCCGCGGTCCTCGATCCAGATCGCGAGTGCGATGAACGGGAAGAGCACCGCGAGCGCGACGAGGCCGAGCGCGGAAAGCACGACGTCCATGCTCCGCTTGACGAGCGAGTTCCAGCCCTCGAGCGGCATCTGCGTGAGGTTGATGACGGGCAGGCCGTCGAAGTCCTCGACGCCGGCCTTGAACGTGACGTACTGGAAGAGGTCCGGCACGACGCGCAGGTCGATCATCTCGTTGCCGACGTCCTTGAGGATCGCGAGCATCGTCCGGTGCGCCTCGACGGGGAGCGCGAGGAACACCGTGTCGACCTCGTGCGCGTGGATCAAGTCCCGCACCTCGGGCGTCGTCCCGAGCACCGCGAGGCCGCGGTAGTTCTCGGTGCGTTTGGCCGGGGCGTCGTCCGCGAAGCCGACGGGCTTCATGCCGGTCGCGGGGTGCTCGATCAGCTTGTCCGCGAGCGCACGGCCCGCGTGTCCCGCGCCGACGATCAGGACGCGCCGCACGCCCGTGCCCGTCGCCCACATCGTCTCGAGGTACTTGCGGATTCCGAAGCGGGTCAGCGAGACGAGGACGACGTCGAGGACGAGGAACAGGACGAGGAGCTGGCGGCTCGTGTACGTGAACCCGCGCCAGAACGACAGCATGCCGATGAGGAGGATCGTCCCGAGCGTGGCCGCGACGACGACCGCGAGGAACTCGTCGATCGCGGAGCGGTCGCGCCGGATCTGGTAGAGGCGGTGGAAGTAGAAGACGACCGGCCACACCACGAAGAGGATCGGAATGAACGGCGTGTAGTTCGCGAACGGCTGGCCGCCTTTGGGCGTCGGCCAGACGCTTTCGAAGCGGATCAGCCAGGCCGCCCACAGGGCGAGCACGGTCGCGAGGACGTCGGCCGTCACGAAGACGGCCTGCAAGCGGCGGGTCTGGCGGCGGATCACGTGTGCACCGGAGCCGGCATTTTAGCGGGGGTCGCGCCTGCGCGGGCGCGCGCCCCGTCGAGCGCCCTCCGGAAGCTCCCGCGGAAGGCGTCGCGCGAGAAGCGCGCGGCGTTCGCCTCGGCGGCCGCCGGGTCGAGGCGGAGCGAGCGGAGGCGGTCGAGGGCGGCGAGCAGGGCCGCCGCGCCGGGCTCGGGCATCAGGACGCCCGTCTCCCCGTCCCGCACCGTTTCGAGCGCGCCCCCGCGGCCGAGGGCGATCACCGGCGCGCCGCAGGCCTGGGCCTCGAGCGGCACGATCCCGAAATCTTCCTCGCCCGGCATGAGCACGGCCTCGGCCGAACGGTAGAGCTCTCGCAGCATGGTGTCGTTGGGAGTGTCGGCAAAAACCACCGTCTCACCGGCCATCGCATCGAGCCTCCGGCGCTCCGGTCCGAAGCCCGCGATCGTCAGGGGGAGTTTGCGGGCGTTCGCGGCCCCGATCGCGTCGTCGAGGCGCTTGTAGGGGGCGAGGGCCGAGACGACGAGCAGGCCCTTGCGCTCCCGTCCGGAGGGGTCCGGCGTGTAGAACTCCGTGTCGACCGGCGGGTGGACGACTGCGGAGTCGCGCCGCCAGAGGCGGGCGATCCGGTCCCTCACGTTGGCCGAGTTTGCGAGGAATGCGTCCACGCGCGGCACCGTCGCGACGTCCCAGGCCGCGAGGGGCGCCTGGGCGAGGCGCGCCGCGAGAACGACCGGCGCCGGGCGCCCTCGGAAGTAGGCGTCGAATTGGTCGTGCAGGTACCGAACGGGCGTGTGGCAGTAGCAGAGGTGGAAAGCCCCCGCGTCCTTCTTCGCGTTCTTGGCGACGCAGTGCGAGGTCGAGATCACGAGGTCGAAGCCAGAGAGGTCCCAGGTCTCGGCGGCGGCGAAGAAGAGCGGGAGGAGCCTGCGGTAGTCGAAGCGGGGCGAGGCGACCTTCTGGAGGAACGTCGTCCGGATCTCCCGGGCCTCGATCTCGGGGTGTTGCGAGCCGGGGAAGTGAAACAGCGTGAAGACGGGCGCGTCCGGGAACATCCGGGCGATCTCGAGGAGAACCTTCTCGCCGCCGCGCGTGCCGGTCAGCCAGTCGTGGACGAGGGCGACCCTCACCCGAGGATCTCCGAGTAGATGGCCGCGGTCTGCTCCGCCACGGCGTCCCAGCCGAACGCGCGGGCGCGCCCCCGCCCCTTCTTTCTAAGAAGATTCCTCCTGTCTTCGTCACCGAGCAAGGAATTGAGGGCCGCCACGATCGTGGCGGCGTCGTGCGGGTTGAAGAAGACCGCTGCCTCTCCGCCCGCCTCGTGCAGGGCCGGGAGGTCCGAGCAGGCGACGGGCGTCCCGGCGGCCTGCGCCTCGAGGACCGGCAGGCCGAAGCCCTCCGCGAACGAGGGGAGGACGAGCGCCTCGGCGAGGGCGACGAGAGCCGGCACGTCCGCGTCGGGCACGAAGCCGACGGCCTTGGCGCCCTCGGGCAGCTCAGGTCCCGGCTCGACGCCCGCGAGGACGAGCGAGAGCCCGGGGTGCGCCGCGCGCACGTGCGGCCAGGCCCGAAGAAGCCCCTCGAGGTTCTTGTGCGGCTTGTCGTTACCAAGGAAGAGAAGATAGGAGGAGATTTCTCTGGAGAGTGAATCGGGCCGAAGCGCCCCGCCCTCGGACGCCGCCCCGTCGCCGCGCGCCGCCGCGACCCTCTCCCCCCATTCGAAGAAATCTCCCTTCACCCCGTTGGGTATCACCACGACCTTGGAGCGTTGAGAGGGTCCGAAAGCAAGAATCTCCTCTTTCGTCGCCTCCGACACCGCGACCACCCGTGCGGACAGGCGCAGGGCCCGCCCGATCATCCACTTCGCGTACGCGCGCTTCCAGGGCGCGCCGTGCTCGGGGCGGTTCAGGTGCATGAGGTCGTGGATCGTGACTACCGTCGCCGCGGGCGGATCCACGGGAACGACGTAGTGCGGCGCGTGGAAGACGGCGGGCTTGAGGCGCGCCACCGCGCCGCGCACGGCGAAGAGCTCGGCGATCGAGTAGTGGCGCGCGTCGCAGGCCACGGGCGCCACCCCTGGCGGGAGCAGCTCGTCGTCCCCGGGGTGGACCGTGGCGCAGAGGTCCCACCGGTCCTGCCGCGCGAGGCCGCCGAGGAGGCCGCGGATGTAGCTGCCGATCCCGAAGTCGCGCGCCTTGCGGGCGTCCACGAGGACGCGGGGCCGCGTCACGCGAGCGCCTCCTCGAAGAGCGCGTGCATCCTGCGGGCGGCCTCCGTCCACGTGAACGTCGCGGCCCGCGCCGGGCCCCGGGCGGCGGCCCAGCGCCGGAAGGCCTCGTCGTCGTGGGCGCGCTCGATCGCCGCCGCGATCGCCGAGACGTCCTCGGGATCGGGGAGAAGGCCCGCGTCGCCGACGACCTCGGGCAGCGACGAAGCCGACGACGCGACGACGGGCGTTCCGAGCGCCATCGCCTCGAGCGGCGGGAGGCCGAAGCCTTCGTAGAGGCTCGGGTAGGCGAAGACGCGCGCTCCGGCCATCCAGCGGGAGCGCTCGCCGTCCGCGAGGTAGCCCGCCGGACGGATGCGGGCGGCGTGGCGCGAGGAGCCGAGGCGCGCGCCGAGACCCTGGAGCCCCCAGCCTTCGGCTCCCGCGAGGACGAGGTCGGGGAAGTCCGGCCTTCGGTCCCAGACCGACTCCATGGCTTCGACGAGGCGCAGGACGTTCTTCCGGGGCTCGAGCGTTCCGAGCGACAGGACGTACGGCCGGCCTTCGTTCGGCGGCGGCCCTCCTGGGGGTGCGGGCACGGCGTCGACGCCGTTGTGGACGACGGTCGTCTTTTCGGCGGCGTCGGGAAAGAGCGCGACGAGGTCGCGGCGTGAATGTTCGGAGACGGCCGCGATCCGCCGCGCGGCCCGTACGCTCCCGCCGATGAGGGGCGCGAACCCGAACCGGTTCCTCCAGGAGTGCCATTCGGGGAAGAGGAGGGGCGTGACGTCGTGCACGGTCGCCACGGACGGCGGCCCTCCGGCGAGGGGGACGAGGCCGAGGCAGCCGAAGAACGCGTCCGCGCCCGCGAGCAGGGCGGCCGGCCCGGCTG
>JBBQDQ010000163.1:0-7656 GCA_038319835.1 Thermoanaerobaculia bacterium | reverse complement strand
CGGGGGTCGATCTGATGGCGGATGAGCCGGGCCACTTCGACGGCGCGCGGCGCCGGGACGCGCCTGCCCTTCGGGTCCAGCGCGACGCGCTCGGCCGAGAGCCGGTACCCCTTCTCGAGGAGGCGGAGGCCCGCCGCGGCGGCGCCGAGCGTCCCGGAGACGAAGAGGCTGTCGCCGGGCTCGGCGCCCGAGCGTGTGAGCGGCGTCTCGGGGGCGTGGCCCATCGCGGTGACGGCGACGAAGACCCTGTCGGAGGCGCTGAGGTCGCCGCCGACGACCGCGACGCCGTGCTCGGCCGCGGCCTCCTTGACCCCGCCCGCGAGCGCGTCGAGCCACTCGGGCTTCGTCTTCCTCGGCATGCCGAGCGCGAGGACGGCCCAGAGAGGTCGGGCGCCCATCGCCGCGAGGTCCGAGAGGTTCACGTTCATCGCCTTGCGGCCGAGGCGGCGCGGATCGGCGTCCTTGCGGAAGTCGTGGTCCTCGAGGAGGACGTCCGTCGTGACCGCGAGGCGATCGGGGCTCACGACGACCGCCGCGTCGTCGCCGATGCCGACCTTGACGTCGCGGCGGCGCGTCGCGAAGGTGCTCGCGAGGCGGGCGACGATCGCGTCCTCGGGCGGAAGGCCGGCGCGCTTCTTCATGCCCTGTTCCTCTTCGGCGCGGGCTTCGTCGCGGCCCGGACGAACGCGGCTCCGAGGACGTCGTCCACCTTCGAGGCGAACACGAACTTCATGTCGCGTCGGACCTCCTTCGGGATCTCGGCGAGGTCGCGCTTGTTCGCCTTGGGGAGAATGACGGTCCCGATTCCCGCGCGGCGGGCCGCGAGGACCTTCTCCTTGAGGCCTCCGATCGCGAGAACGTCGCCGCGGAGCGTGATCTCGCCCGTCATCGCGACGTCGCGGCGCACGCGCGTGCCCCCGAAGGCCGAGATCATCGCGCTCGCCATCGTGACGCCGGCCGACGGGCCGTCCTTCGGGATCGCGCCCTCCGGAACGTGGACGTGGACGTCGTGCGTCTCGAAGTAGTCGTCGGCGAGGCCGTAGCGGTCCGCACGCGAGCGCGCGAACGTGAGGGCCGCCTGCGCGGACTCCTTCATGACGTCTCCGAGCTGGCCCGTGAGCTGGAGGCGGCCCTTGCCGCGCACGGCGCGGGCCTCCACGATGAGGACGTCGCCGCCCACGGCGGTCCAGGCGAGGCCCGTCGCGGTCCCGACCTGGTCCGTGCGGAGCGCCTCGTCGCGCGTGAACCTCTGGATCCCGAGGAACGCCTTGACCTCACGCGGCGTCACGACGACGGGCTTCTTCTTGCCCGAGGCCCACCGGACGGCCACCTTGCGGCAGCATGAGCCGATCTCGCGCTCGAAGCTGCGGAGCCCGGCCTCACGCGTGTAGTTCTCGACGATCGCGCGGAGCGCGTCGTCCTTGAACGTCACGGCGCCGTCGGGGAGCCCGTTCTCCTTGCGCTGCTTCGGCACCGTGTGCGCTTTGGCGATCGCAACCTTCTCCTCGAGCGTGTAGCCCGAGAGCCGGATGACCTCCATCCGGTCGAGAAACGCCGGCTGGATCGTGTCGAGGACGTTCGCGGTCGTGATGAAGAGGACCTTCGAGAGGTCGTAGTTCACGCCGAGGTAGTGGTCCCGGAACGTCCGGTTCTGCTCGGGGTCGAGGACCTCGAGGAGCGCCGACGACGGGTCGCCGCGGAAATCGGCGCCGATCTTGTCGACCTCGTCGAGGATGAAGACGGGGTTCGACGTGCCGGCCTGCGAAAGGCCCTGGATGATGCGGCCGGGCATCGCGCCGACGTAGGTGCGGCGGTGGCCGCGGATCTCGGCCTCGTCGCGCACGCCGCCGAGCGACAGGCGGAGGAACTTGCGGTCGAGCGCGCGGGCGATCGAGCGGCCGAGCGACGTCTTGCCGACGCCGGGCGGGCCGACGAAGCACAGGATCGGCCCCTTCGAGTCGGGCGAAAGCTTGCGGACGGCGAGGAACTCCAGGATGCGCTGCTTGACCTTTTCGAGGTCGTAGTGGTCCTCGTCGAGGATCTTCTTCGCGCGCGCGAGGTCGAGGCTGTCGGTGGACACGACGCCCCACGGGAGGTTCACGAGCCAGTCGAGGTACGTGCGGAGCATCGCGTTCTCGGCCGAGTCGGGGTTCCCGCGCTCGAGGCGCTTGACCTGCTTCTCGATCTCCTGGGCGGCCTCCTCGGGGATCTTCTTCTCGGCGATCTTCGACCGGTAGGCCGCGATCTCCTCGGAGAGGTCCTCGGTCTCGCCCAGCTCCTGCTGGATCGTCTTGAGCTGCTGGCGCAGGAAGTACTCGCGCTGGCTCTTGTCGATCTCGCCCTTGGCGGCGCCGGAGATCTCCTGCTGGACCGTCAGGACGCGCACCTCGCGCCGGAGGATCTCGAGGACGGTTTTCAGGCGCTCGACGGCCGGGATCGTCTCGAGGATCTTCTGGGCCTCCTCGATCTTGAGCTCGAGGTTCGAGGCCGCGAGGTCCGCGAGGCGCGCGGGCTCGTCGAGCCCCGCGGCGACGACCATCACTTCGGGCGAGATGGACTTGCCGAGGGCGACCGTCTTCTCGAGGGACTCCTTGGCGCTCCTCACGAGCGCCTCGACCTCTTCGGGCGGCGGCGTCTGGGCCTCGGGCTCCGGGATCCGCGAGACCTTCGCCCGCAGCGCGGGCGAGTCCGCGAGGATCGACTCGATCTTCACGCGCGAGAGGCCCTGCACGAGGAGGCGGATGCGCCCGTCCGGCAGCTTGAGCATCCGCATGACGGCGGCCGCCGTGCCGATCGTGTAGAGGTCGGCCGCCGCGGGCTCCTCGACGGAGGCGTCGCGCTGGGCGACGAGAAGGAGGACGCGCTGCTCGGCAAGCGCCGCGTCCACCGCCGCGATCGACTTTTCGCGCGATACGGAGAGCGGCACGATGACGTACGGGAAGAGGACGACGTCCTTCAGCGGCAGCACCGGAAGGATGTCGGGGATCGCGACCTGTGCGCTCGCGCCGGGGTCCACGGAGCTCATCAGCTCTTCTTGCCCTTCGCGATCGGGATCGACCGGCCCTTGCCGCCGGACCGCTTCGGGATGTCGAGCGTGAGGAGGCCGTCCGCGTAGTTCGCGCGGGAGCCTTCCGGATCAGGGTCCTCGGGCAGCTCGAGGGCGCGCTCGAAGGCGCCGGCCGCGCGCTCGACGCGCAGGAAAACGCCGTCTTCGCGGTCGGTGGGGCGGCGCATCCCGCGGAGGGTGAGGACCCGCCCGCGGATGTCGACCGAGATCTCTTCCGGGTTCGCGCCGGCGATCTCGAACGTGAGGCGCCACAGGCTGCCGTGGTCCACGACGTCGACCGGCGGGACGAGGGCGGGCCGCTCGGGCGGCTCGAGGTCGCCCGAGCGCACGAAGAAGCCGACGGGAATCTCGCGCTTCCTCATTTCTTCCCTCCGGGCGCGCGTCCGAGGAGCGCCTTGAGCTCGTCGACGAAGTCGCCGAGGTCCTCGAACCGCCGGTAGACCGACGCGAAGCGGACGTAAGCGACCTGGTCGATATCCTTGAGCTTCTCCATGATCTGAGTGCCGAGCTCGATGGTCGTCATCTCGCGCGGCTCGCGGGCCGACAGGGCCGACTCGATCGCGTCGCAGACGTCCTCGAGCGTCTTCGTCTCGACGGGCCGCTTCTCGCACGCCTTCATGAGGCCGCGCAGGAGCTTGTTCCGGTCGAAGGGCTCGCGCCGGCCGTCCTTCTTGACGACGAGGAGGGGGATCTCCTCGACGGTCTCGTAGGACGTGAAACGCCTCTGGCAGGCGTTGCACTCGCGGCGGCGCCGGATGACGGCCCCTTCGCGGCTCTCGCGCGAGTCGACGACCCGGTCGTCGCCCGCCCCGCAGTACGGACAGCGCATGAGGCCCCGAGCCTAGCAGGACCGGGGCTTCAGTTCCGCCCGAAAGGGAACGGGATGACGTCGCCGTCCTCTGCGGCCTTCTCGGGCTCCACGGCGGCCGGCTTATCGGCGCGCGCCCCGCGGCGGACCTCGATGAGGAGATCGCACATCTCGCGCACGGCCCCGGCGCCGCCGGGCCGCGTGAGGCGGAGAGCGGCGGCGTCGCGGACGAGCGGCGTCGCGTCCGAGGGGGCGGCCCCGACGCCCGCGCGGCGCAGCATCCCGAGGTCGGGCAGGTCGTCCCCGACCGCGGCGACCTCCCAGGCCTCGAGGTCCCAGCGCTTCGCGAGAACGTCGAACGCCGCCGCCTTGTCGCGCTCGCCCTGGAGGACGTATTCCTCGGGGATTTTCAGGTCCACGCATCGTCGCGAGACGACCTTGGACGTCCGGGACGAGATGATCCCGATCCTGTAGCCGAGGTCGCGCAGGAGGACGAGACCGAGCCCGTCCTTCACGTCGAAGGACTTCGTCTCGCGGCCGTCCTCGTCGAACGTCATCGAGCCGTCCGTGAGGACCCCGTCCACGTCGAGGATCAGGCCCCGGATGCGGGAGAGACGGGTTCTGAGGTCCTCGGGGACGATCGGGTTCGCGGGCATGTGAGGAGATTATGCGCGCCCAGAAACCCTAAATCGACTCGACGCCCCACAGGTCGTGGAGGTGGAGGATGCCCTCGGGACGACCGTCGGGGTCGACGACGAAGAGGGACGTGATCTTCCGTTCCTCCATCAGACGCAGCGCCTCGGTGGCCCAGGCCTCTTTCGCGATCGTCTTCGGGCTCCTGCCCATCGCGTCGGCGGCCGTGTCGTTCATGATCTTCGGGCCGTCCTTCTCGAGGAGGCGGCGCAGGTCCCCGTCGGAAACGGCGCCGACGAGCCTCCCGCCGTCCGTGACGCCCGTGATCCCGAAGCGCTTCCGCGACATCTCGTAGACGACGTCTTTCATGGGCGCCGTGGACTCGACGAGCGGGACGTCCGCGCCCGTGTGCATGAGCCCTTCCACCTTGAGGAAGCGCTTGCCGAGCTTGCCGCCGGGGTGGAGCGCCGCGAAGTCCTCGGGCCGGAAGCCCTTCTCGACCGAGAGCGCCATCGCGAGCGCGTCGCCCATCACGAGCTGCGCGGTCGTCGAGGCGGTCGGCGCGAGGTTGTTCGGGCACGCCTCTTCCCGGATCTGCACGGCGACGACGACGTCGGCGCCCTTGCCGAGCGTGGAGTCCCGGCGGCCCGTCAGCGCGACGAGCGTCGCGCCGCGGCGCTTGACGTGAGGGATGAGCGCGACGACCTCTTCCGTTTCGCCGGAGTGGGAAAGCGCCAGGACGACGTCGCCCCCGAGGATCATCCCGAGGTCGCCGTGGATCGCCTCGGACGGGTGGAGAAAGAACGCGGCCGTCCCGGTCGAGGAGAGCGTGGCGGCGATCTTCTGGCCGACGATTCCGCTCTTGCCGATGCCCGTGACGACGACGCGGCCTGCCGTGGATTTCATGGCCTCGACCGCTCTGTCGAAACCCTCGTCGAGGCCGTCCGCAAGCGCGCGGACGGCGGCGGCCTCGATCTCGATCACGCGGCGGGCCTGCTGGCGGGCGGGGGAGGTCACGGAAGGGCGATCTTACTTGCTCCGGCCGAGAAGGACCGTCTGCGCACCGGTCGCGGGGTCTAGGCGGACGAGTCGGTGCTCGGCGTCGAGGAAGAGGAACGACGAGGGCAGTCCGGCTTCGGCGGGGGGAAGGACGGGGGTGAACCACCAGCTGAAGCGGTCAGCGGGGACGAGGCCTTCGTAATGGGAGACGACCTTTCCGGACGCAGCGTCCACGACAGCGAGCGTCGCGATGCGCCGGGAAGCCGGGAGATTCTCTTCGAACTGGATGAGGGAGACGACGACACGCCCGGGGGCAATCTCCCCGCCGAGGGCTACGCGCGTGGCCGGACCCAGCTCGACGGTGCGGCCGGGCGCGGCCCAGCCCTCTCCACCTTCGAAGAAGACCACCCGCGCCCCCGCTTCGCCGATCCCCGCAACCGCCACGCGGCCACCCGTCAGGAACCGTGCCTGAGAGCCTCGAAGATCAGCCGCGAGCGTTGCAACAAGGCTCCCCGTGCGGCCATCGTGGAGAGTGAGGGCCCGTCTGCCCTGGGGGTCCTCCGTCAGCCGCCTCGTGCCGACGAAGAAACGCGCGTCCGGGCTCAGGCTCAGGACCGGCAGGGTCTCGAGCTCGAACCGGCCCGTGACGAGGGATTTCCTCGATGACAGTGAGAAGTCGGCAATTTCGAGTCTGGCCGGATCCAAGCGCTCGGTCCGGGGATTGAAGAATCGCGGAAAGGCGCGGATCGTGTCTTCATCGACGAACGCGTAGCGGAGCTCGTGCTCGACACGGAAGACGGCGATCTGCTTCGGATTTTCGGCGTCGGACACGTCGAAGGCCGCGAGCGTCTTCCCGTCGAAGACGGCGAGTCGCCGGCCGCTGGGCGAAAGGGCCATCCAGCTCCAGGCGCCAGCTTCGAGCCCCGTGCCGATGGCGCGCCTGTTGGGCAGGTCGGCGATGAAGACGTCGCCGCGGCTGTCGGTTCTTTCGAAGAATCCGAATCGCGGCTCGCTCCATGCGGCCCGCGTGCCGTCTCGCGAGAGGACCGCGTTTCCCGAGCGGACGCTGATCGACCGGCCGCTCGTTGTGTCGAAGAGGAATGCCCCCGCCCCACGCCACGCTCGAAGGGGTCCGCGCGCGACGACCCAGGACCCGCGCGGCGCGATCTGGACGCCGCCTGTCACCTGAGCGAGGTCCGTCGCCTTCGCCGACGCGCACCACCACGCATACCCGCCGAGCAGGGCGACGGCCGCTCCCACGATTCCGAAGAAGACAACCGAAAAGGCGCCGTGGGAGCGCCGGGCGTCCGTACGGCCCTCGGAGACCTGGACGAAGCTAGCGGCGAGGAGCGCGAGAAGCACGAGCCCGGCGAGGCCGATGAGGGCCCACTCGGCGACGTTGCTTCTGCCGTAATCGGTGAAGAGCGCCGAAAGCGCGTCCCGCAGGAGCGAACGCACGGCGAACGCCGCGAGGAACACGAGCGCCGGCGCGAGGAGAAGATCCAGCGCCACCCACGGCGAGCGCAGGCGGGCGATCGTCACGACGGCGTGCGCCCCGAAAACGAGGACGACCGCGAGAATCGCCGCGATCAGCGCCGTGTTGCCGAGCGTCGCGTCGACGCCCCAGAGACTTCGCGCGTGGCCCGTCCCGGAGAGCCACGAGGGCGCGAACGCGAGTGCCGCGGCCGCGAGCGTGACGAAAATTGCGGCGAGGAGCTTCCCGGACCACAGCGAGACCGACGGGATCGGACGCGAGAAGAAGAACGACATCCTCTTCTCGGACGTCTCCCCGGCGATGACGGAGCCGCCGATCAGGAGCGCGAATGCGAAGCCGAACGCCGCGGCCGTCACGAGGGCGACGAGGATGCGTCCCTCGGGCGCGTCGGGCTTCGACCAGCCGTACGCGAGCGAACCAGCGAGCGGCACAAAGCCCGCGGCGAATGCGACGGCGAAGACGAGACGCCGGGCAAAGACCTCCCGCGCGAAGACCGCTGCGAAGGCTCTCATACGTTCCTCCCGGGCGCCTCGCCCGCTACCGCAACGAAGATCTCCTCGAGAGAGAGGCTCTCGGCCTCCGCGTCCACGACGCCTTCGAGTGCGGCGAAACGCGCAAAGGAGTCTTCTCCGTAGTTCGAGACGACAGCTTCGA
>JBBQDQ010000162.1:0-7781 GCA_038319835.1 Thermoanaerobaculia bacterium | reverse complement strand
GCGCTGGATCCCGATCCCCAGGGCGATCCCGACGGAACCGCCCGCGAGCGAGAGCGCGACGGCCTCCACGAGGAACTGGGCCCGGATGTCTCCGCCCTTGGCGCCAATCGCCATGCGAACGCCGATCTCGCGCGTCCGCTCCGTCACCGAGACGAGCATGATGTTCATGATCCCGATCCCGCCGACGAGGAGCGAGACACCCGCGATCGACCAGAGCAGCGTCGACATCGTGCGGCTCTGGGCGTCGGCCTGCTGGAGCATCTCGGTCTGCGTGCGCATCATGAAGTCGTCGTCCTGACCGGCCGCCTTGTTGATCCGGTGGCGCTGCCTGAGGAGCGCCGTGATCTCGTCCTGCGCGATCGTGACCTGCTCGTTCGACGCCGCCGAGGCGAGGATCATGCCCACGGCCGTCGTGCCCATGAGCTTCTTGCGGACCGTCTCGTATGGGGCGACGACGAGGTCGTCCTGGTCCTGGCCCATCATGGAGCCGCCCTTGGACTCGAGGACGCCCGTGACGCGGAACGGGATGTTCTTGATGCGGATCATCTTGCCGACCGGGTCCTCGTCCCCGAACAGGTTCGTCGCGACGGTCTTGCCGAGGACGCACACCTTGGAGGCCGAGCGGTTGTCCTGGTCCGTGAAGAACTGACCCGTCGCGAGGTTCCACGAGCGGATGAGCGGCCAGTCGACCTCGCCGCCCTGGATGGACGTGGACCAGTTCTGGTTCCCGTAGATGACCTGGGCCACCGTCCGGATCGACGCGGAGACGTACGCGACGGACCCGACCTCGCGCCGGATCGCGTCCACGTCGTCCTGAGAGAGCTTCGAGTTGCTCCCCCCCGACCGGGCTCCCGACGACGTCGTCGTGCCCGGGAAGATCATGAGGAAGTTCGTCCCGAGGGACTTGAGCTGATTCTCGGTCTGGAGGCGCGCGCCCTCCCCGATCCCGATCGTCGCGATCACACAGGCGACGCCGATGATGATCCCGAGCGCCGTGAGGAGAGATCGCAGCTTGTTCCGCGTGAGCGCCCGGAACGCGACCTTCAGGATGTTCCCGGACTTCTTCATGCGGGCCTCCCTGCGGCGACGGCGCGTTTGCGGTCCGTCACGGCCACGTCGCTCAGCACCTTGCCGTCGCGGAAGGTGACGATGCGCCGGGCGAACTGCGCGATGTCCGGCTCGTGGGTGATGAGGACGACGGTCTTGCCTTCGTCGTTCAGGCCCTGGAAAATCGCCATGACCTCCTCGGACGTCCTCGAGTCGAGGTTGCCCGTCGGCTCGTCCGCGAGGAGGATCGCCGGCTCGTTCACGAGGCTCCGCGCGATCGCGACGCGCTGCTGCTGTCCGCCCGAGAGCTGCGCCGACGTGTGATCCCAGCGGTCCTTGAGGCCGACACGCTCGAGCGCCCGCATCGCGCGCGCATGGGACTCCTCGTCCGTGAGCTTCGACTTCCTCGAATAGAGGAGCGGGAGCTCGACGTTCTCGACCGCCGCCGTGCGCGAGAGCAGGTTGAAGTTCTGGAAGACGAAGCCGATCTTGTCGTTCCGGATCTCGGCGCGCGCGTCGCGCCCGAGGGACGACACGTCGATCCCCTCGAGGACGTAACGGCCGGACGTCGGCCGGTCCAGGCAGCCGATGATGTTCATGAACGTCGACTTCCCCGAGCCCGAGGGGCCCATGACCGCGAGGAACTCCCCGCTCTCGACCTTCATCGTCACGCCGTCGAGGGCGCGCACCTCGGTCTCGCCCATCTTGTAGACGCGGGTGAGGTTCTCGATCTCGATGACGTGCTGCGCCACGATCACCCGCCCGCTCAGAAGGGCCGGCGCCCGCCGCCGCCGCCCGGACTGGCCGAGGCACTGCTCGCCGCACCCGCGCGCGCGGTTGCGAGGCCGACGATGATCTCGTCGCCTTCCTTGAGGTCCGACGACTCGATGGCCGTCATGTTGCCGTCCGTGATGAGAGTCCTGACTGAGACGGCCTTGAGCTTGCCCTTGCCGTTCGGGACCTCGACGTAGAGGGTCCCGGAACGTGACGCGGCCGGCCGGCCACCGCCACCCGCACCGCCGGACGAACCGCCGCGGCTGCCGGGACCTCTGCCTCCCGTCTGGGGAGCGCCTGTCTGCGGGGCGCCTGCCTGCGGCGCTGCGGCCGCGCTCGGGGCGGAAGCCGGAGCGGCCTTGCCCTTGTCGCCGCCGGCGACGTCCGCCGGGTCGGGCCGAAAGCGCAGCGCGGCGTTCGGAGCGCGCAGGACGTCGCGGCGCGCGTCCACGGGGACGAGCACGTTCGCCGTCATCCCGGGCTTGAGCTTCAGATCCTGATTCGGGACATCGAGCATGACGGGATACGTCACGACGTTCTGGACGGTCTGCGGCGACAGGCGGATCTGCGAGACCGAGCCCTTGAAGCTCTGCTCGGGGAACGCGTCCACGGAAAAGCTCGCGACCTGCCCCACCTTGATGCGGCCGACGTCGGCCTCGTCGATGTTCGTGAGGACCTGCATCTTCGTGAGGTCCTGCGCGATCATGAAGAGGGTCGGCGCCTGAAACGACGCGGCGACCGTCTGGCCGACGTCGTAGCTGCGGCTCACGACGACTCCGTCGATCGGCGAGACGATCCGCGTGTACCCCAGGTTCGTCATGGCCGACTTCAGCTGCGCCGTCACCTGTGCAACGGTCGCGACGTCCGAGTCGCGCGTCGTCTGCGCGGCGTCGAGATCGGACTGCGCGATGAGCTGCTCGGCGAAGAGCTTTTTGGCGCGCGTCAGCCCGATCTCGTCGTTGCGGAGCTGGACCTTCGCCTTGTCGAGGTTCGCCTTCGTCTGCTCGAGGGCCTGCTGAAACGGCGTCGGGTCGAGCTCGGCGAGCGCCTGGCCCTTCTTGACCACCGAATTGAAGTCGACGTGCAGCTTCGCGATGATGCCGGAGACCTGGCTGCCGACGCTCACGGTCGTGACGGCCGACAGCGTGCCGGTCGCGGTCACGGTCGCGACGACGTCGCCTTTGTCGAGCTTCACCTTCCGGTATTTCGGCTCCGAGGAGCCCTTGCGGGCGAGCACGAACCACGCGCCCCCCCCGATCACGACGACGGCCGCGAGAACGGCCAGGATCCTGTTCTTCATGAAGCCCTCAAACGGCGTTGGACGCCGGATTCCGCGAAAAGGTTGACCGGACCTCTCAGAAAGACACCGTCAGCCCCAGCTGGAACGCCTTGACGGTGGTCGACCCGGCGAGCGCCCGCAGGTGCCTCGCACTGTACTCGATCGAGGCCGAGATCCCTTTCTTCGGCGTCCAGACGGCGCCGGGCATGTGGATCTCTTCGACGGCGTCCGCACCCACGTAGTGCCAGCGCGACCATGTGTACCGGTAGGTCACGGTCGGGAACTCGGCGCGGAGGCCGGCGAGGACGGACCGGGCGTCGTCGTACCCGTACCGGCAGGGGCCGTCCGCCGGGCAGGTCCGGCCCGAGCGCCAGAAGCCCTCGACGAAGATCGCGAGGGGGCCGAACGAGGCCGTGAGATCCGCCGCGAGGTCGTTCCGCCGGAACTCGTCCGAGCCGTCCTTCGCGACGATCCGCGCCGTCGCGGCCGAGACGCCTGGTTTCACGGACCACAGGACGCGATTGAAGAGGTAAGACGCGCGCACCGAGAGGCCGTCGCGGAGAACCCGCGCCGCGTCGGACTCGACGTCCCGCCCGTCCTCTTCCCAGCCCACGCGATCGTTCTGCCCGATCCATGCGGCCGACCAGGAGAGGACGTCGAAGGTTCCGTGGCGGGCGTCGCCGCTCAGCTGGGCGCCCCAGCCCGGGTTGCGCCCGACGCCGTTCAGCGAGAAAAGCGTCCCCGAGAACGTCTCGTCGACGAGACCGACCTCCGGGAGGACCTTGCCGGCCCGGAGAGTTCCCGCCGGTGTGCGCAGGCCCGCCCAACCTTCCTCGAGCCAGAGACCGCCCGAGAAGAAGGGCCGGAACTTCCCCTCCGTCCCGCGCACTTCCGCCCGGGCCGAGACCGCTCCGCGCGTCCAGTCGGCCGTGACGCCCGCCCAGAAGAGCTCGGCGACGCGCGTGTCGCGGTCCGAAAGCGGCTCGTAATCGTGCAGCACGGCCTCGAAGCGGAATTTCGGAAGGGTCGCGTCGTCCTTCGGGGGATCGTCGGCGGCCACGGGGGCCGCCGGGAGAGCGAGGAGGACGGCCGCGAGGCCGGCGCGGAGGAGACCTTTCAAGACAGCCGGGTATATTACGGGCCCCGCGCGGCGGGGGCCGGGAGGTCCTATTTCCTTCGAACTCGAGATCCCCTTTCAGGTCGAGCGTCTCGCGAACGGCCTGACCGTCGTCGTCTCGCCGCAGCGCGGCATCCCCCTCGTCTCGGTCGACGTCACCTACGACGTCGGGAGCCGCGTCGAGCTCCCGGGCAAGACGGGCTTCGCCCACCTGTTCGAGCACCTCATGTTCGAGGGCTCCGAAAACGTCGGGAAGGGCGAGCATTTCCGGCTCGTGGCGAGCGCGGGCGGCACGATGAACGGCACGACGTCCGAGGACCGCACGAACTACTACGAGACGCTGCCGGCCGAGTGCCTCGACCTCGGCCTCTTCCTCGAGTCCGACCGGATGCGCGCCCTCGTTCTCACCCAGGAGAAGCTCGACAACCAGCGCGAGGCCGTCAAGGAAGAGAAACGGATGCGCATCGACAACCAGCCGTACGCACCGTCCTTCGAGACGGCCGACGCGCTCGCGTACGACGCGTTTCCGTACAAGCACTCGGTGATCGGTTCGATGGACGATCTCGGGGCCGCGTCCCTCGACGACGCGCGCCGCTTCTACGAAACGTACTACGCCCCGGGAAACGCGCTTCTCGCCATCGTCGGAGACGTCGAGCCCGGCGAGGCGTTCCGGCGCGCGCGGGCCTTCTTCGACGAGGTCCCGGCCCGCGGCGCGCCCGCACCCTTCGTGATCACGGAGCCGCCCCCGACCGGCGAGCGCCGCGCCGAGGTCGCCGACCCGCACGCCGCGGTCCCGGCCCTCCACCTGAACTTCAAGATCGCCGACCGTCGCCACCCCGACCTCTTCGCGCTCTCGTACGCCGAGAAGGTCCTCGGCGCCGGCGAGAGCGGGCGCCTCTGGCGGCGGCTCGTCAAGGACGACGAGCTCGCCCTGTCGCTGACGGTCGCGCTCGACGAGCGCCGCGGCCCGTCGCTCTTCCGCTTCTTCGCGATCGCGCGCCCGGGCGTCACACCGGAACGCCTCGAGGCCGAGATCCTCGCGGACGTCGCGCGCCTCGCCGACGAGGGCCCGACCCCGCGGGAGATGGAACGCGTGAGGCGCGTCATCTCGGCCGGAGCGATCCGCGCGACGCAGACGACGCAGGCCGTCGCCTTCCTCCTCGCCGAGTACGGCGTCTACGACGGAGACCCGGGTCTGTGGAGGCGGGACCTCGACGAGGTCCTCTCCGTCGAGGCCGACCACGTCCGCGACGCCGTCCAGCGCTGGCTCGTCGCCGCACGCCGCTCCGTCGTCGCCGTGCGCCCCGTGGAGGCCGCGTGAGCGCGCCGCCCCGCGTCCCGCCGCCGCCGGGGCCGCCCCTCTCGTTTGGACTCCCCCGCTTCGAAGGGACGGTCCTCCCCTCGGGCCTCGCCGTACGCGCGGCGCGCTGGGGCCGCCGGCCCACCGTCGCGGCCGCCATCGTGTTCCCGGGCGCCGGCTCGACGGCCGACCCGGAGGGCCGGGAAGGGACCGCGGACGTCACGGGTGACACGTTCCTCGGCGGGACGCGCACGAAGTCGGCCCGCGAACTCGCCGAGAAGCTCGACGACCTCGCCGCCGTCGCGGAGGTCTCGGCCGGCAGCGACTCGTCGGTCGCGCGCCTCTACGTCCTCGAGAGCGACCTCGACGCGGGGCTCGCGCTCCTCGCGGAGATCCTGACGGAGGCCACGTTCCCCGAGGAGGAGTTCGACAAGGGCCGGCGCCGGCTCATCGCGACGCTCCAGGAGCAGCGCTCCGAGCCCGACTTCCTGGTGCGCGAGCGGCTCTATGACCGCCTCTACCCCGGGCATCCCTACGGGACCGTCACGCCGACCGAGAAGGGCCTCCTGGCCCTCACGCGCGGCGACGTCGCGGACTTCGCGCGTCGGCGGCTCTCCTTCAAGGGCGCGACGCTGGTCCTCGCGGGCGCGGCCGACCCGGCGAAGCTCGTCGCCGCGGCGACCCGCGCCTTCGGCGGCCTTCCGGCCACGGCCGGCGAAGCGGGATTCACCGTCCCGCCGCCCCCGCGCGTCTCGGGCTTCCAGCTCCACCTCGTGAACCGCCCGGGCTCCGTCCAGACGAACCTTCTCTTCGCGCGCCCCGCGCTCGCGCGGAAGAGCCCGCGGTTCCCGGCGGCCGTCGTCGCGAACCAGTCCCTCGGCGGCGGCGCGTCGTCCCGCCTCTTCCACGTGCTGCGCGAGGAGCGCTCGCTCACGTACGGCGCGTATTCGTCGCTCGCGACCCGGGTCCTCGGAGGCCACTTCGGCGCGTCGATCGACTGCCGGACCGAGGTCACCGACGAGGCGCTCGGGGGCCTCCTCGACCTCATCCGCGCGTTCGCCGCCGAGGGACCGAACGCCGAGGAGCACGAGCGCTCGAAGAACTACCTCCTCGGCTCGTTCCCGATCCCGCGCGAGACGCCCGGCGGCGTCGTCCAGGACGAGCTCACGCGGATCCTGCACGGCCTGCCCGAGGACGAATTCACGACCTGGCGGGACCGGATCCGCGCGGTGACGCGCGAGGAAGCCCGCGACGCCGCACGGGAGCTCTTCGACCCCGCGACCGGCATCGTCGCGGCCGTCGGCGACGCGGAGCTCATCCGCCCGATCCTCGAGAAGCACGGCGACACGACGCTCTGGGACGCGGACGGACCGAGGGAGTGACATCGGGCGAGGCTTCGGGTCGGCTAACCCCAATCTCGAAGCGGTGATCGCCGCCGCAGCGCACGGGGACGAGCCATGGGACTCGGCGATCCGCTCTCCCGCGCGAGCGAGGAAGGCAGATCAGAGCCCGCGATAGGCCGCCCCTCGCAGCCTGACGCGCGTCACCGTCACCACGCGCGCAGCGTCATCGATCTCGAAGAGGATCCTGTAATCGCCCACGCGGACCCGGTAGAGCCCGCGGTGGCCCTGCATGGCCTTGACGCCATGAGGCCGCGGGTTCTCCTGGAGCGCGAGGAGATGGGGATCGAGACGCCTTCGGACGGGGAGAGGGAGCCGTAGAAATTCGCGCTGGGCCGAGGAAACGAAGTCGACCCTGTAGTCCACGCCCTATAGCCTGGCGCGTTTGCGGACCTCGGCGTAGGGGATGCGCTTCTCCCTGGTGTTGGCGAGGCGCGAAACCGAGACCCTCACGTCGTAGCGGTCTTCCAGTTCCTCAAGGAGCTTGAGATCCGCGATCGAGACGACTGCGGCGACAGGCCTCTTTCCCCGGCGCACGATCACCCGCTCGCCCTGGAGGGCGCGATCGAGGGCGGATTCGCTCACGGGGGAAGACGGCTTCTTGACTACAGCTCGACTCATGACGGCCCCTATTCTACGGCTGCTTCGCCGTCATCGAGTGGGCAACTCGCCGCCGTCGCGAAGACATAGGTTCAACTTCACGGCACTCCAATCTCACAGCGGTGATCGCCGCCGCCACGCGTGGTCGGGACCTCAGGGCTCCGGCGACCCGCTCTCCCCCGCGAACTCGCCCGACTCGGAGCGGTCCTCGAACCTCGACGAGCGCGCGTCCTGCGTGCGCCTCAGGCGCGTGCGGAACGTCAG
>JBBQDQ010000161.1:0-7804 GCA_038319835.1 Thermoanaerobaculia bacterium | reverse complement strand
TCGACGCCGCACGACGGCGTCGAGTCCGTCTGCTACGTCTTCGCGGACGGGGCAGGCCGCCGGATCGGGATGGCGACGGATCTCGGGCACCTCTCGCGGCCCGTCGTCGCGGCGCTCGCGGACTGCGACGTCCTCGGCCTCGAGGCGAACCACGACGAGGACCTCCTGCGCGAGGGGCCCTACCCGGCGGCCCTCAAGCGCCGCATCCTCTCGGACGTGGGGCACCTCTCGAACGAGGCCGCCGCCGAGGGCCTCAAGGCGCTCGTCGGGCCGCGAACGCGGTCCGTCACGGCCCTCCACGTCTCGCGCCACAACAACACCTATCCTCTCGCCGAGCGCGTTTTCCGCGAGGCGCTCGCCGAGATCGGCGGAGCCGCCGCGCTCGCGGTCGCGCGGCACGACGCGCCCACGGAATGGAACACGGTCTCACAGGAGGCGGCATGACGGTTCTCGTGAAGGTGATGCTCAAGAGCGGCGTCCTCGACCCGCAGGGCAAGGCCATCGCCGACGCCCTGCACCGGCTCTCCTACACGTCCGTCTCCGACGTGAGGGCCGGCAAGCTCTTCCGGATCGAGGTCGACACGGCCGATCCGCGGCATGCCGCCGAAGTCGGCCGCGAAATGGCGCGGCAGCTGCTCGCAAACCCCGTCATCGAGGACTTCGAGGTTTCACTCGAGACGGCGGCCGCCGGGGAATCCCGGTGAGCGGAGCCCGGGCGCCGCGCGTCGCCGTCGTCGTCTTCCCGGGGAGCAACTGCGACGAGGACGCCGCGATCGCGGCGAGGACGACGCTCGCGGCGGACGTGAAGATGGTCCGGTACGACACGCGCGACCTCGGCGACCCGGATCTCGTGATCCTGCCCGGGGGCTTCTCGTACGGCGACTACCTGAGGAGCGGCGCCATGGCGCGTTTCTCGCCCGTGATGGAGTCCGTCGCGGCGTTCGCATCGCAGGGCGGGGCGGTCCTCGGGATCTGCAACGGGTTCCAGATCCTCTGCGAGGCGGGCCTCCTTCCGGGCGCGATGCTCCGGAACGCGGGCCTGCGCTTCGTGTGCCGCGACGTGTGGCTGCGCGTCGAGTCCAAGCGGACGCCGTTCACGCTCGCGATCAACCGGGGAGACGTCCTCAGGATGCCGGTCGCGCACGGCGACGGGAACTGGACGGCCGACCCTGCCGTGTTCGCGCAGATGAAGGCGCGCGACCAGATCGTCTTCCGCTACGTGAGCGCGGACGGGACGCAGGGCGGGGCCGCGAACCCGAACGGCGCCCTTGACGACGTCGCGGGGATCTGCAACGTCGAGGGGAACGTCGTCGGCCTCATGCCGCACCCCGAACGCGCGGCCGACCCGCTTCTCGGCGGCACGGATGGCGCGCGGCTCTTCAAGTCGTTCGCGTCGACTTGCCTCGCGATGCAGGAACAGTAGTGCCTTTCTACCATTCTGGTAGAATTACACCATGGCGCTGAACATCAAGGATCCCGTCGCCGAGAAGCTCGCCGCCGAAGTCGCGGCGCTCGCCGGCGAGAGCAAGACGCGGGCGATCCGGGTGGCCCTCGAAGAGCGGCGCGCGCGGCTTTCCCTCTCGGGGGCGGCCGCAGAAAAGGGCGAGCGGCTCCACCGCTTCCTGGAGGAAGTGGTCTGGCCCACGATTCCGAAGCACTTCCTCGGGAAGAGGATCACGAAGAAGGAGCGCGAGCGCATCCTCGGATACGGCCCGCTCGGCGTGTGATCCTCGACTCCTCGGCGATCGTGGCCATCCTCCTGAGGGAGACGGGAGCCGACGAGCTGGAGGCCAAGGTCGCCGCGGCGCCCGCGCTCGGGGTCGGAGCGCCCACGGTCGTGGAGACCCTCATGGTCCTCTCCTCACGATTCGGCCGCGAGGTCGCGGCCCGGAACCTCGAGGGATTCCTCTTGCGCTCGGAAGCCGTCGTCGTCTCCTTCACGGAGGATCACGCGCAGGCCGCCGCCGAGGCCTTCGCCCGATTCGGGAAAGGCCGCCATCGGGCGGCGCTCAACTTCGGAGACTGCCTGAGCTATGCGGTCGCGAAGCTCGCCGGCCAGCCGCTCCTCTGCACGGGGACGGACTTCCCGAAGACCGACCTGAAGATCGCCTGACTCTCAGCGCGTCTTCATCCAGGCGACGCATTTCTCGATCTCCCGGCGCATCGCGGCGGGGGAGTCCGCCCGGTACGGGGCGCCGTGTCCCGGCAGCACGTGCGTGAAGTCGAAGACGAGCAGCCTCTCCATCGAGCGGATCGTCTCCGGCCACGAGTACCAGTTCGCATCCCGGAACGCGACGAGGTGCCCGCGCCGCGCCGACCACGCGAGGTGGTCGCCCGTGAAGAGGACGTCCTTCCACAGGAGCACGCGGCGAGTCCACGAGGATGTTGCCGGCGGCGCGGCGGATGAGCCAGCTCCACGCCCCGAACGACTTTTCCGACGTGTAGCCGCAGAAGAAGACGCCGCCGCCCACGGGCTCCGGGAAGGAAGCGGACACCGCGCGCGTCGCTGCGGCACGGCCTCGCGTCCCGATGGAGCCGGTCGGGCAGGCGACGAGCGCCTGCAGCGCGCGCGCCTCCTCCTCGGGCGTCTCCGGCTGGCGCGCCACGAACGAGTGCCCGCCGCCCTCTGCGAAGACGGCGGGCTGCATCTGGCGGCACGTCGCGCAGTCGATGCAGGTGGAGTCGACGTAGAGGTCGCCGGGGACGTTCGCGGGAAGGCGCAGGTCGGCGCGGGCCATGCGAGGGAAACGGCCGGACGGCTGGCCGTATTCCGGGGGGCCTCGTGTAGAGTCTCCGGCGAAGGCCTCTGACACACGACCTTGTGACCCCGCTCTGAGAACCCGGCGCCGCGATCGCGGCGCTTGAGGCGCTCTCGCGCTGGCGAAGCGGTCCGGGACGCCGTGAGATAACGTCCGGCGTCCCCATGCTCCCGCCCGGCGCCCCTCGCCGCCTGATCGGCCGCTTCGACGCGACCATGCTCGTCGTCGGGTCGATGATCGGTTCGGGCATCTTCATCGTCTCGGCCGAGTCCGCCCGGCTCGTCGGGACCCCGGGCCGGCTCCTCCTCGTCTGGGCCGCCGCGGGCGCGCTCACGCTCCTCGCCGCGCTCGCGTGCGCCGAGCTCGCGACGATGTTCCCCGAGGCGGGCGGCCCGTACGTCTTCTTCCGCGAGGCCTACGGCCCCATGGCGGGCTTTCTCTACGGGTGGACGATGGCCCTCGTCGTCCAGACGGGCACGATCGCCGCGGTCGCCGTCGCGTTCTCGAAGTTCCTCGGGGCGCTCGCGCCGTCCGTCACGGGATGGACTACAAAGGTCGCGTCCGTGGCCGTCGTCCTCGTCCTCACGGCGACGAACGCGGCGGGGCTGAAGGCGGGGACGCGCCTGCAGAACGTCCTGACGGTCGTGAAGGTCGCGGCGCTCGTCGCCCTGACGGCGGGCGGGCTCTTTTTCGCCGGTGCGCGAGCCGACGCTCCTGCCGACGCAGGCGCCGCGGCGCCGGAGGGGGCCGCCCTCGCCGTCGCGTTCGTCCTCGCGCTCGTGGGCCCGGCGTTCTCGCAGTCGGCATGGACGAACGTGACGTTCCCGGGCGGCGAAGTGAAGGACCCGGGGCGGACGTTCCCCGTCGCGCTCCTCGCGGGCTGCACGCTCGTGGCGGGCCTTTACGTCCTCGCGAACGTCGGCTACCTGAACGTCCTCGGCTGGGACGGCGTTGCGCGCGCGCCGGACGGCCGCGTCGGCACGGCCGCCGCCGAACGGCTGCTGCCGGGCGCGGGCGGGACCGCGATGGCGGCCGCGATCCTCGTGTCGACGTTCGGGTGCGCGAACGGGCTCGTGCTCTCCGGGGCGCGCGTCGTGTGGGCGCTCGCGAAGGACGGCTTCCTGCCCGCGTTCGCCGGGCGACTCAACGGCGCGGGCGTGCCGGGCGCGGCCCTCGGACTGCAGGCCGCCTGGGCCGGCTGCCTCGTTCTTTCGGGCACGTACTCGGACCTGCTCCGTTACGTCGTCTCCGTCGAGTTCGTCATCCTCGTCCTTCTCGTCGCGGCGGTGCCGGTCCTCAGGCGCCGGCGTCCCGATGCGCTCCGCCCCTGGCGCACCTGGGGTCACCCGGTCACCACCGGGCTCTTCCTCGCCGCGGCGACGGGAGTGGTGGCGGTCCTCTCGGTCGCGAGCCCCCGCACGACGTGGCCCGGCTACGGCCTCGTCCTCCTCGGCGTTCCGGTCTATCTTCTGCGGAGGAAAGCGGCGTGAGACAGGCGGGCGAGCGCGCGTGGCTCCTCGAGTGGGCCGGCGACGAGAGCGAGGCGAACGCGAAGGCGCGCGCGGCCGCGGCCGCGCTGCGCGCCGCCGGCGCGCCGGGTTTCCTCGACGCGGTGCCCGCGGCCCGGACGCTCCTCGTCCTCGGCGGGCCGGGCTTCGACGCGTACCCGCTCGGCGCTCTCGAGGCCGATCCTCCCGCGCTGCTGCCCGGGCCCCCGCCGCGCGCCCACGAGATCCGCTTCACGCCGGACGGCGCCGACCTCGACGAGATCGCCTCGCGCTGCGGCCTGACCCCCGAGGGCTTCCTGCGCGCGTTCACGGGCCTGACGTACACGGTGGGCTTCCTCGGCTTCCAGCCGGGGTTCGCGTACCTCTACGGGCTCCCGTTCGTCTTCCACCTCCCGCGCCGGCCGAGCCCGCGGACGTCCGTGCCCGCGGGAAGCATCGCGCTCGCGGGGCCGTACGTCGGGATCTACCCGGGCGTGATCCCGGGCGGATGGAACCTCGTCGGGACGACCGCGCAAAGGCTCTTCGACCTGCGCGCCGACCCGCCCTTCCTCTTCTCCCCGGGCGACTCGGTGAGGTTCACCGCGTGACGCGCGGCCTCACCATCGTCGAGCCGGGAGTCCTCACGACCGTGCAGGACCTCGGGCGCCCCGGGTGGGGCGCCTGGGGCGTGCCCGTCTCGGGCGCGCTCGACGAGGAGGCGCTCCGACTCGCGAATCGCCTCGTCGGAAACCCCGCGGACGCGGCGGCGCTCGAGGTCACGCTGGCAGGACCGGTCTTCAAGGCGATCGGCGATCTCGCGGTCGCGGTCGTCGGAGGCGCGTTCGGAACGGCGCCCGGCGAGGTGATCCGCGTCGAGGACGGCCGGACGCTGGCGCTCGCCGCCGGGCCCGGCGCGGTGCGCGGCGTCGTCGCCGTGGCCGGAGGGATCGACGTCCCGAAGGTCCTCGGCAGCCGGGCGACGTGCGTCTCGGCGCGCTTCGGGGGCTTCCAGGGCCGGCGGCTCCAGAAAGGCGACGTCCTGACGGTCGGCGAGCCGTTCGGGCCGCCGATGCCGGGCCGCGCGAACGTCCCGCGCCCGCCCGCGGGCGACGTGGTCCTGCGCGCGATGCCCGGGCCGCAGGAAGACCTGTTCGATCCCCAGGCCCGGGCCGCGTTCTGGGCGGGCGCCTGGCGGGTGCTTCCGGAGTCGAACCGCATGGGGATCCGGCTGCGCGGCGAATCGCTCGGCTTCGTCGAGACCGCGGCGCTCCCGTCCGAGGGCACGGCGTCCGGCGCCGTGCAGGTCACGGCGGAGGGCCAGCCGATCGTCCTCCTCGCCGAGCGGCCCACGACCGGCGGTTACCCGAAGATCGCGACGGTGGCGGCGGCCGATCTCGGGCTCCTCGTTCGGACCGCGCCGGGCCGGATCGTCCGCTTTGAGAGAATCGCCGTCGACGAAGCCCGGAGGATCCTCGCAGAGCGCGAGGCGAGCGTCCGGGCCGGGAGCGCTCGATGACCCTGCACGCCGTCGACTACCGCAAGAAGCCGCGTTTCGCCGTCGACCTGAACTTCGACGGCGGTGAAGGCTTCGACGACGAGCCGCTCATGGAATACGTCGCGAGCGTGAACATCGCGTGCGGCGGGCACACGGGCGACGAGCGCTCGATGCGGACGGCAACGCGCCTCGCGCTGCGCCGCTTTGTCGCGATCAACGCGCACCCGTCCTACCAGGACGCCGCGGGGTTCGGCCGGGCGGCCGTCGACGTCTCGCCGGAGGAGCTCGAGCTCTCGCTCGCGAGCCAGATCGAGACGCTCCGGAACATCGTGCGCCAGGAGGAAGGCGAGCTCGTGGGCGTCAAGCCGCACGGCGCCCTCTACCACGAGGCGGCGCGCCGGACGGAGGTCGCGGGTGCGGTCGCGCGGGCCGCTTACTCCGTCTCCCCGCGTTTCGTCCTCGTCACGTCGCCGGGCTCGAAGCTGCTCGACGAGGGCGCTGCCCTCGAGATGCCGGTCGCCGTCGAGGGATTCGCGGACCGCGCCTACCGGCCCGACGGCAGCCTCGTCTCGCGCGACGAGCCCGGCGCCCTCGTGACGGACCCGAGGGCCGCCGTGGCGCAGGCCCTCTCGATCGTCCGCGAGCACCGCGTGAGGACGACGGACGGGAGCTTCTACGACCTCTCGGTCGACACGCTCTGCCTCCACGGCGACACGCCCGGGGCCCGCGAGATCGGCCGCGCCGTGCGTGCGGCGCTCCTCAAGGCGGAGGTCGTCGTGCGCCCGCTCCGGGGCTGGAAGCCGCGCGGACCCGATCCGGGCCCGCCGAAGATGCCGAGCCGTTAAACTACGGCCTTTATGGGGAACGCGGCCGCGCCTGTCACCCCTGCCGTCGTGGCGGAGCACGGTCTTTCGCCGGACGAGTTCGAGCGCATCAAGGCAATCCTCGGCCGCGAGCCAAACCTCCTCGAGCTCGGGATCTACTCGGCTCTCTGGAGCGAGCACTGCTCGTACAAGTCGTCGCGCCCTTTTCTGAAGGAGTTCCCGACGACAGGCCCGCGCGTGCTGCAGGGCCCGGGGGAGAATGCGGGCGCCGTGGACATCGGCGACGGCCTCGCGGTCGTCTTCAAGATGGAGTCCCACAACCACCCGTCGTTCATCGAGCCCTACCAGGGCGCCGCGACGGGCGTGGGCGGGATCCTCCGCGACGTCTTCACGATGGGCGCGCGGCCCGTCGCGATCCTCGACGCGCTCTTCTTCGGCGACCCAAAGGCCCCGCGGATGCGCGACCTCGTGGACGGCGTCGTGCGCGGGATCGGCGGCTACGGGAACTGCATCGGCGTCCCGACGGTCGGCGGGATGACGTTCTTCCACCCCGCCTACAACAAGAACATCCTCGTGAACGCGATGGCGGTCGGCCTCGTGAGGCAGGACCGCATCTTCCGCGCGAAGGCGTCCGGGGTCGGGAACCCCGTCCTCTACGCGGGCTCGAAGACGGGCCGCGACGGGATCCACGGGGCGTCCATGGCCTCGGACGTGTTCGACGACCAGAAGGCGCAGCGTCGGCCCACGGTGCAGGTGGGCGACCCGTTCGTCGAGAAGCTCGTCCTCGAGGCGGTCCTCGAGGTGCTCGAGGGAGATGCCGTCGTCGCGATTCAGGACATGGGCGCCGCGGGCCTCACGTCCTCGACGTTCGAGATGTGCTCGCGCGGCGGGGTCGGGATGCGCCTCGACCTCTCGAAGGTCCCGATGCGCGAGACCGGAATGACGCCTTACGAGCTCATGCTCTCGGAATCCCAGGAGCGGATGGTCCTCGTCGTGCGCAAGGGCCGCGAGGCCGAGGTCGAGAAGGTCTTCCGCAAGTGGGGTGTCGACGTCGAGACGATCGGCGTCGTCGTGGCCGAGCCGAAAATGACGCTCCTGTGGAACGGCGAGGTCGCCGCCGACCTCGCGATCGGCCCGCTCGTCGAGGAGGCGCCGGTCTACCAGCGCCCGTACACGCTGCCGAAGCCTCTGCCCGCGGCGACGCCCGTCGCCCTCGACGGCGCGCCCGCGGACGAGGCG
>JBBQDQ010000160.1:0-7819 GCA_038319835.1 Thermoanaerobaculia bacterium | reverse complement strand
TCGTCGTCGACCCGAAGGGAGGTCTCGAGACGCCTCTCGAGATCCCAGAGGGCGGCTCGGCCTCCTTCTCGCCCGACGGAACGAAGCTCGCGTACTGCCCCGTGGACCGGGAGTTCCGGACGTGGAAGCGGACGCTCGGCGGACGCGCGCAGGACGTCACCGTCTACGACTTCGCGTCGAGGGCGTCCACGCAGATCACGGACTGGAAGGGCACCGACAACTTCCCGATGTGGAGCGGGGACACGATTTACTTCACGTCCGACCGCGACCGCACCCTCAACGTGTTCGGCTACGACCTGAAGACGAAAAGGACGCGCGCCGTGACGACGTTCAAGGAGTTCGACGTCCTCTGGCCGTCCCTCGCGTCGGACGGAAGCGCGATCGTCTTCATGAATGGCGGGTATGTCTGGCGCCTCGACCTCAAGACGGAAAGGGCCGCGAAGATCCCGATCGCGCTCGCGTCGGACCGGGCCCCGCTCGGGACCGCGTGGAAGGACGTGAAGGAGTTCGTGCAGGGTGCGAGCATCTCGCCGAGCGGCGCCCGCGTGATTTTCGAAGCGCGCGGCGACCTCTTCAGCGTGCCCGCGAAGGACGGCCAGACCCGGATGCTCACGGACACGCAGGGCGTGCGCGAGCACGCGCCCGCGTGGTCGCCGGACGGCAAGCGCGTCGCCTACCTCTCGGACGCGACGGGCGAGTACGAGATCACCCTGCGGAACGCCGACGGCTCGGGCGAGCCGAAGCAGCTCACGAAGGACGGCGCCCCGTGGAAGTTCGATCCGGCGTGGAGCCCGGACGGCAAGAAGCTCGCCTACGGCGACCGCAAGCACCGCCTGCGCGTCCTCGACGCGGACTCCGGCGCGGTCGCCGACGTCGATACGGGCACGCGCGAGGACCTCGACACGTACACGTGGTCGCCGGACTCGAGGTGGCTCGCGTACGAGAAGAGCCACGAGACGCGCCTTCCCGGCATCGCCGTCTGGTCGGCCGAATCGAAGAGGACGTTCCTCCTCGGCGACGGCCTGACCCGCGACCACGGCCCCGCGTTTTCGGCCGACGGCAAGCACCTCTTCTTCCTCTCCGAACGCGACTTTCCGCTCGTGTTTTCGGCGTACGAGTTCAACTATGTCTACCCGCGCGCGACGAAGGTGTTCGTGGCGGCCCTCGCGTCGGGCACGCCGTCCCTCTTCCCGCCGAAGAACGACGAGGAGAAGGGCGAGCAAACCGAGAAGAAGGACGAGAAGAGCGCAGAAAAGAAAGACGAGAAGAAGCCCATTCCCGTGACGGCGATCGACGCCGCGGGCTTCCTCTCGCGCACGCAGGCGCTGCCGGGCGTCCCCGCCGGCAACTACCCCGAGATGGCCGCGACGACGGACGCCGTCTGGTACGTGCGCGGCGGAGACGGCGACGGGGGAGCGGTCGGTCGCGCCCTCTACCGCTACGACCTCAAGGAGCGGAAGGAAGAGAAGGCCCTCGACGGCGTCGCCGGATGGGAGATCTCGCGCGACGGCAAGAAGATCCTCTATCGCGTCGGCTCCGACTGGTTCGTGACGGACGCGAAGGCGCCGCTCAAGGGCGGCGACGGCAAGCTCGACCTCTCGGGCCTCAGGGTGAAGCTCGACGTCGCGGCCGAAACGAAGCAGATGTGGGACGACGCCTGGCGCATCGTCCGCGACTGGTTCTACGACGAGAAGATGCACGGCGTGGACTGGGCTGCGATGAAGGCCCGCTACGGGGCGCTCGTCCCGTACGTCGCGCACCGCGCGGACCTCGACTTCCTCTTCGGCGAGATCATGGGCGAGCTCGAGTCCGGCCACACGTACGTGGCGGCCGGCGACGAGCCGAAGGTCCCCCGCGTGAACGGCGGAATGCTCGGCTGCGAGCTCGCCACCGACGCGTCCGGCCGCTACCGCCTCGCGAAGATCTTTGCGGGCGAGAATTGGGACGACGGCTGGCGTTCGCCGCTTACCGAGCCCGGCGTGGACGTGAAGGAGGGGAGCTTCCTCCTCGCGATCGACGGCCGCGACCTCACGACGGCGGACAATCCGTACCGGCTCCTCGAGGGCAAGGGCGGGAAGCTCGTGTCGCTCCTCGTGTCCGACAAGCCCGCGAAGGAGGGCGCGCGGACTGTGTGGGCGCGGACGATCACGTCCGAGCAGAACCTCCGCTACCTCGACTGGGTGAAGAGCCGCATGGCGATGGTCGAGAAGCTCTCCGGCGGGAAGGTCGGCTACATTCACCTCCCGGACACGGCGCAGCCCGGCAACCGGATGCTCCAGAAGCTCTTCATCTCGCAGGCGTCAAAGCCTGCGCTCCTGATCGACGACCGGTACAACGGCGGCGGGTTCATCCCCGACCGGATGATCGAGGTGTTTTCGCGCAAGACGCTCGCCTACTGGGCGCGCCGCGGCCTCGAGAGCGCCCGCGCGCCCGGCTTCGCGCACGACGGCCCGAAGGCGATGCTCGTGAACGGCTATTCCGCCTCGGGCGGCGACGCGCTCCCGTATTTCTTCCGCGTGAACGGCCTCGGGCCGATCATCGGCAAGCGCACGTGGGGCGGCCTCATCGGGCTCTCGGGCAACCCGCAGCTCGTGGACGGCGGCGCCGTGCAGGTCCCGACGTTCCGGATCTACGACCGCGAGGGGAAGTGGGTCGTCGAGAACGAGGGCGTCGCACCGGACATCGAGGTCTTCGACGACGCGGGCTCGCGCGTGAAGGGCGGCGACCCCACGCTCGAGAAGGGCGTCGAGGTGCTCCTCAAGGAGCTCGAGAAGCCGGGCGCGTGGAAGGACCCGAAGGTCCCCGTGCCGCCGGACATGACGAAGACGAAGCCCTGAGGGTCAGACTTCCTCGTCGTACGCCGGGAACCACTGCCGCTCGACGACGCGGGCGCGGAGGTCCTCGGTGGAGGCGGCCGGCGCGAGGCCCTCGCGCACGGCTGCTTCCGCGACCGCGCACGCGACCTCGACGGCCACGCTCCGGAGCTCGCCGAGCGGCGGCAGGAGCGAGGCTGCGGGATCCTTCAGCGCGGGCGAGAGCTCCGCAAGGCGCCGGGCCGCGGCGATCAGCATCCCGTCCGAGACGCGGCGGGCGCCCGCGGCGACGACGCCGAGGCCTACGGCCGGGAAGATGAAGACGTTGTTGCACTGCGAAATGATCCACGCCCGCCCGCCGAGGACTGCGGGCGGGCAGGGCGAACCGGTGGCCACGAGCGCGCGCCCGTCCGTCCAGCGGATGAGGTCCTCGGGCCGGGCCTCCGCGCGGGCCGTCGGGTTCGAGAGCGGGAAGATGACGGGTCGCGGGATCTTCGCGGCCATCGCGCGGACGATCGCCTCGGTGAACGCGCCGGCCGCCGTCGAGAGGCCGATCAAGATCGTCGCTTCGACGTTCCCGATCACGTCCGCGAGGCCGATTGCGCCGGCGTGGGTCCGCGGCCAGCCGGCGACGTCCTCGGCCGCGCGCGCGTAGACGCGCTGCTCGAGCGCGAGAGCGGAGCGCGAATCGACGAGGAGGCCGTCCACGTCGACGACCCAGAACCGGCGGCGCGCCTCGGCGTCGGACAGGCCCTCGGCGACCATCGCGGCCCGCAGGTAGTCGGCGACGCCCATGGCCGCCGAACCGGCGCCGAGGAAGACGATCGTCTGGTCGCGGAGGCTGCGCCCCGCGACGCGTGCTCCCGCGAGGAGCGCGCCGAGCGCGACGGCCGCGGTGCCCTGGATGTCGTCGTTGAAGGTGAGGAGCGAGTCGCGGTAGCGGTTCAGGAGGGGCCGGGCGTTCGGGGTCGCGAAGTCCTCCCACTGCAGGAGCGTCCCGGGCAGCTCTTTCTTCACGGCGTCGACGAACCGGTCCACGAACTCGACGTAGGCCGAGCCCGTGACGCGCTTCTGCCGGCAACCGAGGTACTGAGGGTCGCGGAGGCGCTCCTCGTTGTTCGTCCCGACGTCGAGGACGATCGGGAGCGTGCGGGCGGGCGGGACGCCGCCGATGAGCGTGTAGAGCGTCAGCTTGCCGATCGGGATGCCGAGACCGCCCACGCCCTGGTCGCCGATGCCGAGGATGCGCTCGCCGTCCGTCACGACGACGACGTCCACCTCGGGGTTCGGGCGATTGCGGAGAAGCTCGGGGATCGAGTCGCGCAGCTCGAACGGGACGAAGAGTCCGCGCGGGCGCCGGTAAATGTGGCTGAACTGCTGGCACGCCTCGGCGACGACGGGCGTGTAGACGATCGGCATCATCTCCTCGATGTGGGCGAGGAGGAGCCGGTAGAAGAGGATCTCGTTCGTGTCCTGCAGGGCGCGCAGCTGGATGTGCCGCCCGAGCGGCGTGCGTTTCTCGAGGTACGCCTCGTACGCGCGGACGAGCTGCTCGTCGATCGTCTCGATCTGGTGCGGCAGGAGCCCGTTGAGGCCGAGCCGCGTGCGCTCTCCGGCCGTGAACGCCGTGCCCTTGTTCCACGCGGGGGATTGCAGGAGTTGCATGCCACGCAGGCCCTCGGGGCGGTGTTGGGCGGCGTTCGGGTTCGGCATTGGCGCCTACGTTACTCCGGACGCCCGGCTGCGGCCCTCACCGCCCAGCGCAGCTTGGCGGAGGAGGAGCGGGGGTTCCGGCCGCGCTCGCCGGGCGTCGCGCGGATCACGTCGTCCGCGATCCGCGCATAGATTCCCGCTTCGAGGCCGGCCTTGAACGCCTTCTTCACGCGCCGGTCCTCGCCGGAGTGGAACGTGAGGATCGCGACGCGCCCGCCGGGGGCGAGGCAGTGGGGAAGGTCGCGCAGGAACGCGTCGAGGGCGGTCAGCTCGTCGTTCACGAGGATGCGGAGCGCCTGAAAGGTCCGCTGGAGGGAGGATTTCTTTGCTTCGGACGCGTCGCGGGAGGGCCGTCCCTCGTAGGCGGACTCCACCGCAGCCGCAACGTCCGAAGTTCGGAGAGGATTTCTTGGAAGGTGATTGGGGCTCTCCGCCGCACCCCGGAGCGCCGCCGCGATTTCAGGCGCATGCGGCTCGTCTGCATACCTTCCAAGAAGATCTTCTATCTCCCCGGCCTTCATCTTCAGCAGCAGTGCGCCCGCCGGTTGGCCCCGCCCCGGGTTCATCCGCAGGTCGAGCGGCACGTCGTGCTTCCACGAGAAGCCGCGCTCCGGGTCGTCGATCTGCATGGACGAGACGCCGAGGTCCGCGAGGATCACGTCGGCGCCTCGCGCGAGACCTTCCTCCTCGAGGAGCTTCCGGAGGCCCGCGTAGTTGCGTTTGAACGTCCTGACGGAATCAGCGCTGCCGAGCTCCTGCGCGAGCGCGGCGAGGCGCGCGGCGGCCTTCGGGAGCTCGATCGGGTCGACGTCGAGCCCGAGGAGGCGGCCGCCCGGGAGGACCCGCCTCAGGATCTCCGAGGCGTGGCCGCCGTATCCGAGAGTCGCGTCCACGGCGGCGTCGCCTGGCTTCGGCGCGAGAGCCTCGAGCACCTCGGCGACGAGGACGGGCACGTGGGTGCCGGCCGGCGTCTTGCCCGAGGCGAGGACCTTCTCGCGCTCCTCGGGATATCGCGCGGCGTCACGCTCCTTGTACTTCTCCTCGAACCGCCGCGGGTGCGTCCCCGCGTAGCGCGGGCGCCTCTTCCGCGGCGGCCCCGGGGCGCCGTCGGTCACCGCGGCAGGTCGACCGGCTTGCCGACGGCGTCCGGCAAGGCGACGCCCAGCCAGCGGCCGAGCGTCGGCGCGAGGTCGTACGGCGTCGCGGGAGCGTCCGACGCGCCCGCCTTCACGGCGCCCCAGAAGACGAGCGGCACGTGGATGTCGTACTCGTAGTGCGTGCCGTGCATCGCGCCGCGGCCCGGGTTGTACGAGTTCATGACGCCCCAGCGCGGGATCACGAACGCGTCGCCGGAGCGGTCGCGGTCGAAGTCGTTGCGTGCGAACGCCGCCGCTGGCGTGTCGGGCCACGTCTTCTCCTGCGAGATGAGGAGGACGTCCTCCACCTCTTCCTCCCAGACGCGCTTGACGAGGCCGGGCAGCACGCGGTCGACGTCGGCCGCCGTCACGTCGGCGCCGGCGGGTCCGCACGCGCCCGCGACGGTCTTGTACGGAAAGCGCGCGCGGCTGTAGAAGAAGTTCCAGCCATCCATCGCGCCGATCACCCGCGCGGACCGGTCGAGGCACAGGGCGTCCGCGAGGAAGCGGTTCATGCGCTCGCGGTCGTTGTTCAGGCTCTCGCGCCCGGTCTCGATCCGGCCGCCCTTCGCGGTCCTGTCCAGAGCCCGCGCGACCTCGGGCATCGTCGGGAAGCCGTGGTCCGCCGAGAGCGCGAGGAGGACGGTGCCCTTCGGATAGTTCGCGTCGAGAGCGTCGAGGACGCGCCCGATCTGGACGTCCAGGCGGCGCAGCGCGTCGCGCGACTCCTCGCTCTCGTCGCCGTAGTCGTGCGCGACGGGGTCGTGCCCGGAGAACGAGATTGCGAGGAGGTCGGGGACGTCGCCGTGGCCCAGCTCGTAGCCAGGGTCGTTCAGGAACGCGAGGGCGAGGTCGGCCGTCAGGACGTCGACGAAGGGGCTGCGGTAGATGCCGCCGAAATAGCCGTAGGGCCCGCCGGCCGGGATGCGGCCGTACGTCGAGAGATCGTGGGCGAAGCCGACGCCGTGGACGGGAAGCTGGAAGCGCGAGATGACGGCCGCTGGGACCGCCGTGGGGACGGGCCTGGCCCCCGGGACGGCCGCGGGTTCGGGCAGCTTGTCCCATACGAGGCCGAGGCGCGCGGGGAGCATCCCGCCGGCCCGCGTGTCGTTGTATTTCTTCACGATCGCGGCCGCGGCCGCGGGCGGCCGGTAGGCGGCGGAGGTCTGGAAGCGCCCCGTCTCGCCGTCCCACCAGTAGACGGCGTGCGCGGGGTTCCGGCCCGCGAGGAAGATCGCGCCGCGGTCCTTCGCGGAGACGGACACGACGCGCGCGGCAGGGAGCTTCTCGACGAGCCGGTCCCCGAGCGTCGGGACGCGCAGGTTGTTCGGGCCCGGGGTCTTCTTCCCGGCGGCGTCCTTCTGATCGGTGCAGTAGACGTTCAGGAGGGCGCCGTCCGGCGCCTGCTCGAACCAGCTGTTCAGGACGATACCCGTCACGCGCGGCGGCGCGCCCGTGCCGAGCGACGCGTGGCCCGGCCCCGTTTCCGTGTTCAGGTGCTGGTAACGCGCAGCGCGCTCCACGAACCCCTCGTCGAGGAGGCGCTTGAGGCCCGCCGTGTAGAGCGGGCGGTAGCTCTCGAGGCGGGCGTACGAAAGGCCGTCCACCGAAATCACGACCGCGAGCTTCGGCTTCGGCGCTGGAGCCGGCGTCGGCGCCGGACTGGCGAGGAGGCCGGGGGTCGCGAGGGCGAGGGCGAGGGCGGCGGGGAGGCGTCGCGTCATGCGCCCATCCTGCCACGGGGCCCGGATGTAAACGAGATGTGAGGTCGGGATGAAGCCTTTTGGTAATCTCCGCCCGCAACGGAGGCCGCGTGATCAAGCTGTTTCCCCGGGAAGAGAGCTTCCTGCCGCAGTTCGTCCGCGCGGCGGAGATCATCGTGGAAGCCGCGCGGGCGCTCGACGCGCTCGCCGCGGACTTCACGGACGTCTCGCTCAAGGTCGCCCGGATCAAGCACCTCGAGCACGAGGGCGACCAGGTGGCCCACCAGACGTTCGCCCTCCTCTCGAGCACGTGGATCACGCCGATCGACCGCGAGGACATCCACGCCCTCGTCAAGGCCCTCGACGACGTCCTCGACTTCATGGACGCCGCCGCGAACCGGTTCGTTCTCTACAAGATCACGGCGCCCCGGGCCGGTCTGAAGCAGGCGACCGA
>JBBQDQ010000159.1:0-7911 GCA_038319835.1 Thermoanaerobaculia bacterium | reverse complement strand
CGGATCGCCGTCTGGATCTTCTCGAAGTTGAAGACGGTCGTGACACCCTGGAGCTTGCCCGAGCCGACGATGTACTTGCCGTCGGGCGAGACGTCCACGCCGTGAGGCGACTTGCCGCACGGCATGAGCCACACGATCCCGGGAACCTTCTTCGGATCGAGAACCTTCACGCCGCCGATGAGGTCGCCCTTGCCCTCGTCGATTGCCTTCTGGGCCGCGCGCCAGTCGACGGCCGCGATGTAATCGCGATCGCGCTGCGAGGCCGTGACCTCGAGCTTGCCCGTTGCACGCTCGGCGTTGTAGCAGGTCCAGAACATCCAGCCGTCGGAGACTTTCTTGCCGGCGTCGCCGAGGTCGTAGTCGAAGGGAGGCATCAGGATCTGCCAGGCGAGCGACATCGTGCCCGTCTTCGGATCGATCTTGATGGCGGCGAGCACGCCCTTCCATTCCGTCGCGTATTTGTCGAGGGGAAGGACCTTGCCTTTCGGAATCGGGATCGAGAACCGCGAGCCCATCATGGCGTACTCGGTGTTCGGCGTGACGTACGCTCCGGAGTGGTTGCCCGACACGTTCGCGACCGGCCCGTAAATCTGCTTCGTCTTGAAGTCCCTGAGGTCGATCCGCGCGATGCGGCCGTTCATGTCGTTGATGAACAGCCAGCGCCCGTCGTAGTCGCCGTTCGTCTCCGACAACGCCGGGTGGTGGGCATCGCCCCAGGTCAGGTTTCCGAGCATCGCCTTCGACTCGTCGTCGAAACCGTAGCCGATCCCCGGATAGGGCGTGAAGACGGGGATCGTCGAGAGATGGCGCATCGACGGCACGCCGTAGACGTAAACCTGTCCCGAGTGACCGCCGGACGAGAACAGGTAGTACTCGTCGAGATCGCCTGGGGCCACGTACGTTTTCATCGCTGCGATGGACTGGTCCGAGGCGTTCGCGGGGCCCTTCTTCGCGCCCTTCGGCGCCGACGGCGCGCACTGCACGGCCACGAGAGCGGCCGCGAAAATCGCGGCGATCGCGGCGGTCGCCTTCCATTTCCCAGAGGCTTGACTCATTTGTTCTCTTCTCCTTCGGATCGAAGCGTGGTCCTCAGTGGGCGGCGATGGAGGCCGCGGGCTTCTTTCCCTTCGCGTCCTCCGCTTTCTGTCTCTGGAACTCCGCGAACGCCTCGCGGAGCTTTCCAACGGCGACGGCCTTTTCTTCGGGAGTCAGGATGATCTGGCGCGAGAGGACGACCGACATCGTGCCCGTGGGCTCCCTCAGGAAGTCGTCGAGAGTCCGGCCGAACCGCGACTGCACGTCCTCGACGGCGTTAGACAGGTCCGGCCCGATCTGCGCGGGGCTCTTCACGCCCAGGGCCTGGATCGAGTGGCAGACGAAACAACCCGTCTTCACGAACCACGCGCCCGGGCCGGTCTTCATCTTCGCCTCGGCTTCGACCTCGGCCGCCGTCTGCGGGTCCGTGCGAGGCGTTCCCGGGCGGTAGTCGGCCGGAACCGGCGCCCTCCGCCACGAGAGGACGAGCATCGAGAGGGCCTGCGCCTCCTTCGTCGAAAAGTGGTAGTTCGGCATGACAGTCTCGGGCGCGAGCGCACGAGGGTCCTTGAAGTGCGCGACGTGCCACGCGAACGAAGTCTTCTGCCCCGAGAGACGGCCGTATTCGTACTGCTCGGCCGCCTTCTCGCCCACGTTCGTCAGGTCCGGTCCGATCGAGCCGCCGCGCCCGTTCACGACGTGGCAGGCGCGGCAGCCCTTGTCCACGACGAGCTTCTTGGCAAGATTGATCGCGTCGGCGCCCTTCGTCTCGCGGTCGTACCGGTGGCAGACGTTGCAGTTCATCTGCATCGCCGCATTCTTGTCGCCCACGAGCGAGTAGGCCTCGCCGAGGGTCCTGCCGAGCAGCGGCTCCTCCCAGTGTTCGATCGGTCCGTGGGCCTCCGTCGCGTCCACGGCGTAGCCCTGCCCGCCGTGGCAGGACGTGCAGCCGAATTTCTCGACGGGGTGGTTCCGAAACGGTTCTGCCGGATGCGTCCGGAGCGGCTCTTCCGCGGTCTCGAAACCCTTCCAGAGGGCCGCCTGATGGCACGTCATGCAGCGGTCGGCGCGCTTGAGATCGGCGACCCACACCTGCTGGAGACCCGGGTGCAGCTCCTTCGCTTTCTCGGCTCCGAGCTTCTCCGCGACCTGGGCCCGGAACGTGGCCTGGTAGTAGCGCCAGTCGTGGTTGCGGTCGCTCCACGCGAAGAGCGCGCACGAGATGACGAGCAAGACGCCGACGACGGCCAGGATCGGCCGGTCGATCCGCGGGTAGGGAGAGTCCGTACGTTTTTCCATGTCAGATCCTCGTCGGCAGCTCGGGCCACGCCTGCCACGGCCAGTAGAGGTGCCAGTACGGCCCTCGGCAGAACGTGCCGATGAACGTCAGGACGAGGACGCCCGCGACGAACGCGAGGAAGACCGCGTTCTGCGTGCGCCGGTCCTTCGGGAACCAGAGGCCCGCCGAACCGGGCGCGCTCTTGTCGAGCCACGGCCAGATGGTGAGTAGAAAGATGAGCGCCCCCGGCAAGAGGACGCCGCCGAGGAAGGCGCCGTTGATCGTGAACGAGCCGATCTTCACCGTCGTGTCGGTCACGATCTCCTGGAGCCAGAGGAAGTACCACGGCGCCTTCGCGGGGTTCGGCGTCACGAGCGCGTTCGCGGGTTCCTCGAGCGGTGCGTGGTAGAAGACCGACGCGATGCTCACGAGAGCGAAGATCGCGAGGACGACGATCAGGATCCGCCGCGTGAGGTCCGGAACCGAGTTGACGGTCGTGTCCGGGCGCTCGAGGGTCGAGGCTTTCACGGCCGGCGACGTCCCGCGCGCGACACCCAGGAGCGTGTAGGTCTTCGTCTTCGACGGAGCCTCGGCGGCCTTCTCGGGGAGAAGCGTGAGCCGGTCCGCGCGCGCGAGGCCGCCATCCTTGCGCACGCGCCACATGTGGTACAGGAAGATCACGCCGATCGCGGCCGGCAGCGCGATGACGTGGAGAACGTAGAAGCGGATGAGCGTGGCCTGGTCGATCGCGCGCCCGCCGAGGAGCAGCTCGCGGATCGCCGGCCCGACGAGCGGGATCGAGGACGCGATGTTCGTGCCGACGGTGATCGCCCAGTACGCGAGCTGGTCCCAGGGCAGGAGGTAGCCCGTGAAGGAAAGAAAGAGAGTGCAGAGGAGCAGGCCGATGCCGAGGACCCAGTTCAGCTCCCGCTTCTGCCCCTGGCCCCGGCCGTTTTTGTACGCGCCGGTGAGGAAGACGCGGACCAGGTGGAGGAAGACGACGGCGACCATGAGGTGCGCGGAGAGGCGGTGGACGGCGCGGATCCAGAAGCCGAACGTCGTGACGTACTCGATGTCCTTGACCGACCCGTACGCGCGCTCGACGGACGGCACGTATAGGAACAGGAGCGGCAGCCCCGACACCGTCACGAGCAGCAGCAGCGCCGCCGAGGCCGTGCCGAGCCAGAACGAGTAGTTCCAGTCGAGCGACGGCTTGTACGTTTTCGCCGGGAACCAGTGGAGCAGGAAATTGGACACGACGGCGTCGCCGGCCTCGCGGTCCGAGGCGGGCCGGATGCTCCAGAGCGGCTTCGCGTGGACGCCGGGCGCGCCGTCGGGCTTGGGAGCGGGCTTATCGGGATGTGCGCTCATGTCTCGTCACGCCCTTCAGGCCAAAGTGAATCGGAAGTCGCGCTCGACAGGCCGCGCGAGGTCGACGACGAGCTGGCCGTCGTCGGGCGAAAGCGACAGGTGGTACCAGGCGAGCGGCTTCGGCGCCGGGCCCGCCACGTTCGTGCCGTCCCCGGCGTACTTCGAGCCGTGGCACGGGCAGAGGAAGCGGTGCGTGAGGCGCAGCGGCTTGCCGCTGACGTCCTTCGTCTCCGGCGCCGACAGCGCCTCCGCGCGCATGGTGCAGCCGAGGTGCGTGCACACCGCGGAAACCGCGTGGAGCGTCTTCCCCTCGCGGAACACGAACAGCCGCTCGTCCGGAAGGAACTTCATCCCGTCGGGGAAGTCGTTCGGCATGCCGATTTTCACGGTCGTCGGGGAGTCGTAGGAGACGTTCGGGACGAGCGACCGCAGCGACGCGACCGCCTGCGCGCCGAGCGCCGCCACACCCGCCCCGAATCCCAGCTTCAGGAAGATCTCGCGCCGGCTTTTCGGTTCACTCATGAAACCTCTCCGTGATCGAGAATTTCTCCATCGTCATCGCGTCCGTCGGGCAGCGCACCGCGCAGAGGCCGCAGCGGATGCAGCGGTCGTCGTCCTTGACCATCGCGGAGAGTGGCAGACCGCCTCCCTCCGCGCGTTCGACGAGCGCGGCGCGCTCGGCGTCGGGAAGATCGAGATCCTCGAACGGAACGAGCGCGAGGCAGTACTCCGGGCACACGTCCACGCAGCGGTTGCACAGGACGCAGGCCTCCGGGTCGTAGATCGTCTGGACGTGGCAGACGAGGCAGCGCGCGGCCTGATCGCGCGCCTCGGGCGCCGCGTAGCCGCTCTCCACTTCCGCGATGCCGGTGCGCCTCCCGACGTCGAGCGTGGGGGGTGCCTCGCGGTCGAGGATCTCGAAGCCCGCAATCATGCGGTAGGAGATCGTGGGGATTTTTTCGATTTCGAGCGTCGCGCGGATCGTCGCCCCGTCCTTCGCGAGGTGCTCGTGGATCGAGCGCGCCGCGCGCTTGCCGTTCGCGACCGCCTCGATGAGGTTGCGCGGCCCGAAGGCGACGTCTCCGCCCGCGTAGATCCCCGGCGCGGACGTCGCGAGGGTTGCCCGATCAACCGCGATCGTGCCGCCCGGCGTCAGGGCGACGCCGTCCGACGGCTTCAGGAACGAGAGGTCCGGCTTCTGGCCGATCGCGAGGATGCAGGCGTCCGCCTCCAGCGTCACGAGGTCCGACTCGTCGTAGGCGGGCGCGAACCGGCCCTCCCCGTCGAAGACCGACGTCACCCTCTTCAGCTCGACCGCCGAGAGCCGGCCGCTGCCGAGGAACCGGCTCGGCCCGCGGCGCGGCACGAAGACGACGCCTTCCCTCTTCGTCTCCTCGAACTCCTCGTGGCCCTGCGTGCTTTTCAGAACGGGCATTTCCTCGAAGTTCTCGAGGGAGACGATCGTGACCTCGGTCGCGCCCCCGCGCAGCGCCGCGCGCGCGGAGTCGAGCGCTTCTTTGAGACGCGCGTCCGCCTCGCCCGCCTTCTCGGCCTCGTCGACGTCGGATTCGCGGCCAAGGCGGAGCGCGGTGCGGGCCGCGTCGAACGCCACGAACCCGCCCCCGATAACGACGACCCGGCGGCCGAGGTCCATCCGGAAGCCGCGGTTCACGTTGAGGAGGTAGTCGACCGCCTTCACGACGCCGTCGAGCTCGACGCCCGGCACCTGCAGGTCGCGGCCCGTCGACACGCCCACCGAGAGGAAAACCGCCTCGAAGCCGTCCGCTCTCAGCTCCGAGAGGCCCCGGGCCGGCGTGAGCGGCGTCCCGAGCCGGAGCGCGACGCCGAGGGAGAGGATCTGGTCGATCTCCGCCTTGATCAGCGTGCGGGGCAGGCGGTACTCGGGGATGCCGAAGCGCATCATGCCGCCCGGCTCGGCGGCGGCCTCGAACACCGTCACGGAGTACCCCAGGAGCGCGAGGTCGTGCGCCGCGGAGAGCCCCGCCGGCCCCGCGCCGACGACCGCGACCTTCGCTCGACCGGGAGAGACGGAGCCCGGGTACATCGGGAGATGCCCCGTGTACCGGTTGCCTTCCTCGATGGGCTCCCTCCGCAGCCGGTCCTGCGTGTTCGGGTGGCGCGACTCCACGCCGAACTGCTCGGTCACGAAGCGCTTGAGGGCACGGATCGAAATCGGGGCGTCGATCGATCCGCGGCGGCACGCGTCCTCGCACGGCGCCGCACAGACGCGGCCGCACACGGACGCAAACGGGTTCGGCGCGCGCGCGACGAGGAAGGCGTCCTCGTCGCGGCCTTCCGCGATGAGCTGCACGTAGCGGCCGGCGTCGGTCGCGACCGGGCACCCCGCCTGGCACTTGACCTGCGCTTTCCAGTGCGCGAGGTCGGGGAAACGCACGGACAGCGTCATCTCGTCTCTCCTCAGTCCAGCCGTGTCAGGCCCAGGCCGCCTGCACGCTCGGCCGCGCGGCGGGCCTCGGCTTCGGGGAAACGATAATGGCCGCCGGGCGTGCGCACGGTGCGCAGGAGGCCGCGATGCGCCCAGCGCGTGACGGTCGAGACCGAGACGCCGAAGAGCCGCGCGACGTCGCGCCGTGAGAGGAACTCGGGCGAGGATTCGCCTTCCCGGACTCGGAGTGCCATGGTCGGCCTCCACACTGGTTCCGCGGCCGCTGGTCCGTTATGACCGGCGTCATATGGCGTGATCGATTTCGGCTGTTTGCGCCGTTTGCGCCGTTGGGCTTCTCGAATTTAGGGCCCGCCGGATCGGCCCGCAACCCCGTATGACCCCGGTCATACGCGCCGTCGGGTTCCGGCTGTTACCGTGGCCGCCCATGAGCGAGCCCCTACCCGCCGGGTCCGCAATCCCCGGCCACGACGTCCTCTCTCTGCTCGCCGAGCGGGGCGGGCACTGCAGTGCTCCCGAGCTCAGGGCAGCGGCGGACCGCGCGTTCGGGCCCGGCGCCGTTTACGGGAATTGCCATGGGAACCTGTTCGACTTCGAGGGGCTGCTGGCCTTCCTCGAGTCGAAGGGCAAGCTCACCCGCTCCGGCGACGCGCTCTCCCTCGGGCGCGCCCCGGCCTGCTCCGGCCACCACTGAGCCTCACGGAGCCTCGCCCGCCGCTGCGCGCCCGGGGAATAATGCCGTTTCGACGCGGCATATACGGCCGGAGGCCATCGCCCGCATGTCTCTCTTCCGCCCGCGCCCGGCCGACTCGGAGTCCCGAATGCGGGAGGACTTCGACCGCGAGGCGTGGCCGCACTTCCGGGAAATCACCCGGGCGGCGCTGCGCCTGACGCGGCGCCCCGCCGAGGCGGAAGATCTCGCCTCCGAGGTCTTCCTCCAGGCGTGGAAGTCGTTCGCGAAATTCGAGCGCGGCACGAACTGTCGGGCGTGGCTTTACAAGATCCTCTGGAACGTCAACCAGCAGCGGGCCCGAAAGAAGGTCCCGTTCACCCTCGGCGCCGAGGGCGAGGCGCTCCTCGCCGAGACGCTCGCGGCCGAAGAGCCGACACCCACCGAAATCAAGGACGAGGAGGTCATGGCTGCCCTCGAGGCGATCTCGCCCGAGCACAAGCAGATCCTCCTCCTCTCCGACGTCGAAGAATTCAGCTACAAGGAAACCGCCACCATCCTCCGCGTGCCGATCGGCACGGTCATGTCGCGCCTGTCCCGGGCGCGCGCTGCGCTGCGGGAGAGGGTGCGCGGGACGGCCGCCGCCGCGACGATCGTCGCGCGAGGCGCGGCCGCTCAAGGAGGGAACCCGTGAACGCCGCCCTGAATGTCCGAGACTACGGCTGCGCGAAGGTGGGCCGCCGCCTGGACTCCTACCTCGCCGGAGAGCTCTCCGTCGACCTCTCGCACGAGATCCTCGAGCACCTCGACCGCTGCCCGGAATGCGCGGCCGAGCTGAAGGCGAGAGAGAGTCTGCGCGCCGCCGTCCGCCGGGTCACCGCCACGACGCCCGAGCCGCGCGGGGGTTTCGAGGCCGAGGTCCGCGCCCGGATCGCCCGGACGCCGGCCCCGTCAACCGGGACCGCCACGTCGCTTCTCCTCGCCGCGTCGCTGATCGTCGCCGCGGGAGCCGGAACGCTCTTCCTGCTGTCGCGCACGGCCGGAACGCCCGGGACGAACCTCGCCTCCGCGCGCGATGCGAAGGCGTTCCTCTTCGCCGCGCTGAACCACAAGAATTGCACGCTGCGTTTC
>JBBQDQ010000158.1:0-7920 GCA_038319835.1 Thermoanaerobaculia bacterium | reverse complement strand
AAGCTCGAAGACATCTTCTCCCGGCGCCGCCGCGAGTTCGTCGATCTCAAGGCCGACGTGGAACGCCGGCAGATCGACGTCGAGGAGCTCGTCGCGGCAAAGGATTCCGACTCGAAAAAAGTCGCGGCTTCCGTGGACGCCCTGGAGCTTTCCCGCCTCAAGCTGCGAAAGGCCGCGACGATGATGTTCCTCGAGCAGAAGGACGTCCTTTCGGCGGCTCAGTGGCAGCAGATCCTCGCGCGCCGCGACGAATGGCGCAAGGAACGGCAGATGGAAAGACGCGGCTTCGGCGGCGAGGGCGGTGCCGGACCGGAAGGTCGCGCGCCGGGAACCGGCCGCCAGCGCCCCGCACCCCGACCTCCCGCCAACCAGAAGCCCGCGGAGCCTCCTCAGGAGCGCTGAGACTCGCCTAGAATTCGGAGTGGAGGAAACCCGCATGAAGCGAATGTTCGTGCTCGCCGCTCTGTCCGTCTCCGTTCTCGCCGCGGACGCCGCTCTCGCCCAGAGCCCGGCCGCGTCCGCGAGCGGCGCCGCCGGCACGGCCAAGATCGCGATCGAATACCACCAGCCGTCCGTCCGAGGACGCGAGATCTGGGGCGGACTCGTGCCGTACGGCCAGGTCTGGCGGCTCGGAGCGAACGAGGCGACGACGATCACCTTTTCCACCCCGGTGAAGGTCGAAGGCAAGGACGTGCCGGCCGGCACCTACGCGCTCTTCGCGATTCCCGGCAAGGACAAGTGGACGTTCATCGTGAACAAGAACGCGAAGCAGTGGGGTGCGTTCAAGTACCAACAGACGGAAGACCTGATGCGCTTCGACATCGTTCCGCAGCCCGGAAACGCGGTCGAGACGATGACGTTCGGGGTCGTTTCGAAGGCGCCGGCTTCCGCGTCGGTCGAGATGGAATGGGCGAAAGTGAAGACCGCCTTCAACGTCACGGGGGCCGCGGCGAAGTAGCGCGCCGGGGGGCAGGGGTGCCGAGAGCCTTCGGCGCCCCGCCGCGTCCCCGGGCGGCCGCGAGCGCGAAGAGCGCGAGGAGCCCGGGCAGGGCGAGGAAGACCGAATAGGGAATGCCGGTGCCGCCCCCCGCCTGCAGGCGGTACTGGAGGGCCGTGGCGCCGCCCACGAGAAGCGCGCCAGGCACGAGGCGCAGCGGCTTCCAGCGCGCGAAGACGACGAGCGCAAGCGCGAGAAAGCCGCGCCCCGCCGTCACGCCCTCGACGAATGTCGGCGACACCGTGAGAACGAGCAGGGCGCCGCCGAGAGCGCCGAGCGCTCCCGCCGCGATCGACGCGGCCGATCGGACGAAGACGACCGAGCCGCCCATCGCTTCGAGCGCGAGCGGGTTCTCGCCCGCGGCGACGAGGCGGAGACCCGGCCGCGTGCAGGCGAGAAACGTGTGAAGCACGGCGGGAACGAGAAACGCCCCGACGACGGCCGCCGGAAGGCCGAAGACGAACGGCGGCAGAGTCCGGATTTCGAGGACGGAGCCGGTCGCTCCCGCGAGCAGCCGGTACGAGAACGCGGTTCCGCCCGCCGCCACGAGGTTCCAGGCGGTTCCGACGAGAATCGGGTCCGCGCGGCCCGCCACCGCGAAGGCGGCGAAGGCCGCCCCCGCGAGGAGCCCCGCGCCGCCGGCGGCGGCGAGAGCGGCCTCGGGATTCGCTCCGGACCGGGCCGCCGCGAACGCAGCAAACGCGCCGATGAGCATCGTGCCCTCGAGTCCGATCTGGATGGAGCCCGCGCGCTCGAGAAGCAGCTCGCCCGCCGCCGCGAGAAGGAGCGGTGCGGCGAGGAGAAGCGTCACCGCCAGGAATCCGGTCACGGCTCGTTTCCCGTCTGGCGCGCGCGCGCCGCGAGAACCGCGAGCACGAGGACGCCAGGAACGATCGTGGCAAGCGCGCCCGGGACTCCCGTGTCCCGCTGCATCGCGGACGACCCGGCCCCGAGGCCCGCGAAGAGAACCGCCGACGCGGCCGCCACGAGAGGATTCGAGCCGCCGAGGAGCGCCGCTGCGATCCCCGTGTAGCCCGCTCCCGCCGAGAAGGGGTCGTAGAGGCGGCCCGTCACCGCGAGAACCTCGAGACCTCCCGCGAGGCCCGCGAGCGCGCCGGACGTCGCGAACGCGATGAGCCGCAGGCGGGCGCCGGGCAGGCCGATCGCGCGTGCGGCGGCGGGTGCGAGCCCGGTGGCGCGGAGCTTCAGGCCGAACGGAGTCTTCCCGAGGACGAGCGCGAGGACGAGCGAGACGGCGAGAGCGATGAGGATGGCCGCGGTGGCGCGGCTGCCGGCGACGAGCGGCGCGAAGCGCACGGCTTCCGCGAGAGCGCGACTCTGGGGATAGTCGCCCGCCGGATCCTGAAGAGCCCCGCGAACGAGGCCGCTGACCGCGGCCGCCGCGACCAGATTCAGGAGAATCGTGGAGAGGACTTCCGGCACGCCGCGCCGCGACGCGAGCCACGCGGCCGGCAGAACCCAGAGTGCACCGGCGAGCGCGGCGGCCCCGAGAAGAGCGAGGCGCGCCGCGAACGGGCTCCCGGAGAACGCGGGCCCGATCGCGGCGGCGGCGACCGCCCCCGCGAGGAACTGGCCTTCCAGGCCGATGTTCAGGACGCCGGCACGAAACGCGATGCTGGCGCCGAGGGCCGTGAGGACGAGTGCGGTCGCGCGCGCCAGGGTTTCCCCGAGCGCGGCACGCGAGCCGGCGGCGCCTTCGACGAGGGCGCGGAGCGTGTCCACGGGCGACGCGCCCGCGAGGAAAGCAAGGCCCACGAGGGCGCCCGCGGCAACGGAGAACGCGACGGCCGCGACGGCGAGCCGGCGCGCGAACGGCCCCCGCATCATGCGGGGATCCCGGCCATCAGGCGCCCCAGAATCGGGACGGGAGTCGCGGGCGCGACCGTGGCCGTGAGCCGCCCGCGGAAGACGACGCAGATTGGGGCGCCGAAGAGCTGCGCCTCGTCGGGATCGGCAGTCACGACGAGGGCGGCCGCTCCCATGCCGCAAGCGTCGAGGATCAGGTTCCGGACCGCGGCTGCCGAGGCGAGGTCGAGGCCGCGCGTCGGATGAACGGCCACGAGAAGGCGCGGTGGATGCGCGAGCTCCCGCGCGAGGATGACCTTCTGCTGGTTTCCGCCGGAGAGGGAGCCCGCGGGAGAGGCGGCGGAGGTCGCCCGGACGCCGAGAGCGGCCAGCCGCCCCTCGGCGTGGGAGAGCATCGCGCGCCTGTCGAGAAACAGCCGGCCCGGAGGATCGGGGAGCGCGAGATTTTCACTGAGGGAGAGCGCCGCGACGAGGCCTTCTTCGCGCCGATCGGCGGGAACGAAGGCGCCGCCCGCCGCGCGAAACGCGAGCGGGTCGCCCCGGCCCGGCAGCCGGACGCCACGGAGCACGACGTCGCCTTCGAACGGCTCGAGCCCGGCGATCGCGCGCGCGATCGTGTCGGCTCCATTGCCGTCGATCGCGAGGAGGACGAGCAGCTCGCCTGGGGAGAGGGAAAGAGAGATTTGCTTCCCTCGCGAACCGGTCGGAGCAAAACTGGTCAGCGTGAGACTCGACGTTACGCCGGCCGCGGCGCTTCGCGCCGCGTGCTTAGAAGGGTGAATGCCACCCTCCGCGCCCGCGACCAGGAGCCCGCCGATCTCTTCGGGGGTCGTCTCGCTCGTTCGGCACGTCTTGACGGTCTTCCCGCGCGACATCAACGTGAGCCGGTCGGCGCCCGCGAACACCTCCGCGAGGCGATGGGTGATGAGGACGACGGCCCCGCCCGCGTCGGCCCGCGCTCTCAGCGACGCGAAGAGCGCCGCCGTCTCGTCCGGCGAGAGGACGGCCGTCGGCTCGTCGAGGATGAGGACGTCGGGATCGCTCGCGAGCGCGCCCGCGATCTCGATGCGCTGCCGCGTCCCGACGGAGAGCGTGTCGACGCGTGCCTCGGCGTCGCCCAGCTCGAAGGCGAACGCCTTCGCCACCCGCGCGACGCGGGCGCGTCGCGCGGGCGCGGACTCGAGGAACGGCGCCGTGGGATCCAGGAACGCGAGGTTGTCGGCGACGCTCGCCGCGCCGATCAAGAGATCGTGCTGCGGCACGAGAGCGAGCCCCGCGTCCCGGGCGTCGCGCGTCCCGCGGAACGCCACCGGCGATCCGTTCCTGAGAATCTCGCCGGCGTCCGCCGCCTGGCGTCCCGCGGCGATCGCGACGAGCGTGGACTTGCCTGCGCCGTTTTCGCCGAGGAGGGCGTGGATCTCGCCCGGAAGAATGACGAGACTTGCTTCGGAAAGAGCCCGGGTCTCGCCGAAGCGCTTCGAGATTTCCCTCAGCTCGAGGGCCGGGAGCGAAGACGAAGACGAAGATTTCTTAGAAGGGGGAGAGGGAGTCAGAAATTTCCCCGTGGAACGACGACTGTCCCCGCCTTGATCTTCTCTTCGGTCGCCTTCGCTTCGTCGGCCACGGCCGCAGGGACGTCCGCCTTCGCGGCCGGGTTCCAGACGAACGAGATCACGCCGCTCTGGAGGCCGTACCGGAGGGGCTGACCGTCGAACTTCCCGTCCTTCACGCGGCGCGCGGTCTCGACGAAGGCGCGCGGCATGTCGATGACGGCCGAAGCGAGGATGGCCGGCGACAGCGCGTTCTGGTCCTTGTTCGTGCCGAACGCGCGAATCTTCCTGTCCTCCGCGCCCTTGAAGACGCCCAGCGCCGCCGCGTCGGCATTCTGGAAGAGGAAATCGCAGCCCTGGTCCGCGAGCGCGAGTGCCGCGGCCTTCGCGCCCGCGACGTCCTCGAACGAGCCCGTGAAGACGCGCCGCGCGGTTCCGCCCGGATGCCCCGCGACGAACCCCGCCTCATAGGCGAGGAAGGTGGACTTGATCGAGGGCAGCTCCACGCCGCCCACCATGCCGGCCTTGCCCGTCTTCGTCATGCGACCCGAGACGAGGCCGCACAAATAGGCCGCCTGCTCCAGCTCGAAGACGATGGGCGCGAGGTTCGATGCTGTTTTCGAGCCGGAGGTCGTCACGAAAACCGTCTTCGGATACTCCTTCGCGACACGCTCGGCGGCGTCCTGAAACTCGAACCCGTGGCCGAACACGAGGTTCGTGCCCTTCGCCGCGTAGGCACGAAATTGCTCTTCGAATTCCGAAGGCGACTTCACCTGGACGTGCGAGACGGACGCGCCGAGCTCTTTCTCGATCGCCTTGAGGCCTTCGTACGCTCCCGCGTTCCAACCGGCGTCCGAGATCGGGCCGGGAGTCAGTAGCGCAACTCGAAAGCCAGCCGGTTTCGCGGGCGGCTCGGCCCTGCCGCAGGAGACGAGGGCGAGAACGGCGGTGGAGGCTGCGAATGCGCGCAGAAATCGACGGGTCACGTGTCCTCCTCGGCAGCTGCTTATGATCATGCCATGGCGCTCGGGCTCGATTTCGCAGCGAAGGCGCGCATTCTCGACTTCGTCAAGCCCCTCTCCGTCGGCCTCGACGGGATGACGGAGTTCGGTTTCGTCGAGAGGAGATTGAGGATCTCGGAGATTCTCTTTGAAGGTGAAGAAGGGAAGGAGAGCGCCGTAGACGCCGTGGGCGCGTTGCCCGCGCGGCTCTTTCTTCTGACCGCCTTCGCGGGCCTCCCCTCCGCGCGCCGGATCACTCGCGACAGCCGCGAAGATCTTCTTCTGCGCTCCCTCCATATTCCATTAGAAGAAATCTCTTCTCTCGTCACCTCTCTCGGCCGCGTCGCATCGGACCCGCAGACGAGGGAAGAGAGAATCGTCCACGACGCGATGCTCCTCGAATCCGTTGGCGCGTACGGCGTGACGCAGCTCCTCGTCGCGGGCGCGCGCGAGCGGATGACGCTCGGAGAGATGGCGCGGGAGATCGCGGAGAAGATGGCCGCGGCACGCTTCGCCACCGAGGCGGGCCGACGCCTCGCGGCCGACCGCGTCGCCTTCGCGGCGCTCTTCGCACGGAAGCTTGCCGAAGAAGCGGGCGAGTTCGAGGCGTTGGAGCCGCCCGGCTAGACGATCGAGCGCCCCGAATCCACGGCGACGATCTGGCCCGTCATCGATCGGTTCTCGAGGATCGCGATCGCCATCGCCATCAAGTCCGCGACGTCGACCGGACGCGCGAGGGGCGTTTTCGCGATGAGGGCCGCGATCGCTTCCGCGCTCATCTCGGCTGGAGGCAGGACGACGCCTGGCGCGACGGCGTTGACGCGGACGTTCGGGCCCATGGCGACCGCGAGGTTGCGGACCAGGGCGTTGAGGGCCGCCTTCGCGGCCGCGTGCGGGATGTGCGACGGCCACGCCTGCGTGGCGGCGACATCGGAGACGAACAGGATGGATCCGGACGAGCGCGCGAGGGCGGGCGCCGCCGCCTGCGCGAGGAAGAACGCGGCGCGGGGGCCGGCGCGAAAGACGGACTCCCAATCGGCAAGCGACACGGAAGCGAACGGCTTCGGAATCCACGGCGACGCGGCGTGGACGAGGGCGTCGAGGCGCGGAGGCGAAGAGGAAGAAAAGAGAGAGGAAGAGAAAATTGCTTCGATAAGCGCATGGTGCGCGCCGTCGACCGCGAGATCGGCCTGAAACGCCTCTGCGCGGCCCCCCTCCTTCTTTCTAAGAAGATCAACTGCGCGGCCCGCCGCTTCGGGATCGCTTCTGAAGGAGATCGCGATCGAATAGCCACTCTTGGCCAGCGCTTTCGCGAATTCGAACCCGAGCCTCTTCGCCCCGCCGGTGACGAGGGCGACCTTCATCCGGGCCCGGTCGCAATTTCCGGCGCGGGAGGCACGAGCGTTGCGGCCTCGTCCATGAGCTGGTTTGTCGCGGCCATGGCCACGACCTCGCGCCCGAACGCGACGACGTGCAGAAGCACGCAGCCGATCGCAGCGGCGAGGTGGATCCAGGCCGGCGTCTTGCCCGTGTGAGCGGTCACGCCCAGGAGGCCGGCGGCGAGCGCGGACAACGGAGCAAAGGTGCAGAGTGCGGAGGTCCGAAGCTTGAAACCTTTCACGCGGGTCAGGATGTAATCGCGTCCGGCCGCATCGGGCCGTTTTGCGGCGGCTTCCTTGAGCATCTTTCCCGTGCCGATGAAGAAGAAAAGGATCATCGACTGCGTGAAGAGGGAGAACAGCACCGTCGGGACGGCGAGGGCGATGTGCCGCGCGGCCGTGATCGAGCCGCCGAGCGCGTGAGACAGCGCCCACCCCGAGAGGCTCGACAGGACGAGTCCGGCGAGAGTGAAAACCGACAAAAGAGTGAGTGCAAGGGCCACGAGACACTATAATCCGTGCGGTTCAGGGACAGGCAGCGGAGGTTTTTCATGACGGCACGGACACTCGTCGACATTTTCCGGAATCTCGCGGACACGCCGAAGCCGGATCTGTTGCTCCACAAGCAGGGCGGGAAGTGGATTCCCACTTCGACGGCCGAGTTCATGGACCGCGTCAAGTCCGTTTCGTGCGCTCTCGAGGGCCTCGGCGTGAAACAGGGCGGGCGCGTGGCGCTGCTCTCGGAGAACCGGCCTGAGTGGTCGATCGTGGACTTCGCCTGCCAATGCTACGGCGCGGTCCTCGTTCCAATTTTCCCGACGATGGTCACCGAACAGGTGGCCTATCTCATGAAGGACTCCGGCGCGACGGTCGCCTTTGCGTCGACGTCCGAGCAGGCGGCGAAGGTTCTCGCGGCCAAGGAGACGTCCCCCGAGGTGAAGCAGGCGCTGAAGCACGTGATCGTGCTCGACGGGTCGTCGCTCGCGGGCACGACGCCCTACGCGGGCATTCTGGAGGCGGGCCGTGTCGCCCACGCGGCCGATCCTTCGGCCTTCGAGAAGCGCGCCGACGCGCGCCAGCCCTCCGACCTCGCGACCCTCATCTACACGTCCGGCACGACGGGCGAGCCGAAGGGAGCGATGCTCATGCAGAGCAACTTCGTCTCG